>NZ_JBEAFH010000006.1:0-100327 GCF_040061575.1 Klebsiella sp. CB_Kp196
CTCGTCGGGCTCATAACCCGAAGGTCGTCGGTTCAAATCCGGCCCCCGCAACCAACATCATAAACACCCTCAAGGGTGTTTTTTTGTTTCTGCGCTGCGCAAAATCTTATACCTGATTCAGGGAACGGCTAAGCGCCGCTCCCCGGCCCTTTTTCAGCCCTTCGGCAACACAATATTGCTCGCCGCCAGCATGCCCATCTCGTGATACATCGCGCAGGCCGCTTCCACGATCGGCATCGCCAGCGCCGCGCCGCTGCCTTCGCCCAGGCGCATCCCCATGTTGAGGTAGGGTTCCAGCTCGAGATGCATCAGCGCCGTACGCGCCCCCTTCTCCGCCGAATAGTGGGACGGGATCAGATAGGGTTTCACTTCCGGCGCAATTCGGCACGCCGCCAGCGCCGCCGCGTAGGAGAGGAAACCATCGAGCAGCACCGGCAGGCCGCAGGAGGCCGCGCCCAGCATCACGCCCGTCATCCCCAATAAATCAAAACCGCCCACTTTCGCCAGCACGTCGAGACCATCGTTCGGGTCAGGCCGGTTGACGGCGATAGCCCGGCGCACCACTTCCACTTTATTAGCGACCTTCGCCAACGGCAGATTAGCGCCAATCCCGACCACCTCCTGGGCATCGCTGCCGGTCAGAACGCTGACAATCGCCGCCGCCGGGGTGGTATTGGCCATTCCGAGCTCCCCGACGCCAAACAGGGTGACGCCATCCTGCGCCAGCCCTCGGGTATAGCGCATCACCTCCAGCAGCAGCTCTTCCGCCTGGCCGCGGCGCATTGCCGGACCGACGGCGATATTGCCGCAGCCGCGCGCCACGCGCATGTTGATAACGCCCGGTATCAGCTCAGCATCGATCCCGACATCAATCACGTGCATTTTCGCGCCCGCCTGCGCCGCCAGCACGCAAACGCCGGTTTTGCCCAGCGTCATATTCGCCGCCTGGATGGCGGTCACCGCTTTCGGCGAGATGGCGACTCCTTCGTCCCACACGCCGTGGTCGGCGCACATCACCAGCAGCGCCTTCTTTTTCACCTGCGGCACGCCGTCAAGACCGGGCATGCCCGCCAACTGTACGGCAAGATCTTCAAGGCGTCCAAGGCTTCCGGGCGGCTTCAGCAGGCCGTCGATATGAAGCCGGGCGCGCGCCATCGCGCTTTCATCAGGCGCCGGGATCGCGCCCAGTAGAGAGGTTAAGCTTTGCATAGAGGTTCTCGTCTTGTTGGCTGGCTCATGGCAGAGCCAGCAGGAAGAATAACGCCCGGTACGGCGCGCCTGGCCTATTTGATTTTTACGCCAATGCCCGACACCACCAGCCACACCTCGTCCGCCGCCGCAGCAAGGCGCTGGTTGACGCGCCCGGCGATGTCGCGGAAATGGCGGGCCAGACGGTTTTCCGGCACAATCCCCATCCCCACTTCGTTGGTCACCAGCACCACGCGGGCCGGGCAGCGCTGGCAGGCGGCAATCAGTACCGCGATTTCGGCGTCGATCGCCCGCTCCATCGCCGCATAATCCCAGTCGTCCGGCGCGCTGTCGCCCCCCAGCGCAAACAGCAGGTTGGTTACCATGGTGGTGATACATTCCAGCAAAATCGCCTCCTCCGGGGCGATATCCGGGGTGATCAGTTCATCAAGCTGCTGCCAGCGCTCGGCGGTGCGCCAGTGCGCGGGCCTGCCGTCGCGGTGGTGCTGGATCCTCGCCGCCATCTCGTCATCAAAGATCTGTGAGGTGGCGATATAGAGTACCTGCGGCGCATGGGCGATCAGCGCTTCGGCATGGCGGCTTTTACCGCTGCGCGCCCCGCCGGTCACTAAAGTCAGCATACGGGCTCCTGATGTTGGCGCATGATGGCGTAGATTTTTTCGATATCAATATGCTGACGCATCGCGTCCGCCAGCAGATCGAACTGGCGAGATTTATACTGCGCATACTCGAAATCGTTATCCAGCGCCGCCAGCCCTTTACGCTGGCGCAGGCCGTTAACCAGCGCGCGGGTAAATGCATCGCTATCGAACAGGCCGTGCAGATAGGTGCCAAACGCCAGGCCGTCATCGCTGACCGCGCCGTCCGCCACATTCTGGCCGCCTTTATGTAACTGCATCAGCGAACGGCAGCCGTCGCGCAGCTCGGTTTCGCCCATATGAATTTCGTAGCCGCTTACCGCCAGCCCCGCCGTTGCCGCCAGCCACGCCGGCAGCGCCGTTGCCAGGGTCGCCGTTACCTGAGTGGTCGTTTTGCTGTGCGCAAAGTGGGTGACGGTATTGAGCAACCCCAGCCCCGGCTGGGTGCCAAGCCCCGACTCCACCTCATCGATTATGGTTTCGCCGAGCATCTGGTAGCCGCCGCAGATCCCCAGCACCGGTACGCCCTGGCGCCGGGCCTGCAGTACCGCGTGCGCCATGCCGCTCTCGCGCAGCCAGCCCAGGTCGCCGAGCGTATTTTTACTGCCCGGCAGGATAATCATATCCACGCCCGCCAGCTCCTGGGGCTGGCGAACATAGCGGACGCGGACGTCCGGCTGCGCCGCCAGCGCGTTGAAATCGGTAAAATTGGCGATGTGCGGCACCTGTATCACGGCAATCTCAATATCACGCCTGTCGGTACGCAGATATTTCCCTTTTTGCAGCGCGACGCCGTCCTCATCTTCAAGATCGACATCCAGCCACGGCATGACGCCGAGCACCGGGACGCCGGTGAGCGCTTCTATCTGCTCGATCCCGGAATACAGCAGCGCCACGTCGCCGCGAAATTTATTGATAATCACCCCTTTGACCCGCGCGCGCTCGCGATCGTGCAGCAGCGCGAGCGTGCCGTAGATGGAGGCGAATACGCCGCCGCGATCGATATCCGCCACGAGGATCACCGGGCACTGGGCCATCTCGGCCATGCCCATATTGACGATGTCGCGATCGCGCAGGTTGATCTCCGCCGGACTGCCCGCCCCTTCCAGCACCAGCACATCATGTTCGGCGGCAAGGCTGTTATAAACCGCGAGGATCTGTTCTCGCAGGCGCGGCTTGTACTCGTGATAGCTCACCGCGTCCATATCGGTCGCCACTTTGCCCATCAGCACCACCTGCGCTTTACGGTCGCTGGTTGGCTTAAGCAGCACCGGGTTCATGCGCACATCCGGGGTAATGCCCGCCGCTTCGGCCTGGAAAATCTGCGCGCGGCCCATCTCTTTGCCATCCGGCGTGATACCGGAATTAAGCGCCATATTCTGCGATTTAAAAGGCGCGGTTCGCTGCCCGTCCTGATAAAAGATGCGGCACAGCCCCGCGACCAGCACGCTTTTGCCGACGTCGGAAGCGGTGCCCTGTAACATAATTGCCAGCGTCATGACGCCTCCTTCATCGCGTTGCTTCGCATCCGCGTAAAAAATTCTTCTTCGGTTTTACACAGCGGCAGCCCGAGCTGCGCGTGCAGTTTCACCAGCCACGGCTGGGTTAGCCCGGCCTGGGCCATCAGTTCGCTGCGGGCAAACACCTCGCCGGGTTCGCCGTGCGCCAGCACTTCGCCGCGGCGTAACACGTAAACCGCATCGCTGATTTCATAGATCAGATCGATGTCGTGGCTGGAGATCGCCACGTGGTTGCCCCGATCGGCAATGCGCTTAATGATGTCGATCATCTGCGCGCGCCCCGAGGGATCGAGCCCCGCCGTCGGCTCGTCGAGCAGTAAATAGCGCGCCTGCAGCACCAGCGCGCCGGCTATCGCCACGCGCTTTTTCTGCCCGTGGCTCAGGCACTGAATCGGCTGGTGACGAAACCCCTGGGCATCGACGAGAGTCAGGGCATCGTCCACCCGGCGGGCAATTTCCTCTTCCGCAACCCCCAGGTTACGCAGGCTAAAGGCGATATCGCTGTCGATATCGGTATAGAAAATCTGCTGGTCCGGGTCCTGGAAAACGGTCGCCACCTGCTGACGCAGCGCCAGCAGGCCGCGTTTGCTGTAGTCCAGCGGTTTTCCCTGCCACAGCACCGCCCCGCTCTGCGGGCGCAGCAGACCGCTCAGGTTCATAAACAGCGTGGATTTTCCGCAGCCGTTCGCCCCCACCAGTCCGGTCACCGCGTGACGGGAAAAATCCAGCGTCAGCCCCTTCAGCACCGGCTCGTCCTGATAGCGAAACCAGAGATCGGTCGTGGCAAGCATACTTATCCTTAGAGGTGAAAGTCACCCTGATACAGTTTGATATCCAGCGTGGTGCTCATCTGCTGGTAGCGAATCATCACCCGGGTAAACAGCAGTCCTACCAGCATCGCCAGCGAACGATAGCCCTTCGGCACGCTACGGTAGCCAAAACGTAATGTTTGCGCACGGTGAATCGCCAGCGCTTCGTCTAACAGAATAAAAATAAAACGCCAGGTCAGCAGGATTTGCTCGGTCAGCAGCCGCGGTACCCGTCCGCGCTTGAGCAGCAAAATAAGCTGCGGGAACGGCAGATTCAGCACCAGCCAGAAGGTGGACGCCAGCGCCGCCAGGCTGCGCCAGAAGGTCTGATTGGCGGTCGTCAACCCCTCCGACGTCATGCCCAGCCAGACGCTGCCCAGCGGCAGGCTCACCAGCAGATCCTGCGGATTGCGGCTAACGCTGAACAGAATGGTCAGCACACCGATCAGCAGGAAGCCAAACGGCAGCGCCATCCAACGGCACCAGCGCCACGGCGAGACCCGCAGCAGCCAGCAGGTTAAGGCGGCAATCAGCGCCATTTCGATACCCTGCCCCAGCGGAGGCAGGGTAAAGGCCAGCACCATCAGCAGCAGCCAGAACAGAAACTTGCGCTCCGGCGCGACGTGAAACCAGCGGCTCTGATAGCTGAGTCGATCAAACCCGGTCATCACGGCGCTGTCTGCCTTTGCTGTAGCCCAGAATATAGAAAATCACCGCCGCGCCGAGGGATCCCTGGAGCGTAAACAGCAGGCTCTCAATTTCTCCACTCGCCGGTTCGTACAGCGGCTGGAACCACGGCTCATAATGCGGCGCGACCACCTGAATCTGGCTCTCCGCCTCGCCGTCCGAACCGCCAAACTCGCCGCCGTGATCGACAAAGAACGGCAGGATCACCAGCGCCACCACCATGGCTAACAATATCAGCGTCTTTTTCATGTTAATGCCCCTGTGCGGTAATCAGCTGACGTTTGGTCAACTGGTCGTAGATCATGACGGTTAACAGTCCTTCAGCAATGGCGATCGGGATCTGGGTCAGGCAGAAGATCCCCATAAACTTGACGATCGATCCGGTCGCGCCGGCGGTCGGATCCGGGAAGGCCACGCCGAGCTGTACGGAGGTGACAAAGTAGGTCACCAGATCCGCCAGCATCGCGCAGAGAAACACCCCGACATCGCGGCGAATGCCCGCGCGGCAGGCCATTTTCCACACCATATAGCCGACCACCGGCCCGATGACCGCCATCGACATCCCGTTCGCGCCGAGCGTCGTCAGCCCGCCGTGCGCCAGCAGCAGCGCCTGGAACAGCAGCACGATGGCGCCAAGGATCGCCACCACGCCAGGCCCGAAGAGAATCACCGCCAGGCCGACGCCGGTCGGGTGCGAACAGCTGCCGGTCACGGAAGGAATTTTCAGCGCCGAGAGGACAAAAATAAACGCCCCGCACAGCGCCAGCAGCACCTTCTGGTTGTTATCTTCCTGCACGATGCGGCGCAGGCGCACCAGCCCGTACCACAGGCAGGGTAAAAACAGCAGCCACCATGCCAGGGCCCACATCGGCGGTAAAAACCCCTCCATAATGTGCATCGCGAAAGCCTTTTCGGGTACCACTATCAGCAATAGCGCCGCGGCTAACCCGCTGAAAGACAGCTGTTTTAGCTGTTGTTCAAGTTTCATTCTGCATACTCCCACTGTTTATTGACCAGAATGGTCGAGAAATAGGGCAGCGGCTGGTCGTCGCTGACGTCACGGAGATGGCGCCAGCACTGCTCGCCCGGCAGCGTGGCTTCGGACATCATCAGCGCGGCATCCAGCAGACCGTTTTTCGCCAGCAGCGCTTTGATGCGGGGAAACCGCCCGTACACTTTCATCAGCACCAGGCTTTCATGCTGGCGCAGCGCCTGCTCGATTTCCGTTTCCGGCGCGGTGCAGGAGATCACCGCCAGCGACTGCTGCTCCATGGCCAGCGGCGTTTTTGAACGCGCGGCAATGGCGGCGAAAGAGGTGACGCCGGGAACAATCTCCAGCCACTCCGGGCTGCCGATACGCTGGAGTAAGAACACCCAGGTGCTGAACAGCATGGCGTCGCCGAGGGTAATAAACCCGACCTGCTTGCCCGCCTCCACTTCCTGCACCAGCGCGGCGGCGACCTCATCCCATACCGCCTCTTTTTCCGCGCTGTCGGCGCTCATCGGGAAATGGCAGCAGCGTACTTCGGTCCGTTCGCCGATATACTCCCGCACGATGGAGAGCGCGAGGCTGTCGCCGCCTTTACGTCCGGCGGGCGCGTAGAGAATGTCCAGCTTGCCCAGCACCCGCGCCGCGCGCACGGTGATCAGGTCGGCGGCGCCAGGGCCGGTACTCAGGGCATACAGTTTGCCGCTCATGCCGCCTCCTCCATCGCCAGGCTCAGCGCCTGCTGCAGGTGAGCGACGAACATTGCGCGCACCGCCGGATTCTCTCCCAGCCCGTTCAGCCACGGCGTCGCCGTGATACCGGCGGCGTTGAACAGCGTTTTCCAGGAGTCCTCTTCGTCCGAGGCCATATCGTTAATGGCGTGATCGCCGGCCACCAGCATCAGCGGCATCAGGTGCACGCCCTTCACCCCCTGCCGGCGCAGGCTGTCGATAAGAATATCGACTTCCGGATAGCTCTCGACCGCGCCGACCCGCGCCGGAAACCCCTTCGCCGTCATCATATGGTCCAGACAGGCGTAGGCGGCGAAAGCGTGATGGCTGGCGCCGTGGCCCATAAAGACCACCGTTTCATCGGAGGCAATCGGCGGCATCTGCTGGCGCAGCGCCTGCATCAGCTGGACATAATCATTATGGCTGCTCAGCAGCGGCGCCCCCAGCGTCAGGCGGAGGAACAGCGGGCGCAGGCTTTGCACTTCACGGACGATCTTTTCATATTCATCGCCGTTGATAATGTGCAGCGACTGAATCGCCACATCCTGGTAGCCCTGCTCGGCCAGCTTCTGCAACGCCTGCAGCGGCGTATCAATCTCGATACCGTCGCGCTGCTTGAGCTTGCGGATAATCATCCCGGAGGTGAAGGCGCGAAAGGTGTCGCGGTCCGGGCAGCTGGCCGCCAGCTCGCGCTCGCAGGCGACGATATTCTTTTCACAGGTGTCGGGATAGCTGGTGCCAAAACTGACCACCAGAAGCGCTTTTTTCATTTCGGACTCCTTAAGCAGCGGCCAGCCAGCGCGCTAAGCGCCGGGCAAAGGCAGCCTGACTTTCCAGTAATTCTTCACCGGTCACCAGCGGTGCCGGGCGCGTAATCACGATGCAGGGGATACCGGCATCCAGACAGGGTTGTACTTTTTCCTGATAGCCGCCTTCGGCGCCGGAGGCCTTAGTGATCACCACATCGGCCCGGCACTGGCGGTAGAAAGCGGCGTTGAACTCGGCGCTGAACGGCCCGCACAGGGCGAAGATCTCGCCAACGCCGAACCCCAGTCCGGCGCACTGGGCGATGACATCGGCGACCGGCAACACCCGGGCCAGCAGCGTTTTTTCGCCTAATCCCGCCCGCCAGCGCGCCAGATCTTTGCTTCCGGTGGTGAGCAGCACGCGCTGGCCGAAGCGCCGCGCCACCTCGCAGGCCTGTTCAATGCTCTCCACGGTATAGAGCAGCGGATGCGTCAGGCCGCTCAGCTGTTCAGGGCGCTGATAGCGGCTCAGCAGCACGCCGGCGGTTTCGCAGGCCCGGACGATATTGCGGCTCACCGCTTCGGCATAGGGGTGCGAAGCATCGATCACCCAGCGGGTCCGGTTAGCCTTCAGCCAGGCGATCATCTCCTCCAGCTCGAGACGCCCGCAGCGCACCTGGCCGCGAATGTCTCCCGCCAGCTGCTGGCCGGTGGGCGTCGCCACCGACAGGGTGTATTTAACCTGCGCCGCGTCAAGCTGCTGGCACAGCGCCCGCGCGTCGCTGGTTCCGCCCATCACCAGCACCTCGCCGTGGCTCACAGCACGTAGCCTCGTGGGGTGATCATCAGGCCATCCTGGATATACGTCGCTTTGTTGCCAACGATCACCAGGCTGGTCATATCGACCGGTGCAAAATCCATCTCCCCCAGGGTGGTCAGCCATTTCTCCTGTTTTTTACGTCCGGCGGACTTCACGACCCCCACCGGAGTCTGCGCGCTTTTGCTGGCCGACAGCAGCTCAAAGGCGCGCGCCAGATGGCCCTCGCGGCCGCGGCTGCGCGGATTGTAAAAACAGATCACGAAGTCGGCTTCCCCGGCGGCGACAATACGCTTTTCAATCACCGGCCACGGTGTCAGCAGGTCGCTGAGGCTGATATGGCAGAAGTCGTGCATCAGCGGCGCGCCCAGCAGCGAGGCGGCGGCGATGCTGGCGGTCATCCCCGGGATCAGGCGGACTTCCACATCCAGCTTCTGCTTGCTGACCAGCTCAAGCACCAGTCCGGCCATGCCGTAAATACCGGCGTCGCCGCTGCTGATCAGCGCCACGTTATGCCCGGCCTGCGCCAGCTCAATCGCCGCCTGGCAGCGCTCAATCTCTTTGCACATGCCGGTTTTGATCACCTGCTTATCGCCGGTAAAGGCTTTCACCAGGTGCGTGTAGGTTTTATAGCCAACGACGATTTCCGCCGCCTGCAGCGCTTCAATGGCTTCCATGGTCATCATGGACTGCGAGCCAGGGCCGATTCCGATTACGCTTAACATCAGTGTGAAACTCCCAAAGTGATAGTGACGCCCTGTTCGCGCAGGGTTTCGCCCAACAGTTGCCCATGGCTCAGCAGCCAGGCCGCCGGGCCGGATACGCTCCCCACGCCGACGGTTTTTCTGACGAACGATGAGGCGGGGAAATGGTGCTCATGCTCGCGCAGCGCATCAGCGGGAAAGGTTTCGAACGGTACGCGACAGCAGGAGGCCAGCTGAATCAGCCCCTGCTCGTGCTTCTTCAGCGTCACGCTGCCGATGGCTTTCAGCGCCAGCGGATCCAGGCGCTGCGCCTCAAGCTGGCGCGCCAGCAGCGCTGCTAACAGCGGGAATGGCGTATCGCGACGGCAGCCAATTCCGGCGACCACCCGCTGCGGCACCAGCTTCCAGTGCAGCACGGCGATGGCCGGCAGCTCGTTGCGCAGCGTGACGCAGACCAGCGCGTCCAGCTCGGGAAGCTGGTGCAGATCGGTCACGGTGATAAATCCCCGCCGGTCGCAGCGGCTGACGTCTTCATCCAACTCGTCGTCCCACCACAGGCCGACGCGCTGCTGGCTGACCAGCATCTGGTTGACGGTTTTCACCGCCGCGCGGAAGTCGCTCATCCTGGCATTAAGCTGGAATGCCAGGGTATCCAGCGCCGCCATCTCGTTGACATCGGTGGCGGTGGTGATCACCGGGTCGGCGCCGAGCATCCCGGCCAGATAGCGGCTGAGGGCATTCGCGCCCCCCGCGTGGCCGGAAAGCAGGCTAATAACGTGCTGGCCGCGCTCGTCAATCACCACCACCGCCGGGTCGCTGAACTTGTCATTCACCAGCGGGGCCAGTACGCGTACCGCGATCCCGGTGGCGCCGATGAAAATCAGCGCCGAATAGCTGCTGAAGGCCTCGCGCGCGGCGCTGGCAAAACCGTTTTCAAAGGGGAGAAACCCCTCTTCCAGCAGCTTCTCGCTGGTAAAGCAGGTTAACGGCAGCATCGCCGCCAGCCGTTTCGCCAGCCGCACGCCGCCAGGGGTCAGGCAGAAAAGCGCGATTGATTCAGGCTTTACGGTATTCATGGCTAAAGTCCGCCGCGTAGAGTTTTGAGTAGTGATACTCAGAGCCCAGGAAATTCCCGACCAGAATGAGCGCCGTTTTGCGGATCCCCGCCTCGCGCACCTTGTCGCCGATATCCGCCAGGGTACCGCGTACGGTCTGGCTTTCCGGCCAGGTCGCTTTGTAGATCACCGCCACCGGCGTGGTTGCCGGGTAGCCGCCTTCCATCAGGCGCTCCGCCACCCGGTGAATGCGCTGTACGGAAAGGTAAATCGCCATCGAGGTCTGGTGGCTGGCAAACGACTCAAGCTGCTCGCGCTCCGGCACCGGCGTGCGCCCTTCGAGGCGGGTAATAATCAGGCTCTGGGAGACTTCCGGGACGGTGTATTCGACGCCAAGCTCCGCCGCGGCGCCCAGAAACGCGCTGACGCCCGGCACCACCTGCCAGTCGATGCCGCGTTTGGTCAGCTCTTCGCCCTGCTCGCGGACCGAGCCGTACAGCGACACGTCCCCGGTCTGTAAACGCACCACCGTTTTCCCGGCTTTAACCCCGGCTTCCATCAGGTCGAGAATTTGCGCCAGATGCAGTTCGGCGCTGTCGTGACACTCGGCGCCGGGCGGACAGTACTCCAGCAGCGCGGTGTTTATCAGCGACCCGGCGTAGATCACCACCTGGGCCTGCTGGAGCAAGCGGTAGCCCTTGAGGGTAATCAGCTCACGGTCGCCCGGCCCTGCGCCAACGAACCACACACAACGGGGGTCAAATGTCTCAGCCATGGTTTTCTTCCTTCTGACAGGCGATAACAAAAACGGGATTATTCGGTTTGAAATAGTGGCCGCTGCCCAGCGCGGTCAGCGATGAAACGTTCAGCTGCAGGCAATCAACCTGTTCGATTCCCTTCAGCCGCAGATAGTCGAGAGCGGCGTTCAGGTTCTCCTGCAGGATAAAGGTCATCACCAGGCGACCGCCGGGGTAGAGCTGCTGCCACGACCAGTCAATGAGCTCGTCGAGGCGGCCGCCGCTGCCGCCCATAAAAATGGCGTCGGCCCGCTCGGTGATCACCATCGGCGCTTCGCCGGGCAGCATCTCAATGTTGCCGCAGGCGAAATGCTGGCGGTTTTCGTCCAGCAGCTGCAGGGCCGCGGGATTGCGTTCGACCGCCGTTACCTGCAGCGAGGGGTACTGCAGCGCCGCCTCAATCGACACGCTGCCGGTACCGGCGCCGATATCAATCAGGTGGCTTGCCCGGTGTAGCTCAAGTTTGGCCAGCGCCAGCGCGCGAACCGCCTCTTTGGTCATCGGCACCTTCTCGCCGCGCAGAAAAAGCTCATCTTTCATCGAGGATCACCACCGCGTTCATCTCATATTCGCCGTCGACCTCACTGACCGGTAGCCAGCGGATCCGCTCATTATCCATCGCCAGATTTTCGCCAATCACCATCCAGCGATACCCTTTACCCCGCGCCGCCAGCTGGGCGGCGATTTCCCGCGGCCCGCAGCGCCCGTCGGTCACCATCGCCACCTTGCGCTGGCGAGCCAGCTCATCAAAACAGACGTCCCGCCCGTGGCTGCTGGTCAGCCAGATATCGTTCATATCGATACCGGCCTTCGCGCAGAGATACTGCACCGCGCTGATGCCGGGGATAATGCGCACGCGCTCGATGCCAAAGTGGGCTATCAGCCGCGTACCGATGCCGTAAAACAGCGGGTCGCCGGAGGCCAGCACCACCACCTTCTGCGCTTCGCGTTCGCCGAGCCATACCAGCAGTTCGGCAATATTGGCGCCCAGCGCAAACCGTTCGCCGTCAAACTCAGGGAACTGCTGTAAATGCCGCTTGCCGCCCACCAGCGCGTCCGCGCTGGCGACCGCGTCCCGCGCCGCCGGCGTCATCAGATGCAGGCCTGACGGGCCCATGCCGACGACCGTTAACATGCCATCTCCCGCGCAATCTCGACGATCGGCCGATTGCTGCCGAGGACCTTGTTATCAAAGGAGAACATGATGGCGTCGCAGACGGGCGGCGTTTTGGTAAAGCGCAGCATCTGCATCACCCGCAGGCAGATGCGTTCGGCAAGATGGTGATAGATATGCTGAAAACCGTACGCGTCGATGTGCTCCATCGCCGCTTCGGTGGTATCGCATTCGCTCACCAGCTGCAGCAGCGCCAGCGGCGCGCCCAGCAGCGCCAGATGCGCGACCAGGGTTTCCATCCGCGCATCGGCGATATGGCTGTGGGTGTGGAAGATCCCGGCGGCGACTTTAATCAGCTTGCCGGGATGGCCAATCAGCACGATCTGGCGGAACCCGAGGCGCACGGCCTCTTCAATCATGTAGCCGACGAAGTTGCTCATGGTGACCACCACCTGCGCATCAATGCCCATCTGCTCGCGTACAAAGCGCTCGCCGTGGTTGCCCGGCACCAGCACTACCCGCTCCAGCCCCGCCGCGCGCTTAATTTCCAGCTCCAGCGACAGCGAACGCTTCCAGCTCTCCTCCGACATCGGCGTCACGATACCGGTGGTGCCGATAATCGAGATGCCGCCCAGGATCCCCAGCCGCGAGTTATAGGTTTTCTGCGCCCGCGCCTCGCCTTCCGGGGCGAAAATCTCTACCGTCGCCCCGCGCGACGGGCCAATCGCCTCGCGCACCGCCGACTCGATGGTGTGGCGCGGGGTGCGGTTAATCGCCGGGCTGCCGATGGGCAGGCCGATCCCTTTGCGGGTGACCGTGCCGACGCCTTCGCCGCCGCGCAGGGTAATCTCGCCGGAATCGTCGAGCGTCACGCGGGCGAAAATCAGCATCCCGTGGGTGGCGTCAACGTCATCGCCGCCGTCTTTACGGATGGCGGCGATCGCCTGCTGCCCTTCAACGTGCGGCGACTCGACGTTAAGGCACAGGGTGACGCCGGAAGGGGTGACAATGGAGACCTGATGAATCAGATGCTGACGCATCACCATCAGCGCCGCGACCTTTGCTGCCGCCGTGGCGCAGGATCCGGTGGTATAGCCTTTGCGCAGCGCCTTGCCGTTGTGCCATACCGGGGCGTCAAAGGATTGCTCGCTCATCGCGCCCCCTGTAAGTGGTACAAAATGGCGTTGACGATGGCGGCGGCGACGTTGCTGCCGCCTTTACGACCCAGCGCGGCGATGCCCGGCAGGCCGCTCTGCGTCAGGGCCTCTTTCGACTCCGCCGCGCCGACGAAACCGACCGGCACGCCAATCACGCCGTTGACCGCGACGTCATGCTCCAGCAGACGAAACAGCGCGGTGGGCGCATTGCCGAAAACAAACACTTTCTCGCCCTCTTCGGCGACCGCGATATCAACCGCCGCCATCGAGCGGGTCATCCCCTGCGCTTTGGCCTCCGCCACCACCCGCGGATCGCTGATATAGCAGCGGCACTCGCCGCCGAATTTCGCCAGCAGGGTTTTATTGATCCCGGACAGGGCCATGGTGGTATCGGTATAAAGCGTGCAGGGCTGGCTCAGGGCGGCGCTCAAGCGCGGAAGCACGTCGGGCGAAAACCACAGGATATCCAGCCAGTCAAAATCAGCGGTGGTGTGGATCACCCGCTTGATAATGGCTTCGTGCAGCGGGCTGGCAAAGCGGTAGTCCGGGCGGGTCTGCGCAATAATATCGCCAATAATGTCGAAGCTTTTCGCCTCAATCGCCTGCGGTTGCTGGATATAGTGCATTCATTTGTCCTCAGGCAGCGCCGACCAGCCAGTACCGGACCGCCATAAATAGCGCCAGCGCCAGGGTCGAAGACACCCACATCAGTCGAATCGTTCGGGAAATATCGTCTACGGAAATATCGCGCGTCGCGTCGCCGATCCACGGCTTCTCCACGCGCTGTCCAAAGTAATCGTTAGGGCCGCCAAGCCGGATGCCGAGCGCCCCGGCGACCGCCGCTTCCGACCAGCCGCAGTTCGGGCTGCTGTGGTTGTAGCGGTCGCGCCAGCCGATGCGCAGCGCGCGGCCGCCCGCTTCACCGCAGAGGAGAGCGGCGAGGCTGATAAGCAGCCAGCTCAGGCGAGCGGGGATAAAGTTGGCGACATCATCGAGGCGGGCGCTGACCATGCCGATGGCGCGATATTTTTCGTGCTTATAGCCGACCATCGAATCCAGGGTGTTGACCGCTTTATAGGCCATCGCCAGCGGCGCGCCGCCCAGCAGCAGAAAGAAGAGCGGCGCGATAATGCCGTCGACGGTGTTCTCTGCGACGGTTTCCACCACCGCGCGATTAATCTGCTGCGGCGCAAGCTGCGACGTGTCGCGCCCGACGATCCACGACAGCTTGATACGGCTCTCCGCCAGATCCCCCGCGCGCAGCGGGCGCTCGACGTCCCGCGCCGACTGCGCCAGGCAGCGTCCGGCCAGCACGGTGAAAATCATCCATACCTCAACCAGCCAGCCAAGCCACGGATGAACCGTCCGCGCCAGCGCCAGCACGCCCCAGCAGAGGCTCCACGTTAGCCCGACCACCACCAGCCACATCACGGCGCCGCCGACGCGCAGGGCGACATCGCTGCAGCAATAGCGGCGCACGCCGCGCTGAACGGCGGCGATCAGGTTGCCTATCCAGCGCACCGGATGCGGCCAGCTCTGCGGATCGCCGATGATAAAATCGAGGAGCCAGGCAACGCCCCATGCCAGCAGCGTCATAGCGCGCTCCTTGCCGCAGCCAGCCAGTGGTTAAGCATGATGGGACGCTGCGCAAAGTGCAGGTGCAGATAGCTGGCGAACGTGTTGCCCACCTGCCAGCCGCCCGACCACTGCTGAAGGGTCATACCGTCGCGGACTTTGCGGCAGGCCAGGACCGCCGGGATATCAGGGGTAAAATCCGAGTAGTGAAACTCATGCCCGCGCAGGGTTTCGCCGGGCGCCGCCAGCAGCGTTTGCCGCATCGCCCGCGCCTCGCAGTAGCCAAAGCGGGTAAGCCGTTTGCCCATCTTGCTGTGGCCGGGAATCAGATTGGCCATCGGATAGATGTCGCCGCTGGCGTCTTCAAGGGTGCTGCCGAGATACATCAAACCGCCGCACTCGGCGTAAATCGCCACGCCGCGCCGGTGCACCTCCCGCAGCTGCGCCAGCATCGACGTATTGGCCGCCAGCCCGGCGGCATGAATTTCCGGATAGCCGCCGCCGAGCCAAATCATCTGGCACGGCGGAAGCTCGCTATCGCGCAGCGGGCTGAAGCGCACGATATTCACCCCGCAGCGTTCAAGCAGCGTAAGGTTATCCGGGTAGTAAAAGTTGAAGGCTTCGTCGTCGGCCAGCGCCAGCGTCAGGCCCGTGCCGGCGTCGGGCGACGGCAGCGGGGGCCACTCCCCGGCGGGTAGGGCGGTGAGCTGGCTAAGAGCCAGGAGCCGTTCAATATCCAGCGTTTGCGCCAGCGTTTGGGCAAAATCGCGCCACGGCTGCTGATTGACCAGCGACTCGCGGGCGGTGACCAGCCCCAGATGGCGTTCAGGTAACGCCACCCCTTCCACTCGCGGTACGTAGCCGAGCACCGGCAGCCCGCAATAGCGTTCAATGGCGCCTTTGAGAAGCTGATAATGGGATTCGCTGTTGACGCGATTGACGATAACGCCGGCGATATTCAGGCTGGGGTCGAAGTGTTGAAATCCCATCACCGTGGCGGCGATAGAGGTGGAAACCGCTTTGCCATCTACCAGCAAAATGACCGGACAGCCGAGCTGTTTAGCCATCGCGGCGGTGCTGCAGTAGCCAGGGTCGGTACCGAAGCCGTCATACAGTCCCATCACGCCCTCAATGACCGCGATATCCGCCCGCTGCATCCGTTCGCAAAACAGCGCATTGAGCACCGGTTCCGGGAGCATAAAGCTGTCGAGGTTGCGGGAAGCGACGCCGCTGACGGCGGTGTGCCAGCCGGTATCGAGGTAGTCCGGGCCGACTTTGCAGGGCTGAACCCGCATACCGCGCTGCTTCAACAGGCTGAGCAGACCAAGCGTAACGGTGGTTTTACCACAACCGCTGCCGGTACCTGCGAGAATAAATGCGTGCTGCCTGGCTGCCATACCCCGATCCTGTGCCGGGTGGTAGGGCTGCGTGCATTCCCAGTCTTTCGACTGTACGCATCTGAGCAACCCACTTCCCACCGAAGTTGTTGATTGTTACCGACAGGCAGGTCTTCTGGCTTAGCGTCGTCCTCTCCCATCCTTCCCAATCCGCTAAGCAGATCAGTGGCTAAATATGGGTTCGTCAGCATCACAGCAGCGGGGGCTGCGGGGGATTCACACCCCCTTCCCTGGCGCCTGTCGGTTTAGTCCGTCATGATTCGAGCGGGACTGCCCGGCTCGCATGATTTCCGGAATATCTTACGGAAGCTGGATGGCTCCCGTCGTGTTTAATTTTTAATTACCAAGGCCGTTTCATTACGCCGATGGCGCGCTGAAAGCCATTTCAGATATCACTCTATCCCATCAAATAAATAAAAACTGGTGCAGCTTATCGTTCTCTCATTATTATTTTGTTGCGCTATGACAATTTATTGCTCTGAATGAGATATTTTCATTTTAGAATGAGCCAGATACAAGGGCATATCAAAAATCGGCAATAACAAAATATTGTCATTTAAAATGACTCAGTTTGTGATCTGGCGTTAATTTGCTGGCGATAGGCCTGCGGAGTGACCTGATAAGCCTGGCGAAAAACTTTGCAAAAATAGCTGGTTTGCGAAAATCCTAAATTCCGCGCAATGCTGGCGATGCTCCAGTCGCTGTGGCAAAGCAGCTCTTTGGCGCTCACCATCCGCTGATGGTTCACCCACGCGTTAAAACCGATACCCTGATATTTTTTAAATAGCTTACTGAAGTAATAGGGGCTGAGATAAACGTGGGCGGCGACGTCTTCCAGGCGAAGCTCATCGGATAAATGGGCGTCAATGTAGCGCAGCGCTTTCTTCATTTTGCTGTCGTGAGGGCTGGCGACCCGGCTGGCGCGCGTGGGTTCCGGCTGCTGGGGATTATCTTTAATCACCACAAAGTTGAGCTGCTTTTTCAGGCAGTTCTCGACGATCAGCTTCAGTAAATCCGCGGAGGCAATCACTCTGGAGTAGTCCATCTCCGGCACGTCGCGGAATGCGTTGAGCAGCTCGGGGTCCGCCTGCCAGCCGTCGTCCACGTTGAGGATATCCACCAGTTCTACATCGTTGCTTAAGCGCACCTGCCCGCATAGCACGAAGCCCACAAGGTGCCCGGCGATAACCAGAGGAATGGAAAAATCAGTTAACCCGGCGTGGCAGCGGTAGATACAGAGCTGATCGGTTTTTGACGCCTCGAGGCCGCCGCAGCGGTCGCTCATCCGGCAGCGGGTGCTGTGCTGAGGGTGCTGGCGCATCAGCTGGCAGAAAGGGGTGAAGTTAAACAGTTCAGATATTTCATCACCGTGAATATTGACAACCACAACCGCCAGACTGGTGGCCTGCGCAAAATCCTGTGCGATTTTATTAATGAGTTCTGAGTTCAGTGTGCTCGCAGAAATCATGATAAAACCTCTCAGTTAATTTTTTGTTATAAATAAAACATTTCTTTAATATTCACTTCCTTTCATCATCATTTACCGCCAACGATAAAAGAATATTACGATAGCAAAAGTCTCCCATCCGTGGGAGACGTTTTTGGCCAGTTCGTGATACCGGTTCATGAAAATTTTTCGCTATTTCAGCGGATGCATTAATCCTCTAATTTACAGGTATTACACGGTAAGTTATTTCCTATCAGATAACGATAGATGGCCGCGCCGAGGCAGGCGCCGATCAGCGGCGCAATAATCGGCACAATAAAGTACGGAATATCCCTTCCGCCGGTCATCGCGATATCGCCCCAGCCCGCCACCCACGTAAACAGCTTCGGCCCAAAATCACGCGCCGGATTCATCGCAAAGCCGGTCAGCGGCCCGGTTGACGCGCCAATCACCGCCACCAGCAGGCCAATCAGCAGCGGGGCCAGCGGCCCTTTCGGCACGCCGTTGCCGTCGTCGGTCAGCGCCATAATCATCCCCATCAGCATGGAGGTGATCACCACTTCGACCAGCGCCGCATGCCAGATGCTCAGCGACGCCGCCGGGTAGGTGCTGAAAATACTCGCCAGCTGCAGGCTCTCAACGCTGCCGCGAGCGATATGGTGGGCGGATTCAAACTCGGTAAACATAGTGCTGTACAGCACATAGGCCAGCACCGCGCCGCCGAAGGCGCCCGCGACCTGGGAGACAATATAGGGGAAGACTTTGCGCCCAGGAAAACAGGCAAATAGCCATAACGCAACGGTCACCGCCGGGTTGAGATGGCCGCCGGATATTCCCGACGTCAGATAGACGGCAAGCGAGATCCCCAGACCCCAGATAATGCATATCTCCCACAGTCCGAGGCTGGCTCCCGCCACCTTTAACGCGCTCAGGCAGCCGATGCCGAAAAACAAAAACAGCCCGGTGCCCAGAAACTCGGCGGTACATTGCGCTTTTAACGAATCATTCATGGTGACACCTTCTTAGCAGAGTTCGTGTCCTGACCAGCCAACCTCCTGCTGGCAGTAGAGTACAACGGGCACCACTATATGAACTCCGCTCCGCAAATTGTTGGCAACCTGCTGACGGCGGCCCCGGAAAATTCGGGCATCAATAACAAATTATTGTCATTGAATAACTCAGAATAGCATTGCTCACGCGCGGATTTCGCAATTACGCCATCGCCATGACATGCAAAAATATTGCTAAAACCAACTCATCGTTTTCCAACAAACATCACAAATCAGTTTTTCTCGCATAGCAGATAAAATTAAATTCGTCATGAACAAATTTGTAAATATGGAATATACAAAACAAGATAATCACATAAAAACAAATAAAAATAACACTTAAAATCAATAGATTAAATTTAAATCTGGCAATTTTATATTATTCAATACCCACTATTTTTTCACCATCAAATTCAAGTCAGCCATTCTTTTTCCTCGCATCTTCTTATAGTCCCAACTATCGGAACACTCCATGCGAGGTCTTTATGCAACAAGAAGCACTAGGAATGGTAGAAACCAAAGGCTTAACCGCAGCCATAGAGGCCGCTGATGCAATGGTTAAGTCAGCCAATGTGATGTTAGTGGGCTACGAAAAGATTGGCTCCGGACTGGTGACCGTCATCGTACGCGGCGACGTTGGCGCGGTAAAAGCGGCCACCGATGCGGGAGCCGCCGCCGCACGTAACGTGGGTGAAGTGAAAGCCGTACACGTCATCCCACGCCCCCACACCGATGTAGAAAAAATCTTACCGAAGGGAATTAGCCAATGAGCAGCAATGAGCTGGTGGAACAGATCATGGCTCAGGTGATTGCCCGCGTGGCAACGCCGGAACAGCAGGCCATCCCTACTGAAAACCATCCAATACGAGAGACGGCTATGGCAGAAAAAAGCTGCAGTTTAACGGAATTTGTCGGGACCGCCATTGGCGACACCCTGGGTCTGGTTATCGCCAACGTCGATACCGCCCTGCTGGATGCGATGAAGCTTGAAAAGCGCTATCGCTCCATCGGCATTCTCGGCGCCCGCACCGGCGCTGGCCCGCACATTATGGCGGCGGACGAAGCGGTGAAAGCCACCAATACCGAAGTGGTCAGCATTGAGCTGCCGCGCGATACCAAAGGCGGAGCGGGCCACGGTTCGCTGATTATTTTGGGCGGTAACGACGTTTCCGACGTTAAGCGCGGTATCGAAGTCGCGCTGAAAGAGCTCGACCGCACCTTTGGCGATGTTTACGGCAACGAAGCCGGGCATATCGAGCTGCAGTACACCGCTCGCGCCAGCTACGCGCTGGAAAAAGCCTTCGGCGCGCCGATTGGCCGGGCCTGCGGCATCATCGTCGGCGCACCGGCCTCCGTGGGCGTGCTGATGGCCGATACCGCCCTGAAGTCAGCCAACGTGGAAGTCGTGGCCTATAGCTCTCCGGCGCACGGCACCAGCTTCAGTAACGAAGCCATTCTGGTGATTTCCGGCGACTCCGGCGCGGTCCGCCAGGCGGTCACCTCCGCGCGCGAAATCGGCAAAACCGTCCTTGCGACCCTCGGTGCTGAACCGAAAAACGATCGCCCGTCCTACATCTGATACCCACGAGGCTGATTCATGAGATCGAAAAGATTTGAAGCACTGGCGAAACGCCCTGTGAATCAGGACGGCTTCGTTAAGGAGTGGATCGAAGAAGGCTTTATCGCGATGGAAAGCCCGAACGACCCGAAACCGTCGATTAAAATCGTTAACGGCGCGGTGACCGAGCTGGACGGGAAACCGGTAAGCGATTTTGACCTGATCGACCACTTTATCGCCCGCTACGGTATCAACCTGAACCGCGCCGAAGAAGTGATGGCGATGGATTCGGTCAAGCTGGCCAACATGCTGTGCGATCCGAACGTTAAACGCAGCGAAATCGTCCCGCTGACCACCGCGATGACGCCGGCGAAAATTGTCGAAGTAGTTTCGCATATGAACGTCGTCGAGATGATGATGGCGATGCAGAAAATGCGCGCCCGCCGCACCCCGTCCCAGCAGGCGCACGTCACCAACGTCAAAGATAACCCGGTACAGATTGCCGCCGACGCCGCCGAAGGGGCATGGCGCGGATTTGACGAACAGGAAACCACCGTTGCGGTAGCGCGCTATGCGCCGTTCAACGCCATCGCGCTGCTGGTGGGCTCGCAGGTAGGCCGTCCGGGCGTGCTGACGCAGTGCTCGCTGGAAGAAGCCACCGAGCTGAAGCTCGGCATGCTGGGCCACACCTGCTACGCCGAAACCATCTCCGTCTACGGCACCGAGCCGGTCTTTACCGACGGCGACGACACGCCGTGGTCGAAGGGCTTCCTCGCCTCGTCCTACGCCTCTCGCGGGCTGAAAATGCGCTTTACCTCCGGCTCCGGCTCGGAAGTGCAGATGGGCTACGCCGAAGGCAAATCCATGCTTTATCTGGAAGCGCGCTGCATCTACATCACCAAAGCCGCGGGCGTACAGGGTCTGCAAAACGGTTCCGTCAGCTGCATCGGCGTGCCGTCTGCGGTGCCTTCCGGCATTCGCGCGGTGCTGGCGGAAAACCTGATCTGTTCGTCGCTGGATCTGGAGTGCGCCTCCAGCAACGACCAGACCTTCACCCACTCCGATATGCGTCGTACCGCGCGCCTGCTGATGCAGTTCCTGCCGGGCACCGACTTTATCTCCTCCGGTTATTCCGCGGTGCCGAACTACGACAACATGTTCGCCGGCTCCAACGAAGATGCCGAAGACTTTGACGACTACAACGTCATCCAGCGCGACCTGAAGGTGGACGGCGGTTTGCGTCCGGTTCGCGAAGAGGACGTCATCGCCATCCGTAACAAAGCCGCCCGCGCGCTGCAGGCCGTGTTTGCCGGAATGGGGCTGCCGCCGATTACCGATGAAGAAGTTGAAGCCGCGACCTACGCCCACGGTTCGAAAGATATGCCGGAGCGCAACATCGTCGAAGACATCAAGTTCGCCCAGGAAATCATCAATAAAAACCGCAACGGTCTGGAAGTGGTGAAAGCGCTGGCGCAGGGCGGATTCACCGACGTGGCCCAGGACATGCTCAACATCCAGAAAGCCAAGCTGACCGGGGACTACCTGCATACCTCCGCGATTATCGTCGGCGACGGGCAGGTGCTGTCGGCCGTCAACGACGTCAACGACTATGCCGGTCCGGCAACGGGCTATCGCCTGCAGGGCGAACGCTGGGAAGAGATTAAAAACATCCCTGGCGCTCTTGATCCCAACGAGATTGATTAAGGGGTGAGAAATGGAAATTAATGAAAAATTGCTGCGCCAGATAATTGAAGACGTGCTCAGCGAGATGAAGGGCAGCGATAAACCGGTCTCGTTTAATGCGCCGGCGGCCTCCGCGGCGCCCCAGGCCACGCCGCCCGCCGGCGACGGCTTCCTGACGGAAGTGGGCGAAGCGCGTCAGGGCACCCAGCAGGACGAAGTGATTATCGCCGTCGGCCCGGCTTTCGGCCTGGCGCAGACCGTCAATATCGTCGGCATCCCGCATAAGAGCATTTTGCGCGAAGTCATTGCCGGTATTGAAGAAGAAGGCATTAAGGCGCGCGTGATTCGCTGCTTTAAATCCTCCGACGTGGCCTTCGTCGCCGTTGAAGGCAATCGCCTGAGCGGCTCCGGCATCTCTATCGGCATCCAGTCGAAAGGCACCACGGTGATCCACCAGCAGGGGCTGCCGCCGCTCTCTAACCTGGAGCTGTTCCCGCAGGCGCCGCTGCTGACCCTGGAAACCTATCGCCAGATCGGCAAAAACGCCGCCCGCTATGCGAAACGAGAATCGCCGCAGCCGGTCCCGACGCTGAATGACCAGATGGCGCGGCCGAAGTACCAGGCGAAATCGGCCATTTTGCACATTAAAGAGACCAAGTACGTGGTGACGGGCAAAAACCCGCAGGAACTGCGCGTGGCGCTTTGATAAAGGATAACTCCATGAATACCGACGCAATTGAATCGATGGTACGCGACGTTTTGAGCCGCATGAACAGCCTGCAGGGCGAGGCGCCTGCGGCGGCTCCGGCGGCTGGCGGCGCGTCCCGTAGCGCCAGGGTCAGCGACTACCCGCTGGCGAACAAGCACCCGGAATGGGTGAAAACCGCCACCAATAAAACGCTGGACGACTTTACGCTGGAAAACGTGCTGAGCAATAAAGTCACCGCCCAGGATATGCGTATTACCCCGGAAACCCTGCGCTTACAGGCCTCTATTGCCAAAGACGCGGGCCGCGACCGGCTGGCGATGAACTTCGAGCGCGCCGCCGAGCTGACCGCGGTACCGGACGATCGCATTCTTGAAATCTACAACGCCCTCCGCCCCTATCGCTCGACGAAAGAGGAGCTGCTGGCGATCGCCGACGATCTCGAAAGCCGCTATCAGGCGAAGATTTGCGCCGCTTTCGTTCGCGAAGCGGCCACGCTGTACGTCGAGCGTAAAAAACTCAAAGGCGACGATTAATTACAGGGGCATGTGATGCGATATATAGCTGGCATTGATATCGGCAACTCATCGACGGAAGTCGCCCTGGCGACCCTGGATGAGGCTGGCGCGCTGACGATCACCCACAGCGCACTGGCGGAAACCACCGGAATCAAAGGCACGTTGCGTAACGTGTTCGGGATTCAGGAGGCGCTCGCCCTCGTCGCCAGAGGCGCCGGGATCGCCGTCAGCGATATTTCGCTCATCCGCATCAACGAAGCGACGCCGGTGATTGGCGATGTGGCGATGGAAACCATTACCGAAACCATCATCACCGAATCGACCATGATCGGCCATAACCCGAAAACGCCCGGCGGCGCGGGGCTTGGCACAGGCATCACCATTACGCCGCAGGAGCTGCTAACCCGCCCGGCGGACGCGCCCTATATCCTGGTGGTATCGTCGGCGTTCGATTTTGCCGATATCGCCAGTGTGATTAACGCTTCCCTGCGCGCCGGGTATCAGATTACCGGCGTCATTTTGCAGCGCGACGATGGCGTACTGGTCAGCAACCGGCTGGAAAAACCGCTGCCGATCGTTGACGAAGTGCTGTACATCGACCGCATTCCGCTGGGGATGCTGGCGGCGATTGAGGTCGCCGTACCGGGGAAGGTCATCGAAACCCTCTCTAACCCTTACGGCATCGCCACCGTCTTTAACCTCAGCCCCGAGGAGACGAAAAACATCGTCCCGATGGCCCGGGCGCTGATTGGCAACCGTTCCGCCGTGGTGGTCAAAACGCCATCCGGCGACGTCAAAGCGCGCGCGATACCCGCCGGTAATCTTGAGCTGCTGGCTCAGGGACGTAGCGTGCGCGTAGATGTTGCCGCCGGCGCCGAGGCCATCATGAAAGCGGTCGACGGCTGCGGCAGGCTCGATAACGTCACCGGCGAATCCGGCACCAATATCGGCGGCATGCTGGAACACGTGCGCCAGACCATGGCCGAGCTGACCAACAAGCCGAGCAGCGAAATATTTATTCAGGACCTGCTGGCCGTTGATACCTCGGTACCGGTGAGCGTCACCGGCGGTCTGGCCGGGGAGTTCTCGCTGGAGCAGGCCGTCGGCATCGCCTCGATGGTGAAATCGGATCGCCTGCAGATGGCAATGATCGCCCGCGAAATCGAGCAGAAGCTCAATATCGACGTGCAGATCGGCGGCGCCGAGGCCGAAGCCGCCATCCTGGGGGCGCTGACCACGCCGGGCACCACCCGACCGCTGGCGATCCTCGACCTCGGCGCGGGCTCCACCGATGCCTCCATCATCAACCCCAAAGGCGACATCATCGCCACCCACCTCGCCGGCGCAGGCGACATGGTGACGATGATTATTGCCCGCGAGCTGGGGCTGGAAGACCGCTATCTGGCGGAAGAGATCAAGAAGTACCCGCTGGCCAAGGTGGAAAGCCTGTTCCATTTACGCCACGAGGACGGCAGCGTGCAGTTCTTCTCCACGCCGCTGCCGCCCGCCGTGTTCGCCCGCGTCTGCGTGGTGAAAGCGGACGAACTGGTGCCGCTGCCCGGCGATTTAGCGCTGGAAAAAGTGCGCGCCATTCGCCGCAGCGCCAAAGAGCGGGTCTTTGTCACCAACGCCCTGCGCGCGCTGCGTCAGGTCAGCCCCACCGGCAACATTCGCGATATTCCGTTCGTGGTGCTGGTCGGCGGTTCGTCGCTGGATTTCGAAGTCCCGCAGCTGGTCACCGATGCGCTGGCGCACTACCGCCTGGTTGCCGGACGGGGAAATATTCGCGGCAGCGAGGGCCCCCGAAACGCGGTGGCCACCGGCCTGATTCTCTCCTGGCATAAGGAGTTTGCGCATGAACGGTAATCACAGCGCCCCGGCCATCGCGATCGCCGTCATCGACGGCTGCGACGGCATTTGGCGCGAAGTGCTGCTGGGTATCGAAGAGGAAGGTATCCCTTTCCGGCTCCAGCATCACCCGGCCGGAGAGGTCGTGGACAGCGCCTGGCAGGCGGCGCGCAGCTCGCCGCTGCTGGTGGGCATCGCCTGCGACCGCCATACGCTGGTCGTGCACTACAAGAATTTACCCGCATCGGCGCCGCTTTTTACGCTGATGCATCATCAGGACAGTCAGGCCCATCGCAACACCGGTAATAACGCGGCACGGCTGGTCAAAGGGATCCCTTTCCGGGATCTGAATAGCGAAGCAACAGGAGAACAGCAGGATGAATAACGCACTGGGACTGGTTGAAACAAAAGGGTTAGTGGGCGCCATTGAGGCCGCCGATGCGATGGTGAAATCCGCCAACGTGCAGCTGGTCGGCTACGAAAAAATTGGCTCGGGCCTCGTCACCGTGATGGTGCGCGGCGACGTCGGCGCGGTCAAAGCGGCGGTAGACGCGGGCAGCGCGGCGGCGAGCGCGGTGGGCGAAGTGAAATCCTGCCACGTGATCCCGCGTCCGCACAGCGACGTTGAGGCCATTTTACCGAAATCAGCCTGATTGATGGCGAATAAGGAGCACCGCGTGAAGCAATCACTGGGATTACTTGAAGTTTGTGGTCTGGCACTGGCTATCAGCTGCGCCGATATCATGGCGAAATCCGCTTCTATCACGCTGGTCGCCCTCGAAAAGACCAATGGTTCAGGCTGGACGGTGATTAAAATTACCGGTGATGTGGCCTCCGTGCAGGCGGCCATCACCACCGGCGCACAGTTTGCCGAGCAGCGAAACGGCCTGGTGGCCCACAAAGTCATCGCCAGGCCCGGAGAAGGGATCCTGCGCGCGGAGGCGCCCCCGCCCTCCGTCATGCAACCTGAACCTGAAGCTGTCGTTTCGCCAGCGCCAGCAGAAGAACTTCCCCAGCAACACGGCGTGGTCAGCTGCAACCTGTGCCTCGATCCAAAATGTCCACGCCAGAAGGGTGAGCCGCGCTCGCTTTGCATTCATCCCGGCAAGCGAGGTGAAGCGTAATGGATAAACAGCTTCTGGAATCAACGGTCAGCAAAGTTCTCGACGAGATGCGGCTACGCCCCATCCCGCTGGGGGTTTCAAATCGTCATATCCACCTGTCGGCGGCGGATTACGAACGCCTGTTCCCCGGCCATCCCATCAGCGAGAAAAAGGCGCTGCTGCAGCCGGGACAGTACGCCGCGGAGCAAACCGTCACCCTGGTGGGGCCGAAGGGGCAGCTTAAAAATGTGCGCCTGCTCGGTCCGCTGCGCTCGGTAAGCCAGGTGGAAATCTCGCGTACCGATGCCCGAACCCTGGGGGTTGCGGCGCCGCTGAGGATGTCCGGCGATCTGAAAGGGACACCGGGCATCCGCCTGGTCAGCCCTTTTGGCGAGCTGGAGCTGGCGTCAGGGGTTATCGTCGCGCAGCGGCATATTCATATGTCGCCGCTCGATGCGCTGATCCTGCGGGTCGCCCACGGCGACAGAGTTTCGGTGGCCATTGAAGGCGACGCGCGCGGGCTGATCTTCAACAACGTGGCGGTTCGCGTTTCGCCGGATATGCGCCTCGAAATGCACATCGATACCGATGAAGCCAACGCCGCCGGCGCCGATAACCCGCAGGTCTTTGCCCGGCTGGTAGGCCCGCGATGAACGGCGAAGTTCTGCAGCGCATCGTGGGGGAGATTGTCTCCCGGCTGCAGCGTCGCGCCCTTAGCACGGCGACGCTGAGCGTGGCGCAATTGCGCGATGCCGACTGCCGGAGCCTGTTCTGCCAGCACGCGTCGCTGCGCATTCTGCTCGTCGACCTGCCCCTGCTGGGCCGGCTGACGGAGGCGGAAACCGACGATCCCGCGGCCCGCAACATTCACGACGCGCTGGCTTTTGGCCTCCGCGTACAGCTCACCCTGCACCGCCAGCTGCTGCCGGTTATCCCGGTTAAAAAACTGGCCCGCCTGCCGGTGAACTTCACCGACGAGCGCGGAGTGCCGCTGATCCTGCACGCGGGTTCGGTGCTGAGCTATCGCGACGTCGCGCCGCTGGGCCAGGGGCGCCTGGTTATCCACCGCAAATGCCTCGTGACCGCGCTGGCGCGCGACGCGGCGCAGGCGCGGAATATTGAACTCATTAAGCAGGAGTAAATCATGCATCTGGCACGAGTCACGGGCGCGGTTGTCTCCACGCAAAAATCGCCTTCCCTGGTCGGCAAAAAGCTGCTGCTGGTGCGGCGGGTCAGCGCCGATGGCGAGCTCCCCACCTCGCCGACCTCCGGCGATGAAGTCGCCGTGGATTCCGTCGGCGCGGGGGTTGGCGAGCTGGTGCTGCTCAGCGGCGGTTCCAGCGCCAGGCACGTTTTTTCCGGGCCAAACGAGGCCATCGACCTCGCCGTTGTCGGCATTGTCGATACGCTTTCACGTTAAGGAGCGACTATGGCGATTTATACCCGAACGGGCGACGCTGGCACCACCTCACTCTTTACCGGCCAGCGGGTGAGCAAAACCCACCCGCGGGTTGAAGCCTACGGCACGCTGGATGAGCTGAACGCCGCGCTGAGCCTGTGCGCCTGCGCCGCCGCGGATGAACACCACCGCGCCTTGCTCGAAGCTATCCAGCAGCAAATTTTCTGGTTTAGCGCAGAACTGGCCAGCGACAGCGAACGGCCGTCGCCGAAACAGCGCTACATCAGCAGCGAAGAGATTTCCGCTCTGGAAGCCGCTATCGATCGGGCCATGGCCCGCGTCGAACCGCTGCACAGCTTTATTTTACCCGGCCGCTGCGAAGCCGCGAGCCGCCTGCATTTCGCCCGCACGCTGGCCCGCCGGGCCGAACGCCGGCTGGTTGAGCTGGCGGCGGAAGTCAACGTGCGCCAGGTGCTGATGCGCTACATCAATCGCTTATCAGACTGCCTGTACGCCCTGGCGCGCGCGGAAGATAGCGATGCGCACCAGAACAACATCATCCGCGAAGTGAGCCGGCGCTATCTGGCCGCCAGCCAGCCGAGCCGCAGCAAGGAGACGACGCCCGTGGCCCTCTCATTCCACGATCTGCACCAGCTTACCCGCGCCGCCGTTGAGCGCGCGCAGCAGCTACAGGTGCCGGTGGTGATCAGCATCGTTGACGCGCACGGCACCGAAACCGTGACCTGGCGGATGCCGGACGCTCTGCTGGTCAGCAGCGAGCTGGCGCCGAAAAAGGCCTGGACCGCGGTGGCGATGAAAACGGCGACCCATGAGCTGAGCGACGCCGTTCAGCCAGGCGCCGCGCTTTATGGCCTCGAAACGCATTTACAGGGAAAAGTGGTCACCTTTGGCGGCGGTTACGCCCTGTGGCGCGACGGCTTATTAATCGGGGGTCTTGGTATCAGCGGCGGCAGCGTTGAGCAGGACATGGACATAGCACTGGCCGCCATCGCGGCCATTAACGTGGGAACTCATCAATGAATACTTCCGAACTCGAAACCCTTATTCGCACCATTCTTAGCGAACAGTTAACCCCAGGGCAAACGCCGGGCCAGCCGCAGGGCAAAGGGATTTTTCAGTCCGTCAGCGAGGCTATCGACGCCGCGCACCAGGCGTTCTTACGTTATCAGCAGTGCCCGCTGAAAACCCGCAGCGCCATCATCAGCGCAATCCGTCAGGAGCTGACGCCGCACCTGGCCGCGCTGGCGGAAGAGAGCGCCAATGAAACGGGGATGGGCAACAAAGAAGATAAGCTCCTGAAAAACAAGGCTGCGCTGGACAACACGCCGGGCGTGGAAGATCTCACCACCACCGCGCTGACCGGCGACGGCGGCATGGTGCTGTTTGAGTATTCGCCGTTTGGCGTTATCGGGTCGGTCGCGCCGAGCACCAACCCGACGGAGACCATCATCAACAACAGCATCAGCATGCTGGCGGCGGGCAACAGCGTCTATTTCAGCCCGCATCCGGGAGCAAAAAAGGTCTCTCTGAAGCTGATTAGCATGATTGAAGAGATTGCCTTCCGCTGCTGCGGCATCCGCAATCTGGTGGTCACCGTGGCGGAACCGACGTTTGAAGCCACCCAGCAGATGATGGCCCATCCGCGCATTGCGGTCCTCGCTATCACCGGCGGCCCCGGCATTGTGGCGATGGGCATGAAGAGCGGTAAAAAAGTGATCGGCGCCGGCGCGGGCAACCCGCCCTGCATCGTCGATGAAACGGCGGATCTGGTCAAAGCGGCGGAAGATATCATCAACGGCGCCTCGTTCGATTACAACCTGCCCTGCATTGCCGAGAAGAGCCTGATTGTGGTGGAGAGCGTCGCCGAACGTCTGGTGCAGCAAATGCAAACCTTCGGCGCGCTGCTGCTGAGCCCTGCCGACACCGACAAACTCCGCGCCGCCTGCCTGCCTGAAGGCCTGGCGAATAAAAAACTGGTCGGCAAAAGCCCATCGGCCATGCTGGAAGCGGCCGGCATCGCCGTTCCGGCGAAAGCGCCGCGTCTGCTGATAGCGCTGGTTAACGCCGACGATCCGTGGGTCACCAGCGAGCAGCTGATGCCGATGCTGCCGGTGGTGAAAGTCAGCGATTTCGATAGCGCGCTGGCGCTGGCGCTGAAGGTTGAAGAGGGGCTGCATCATACCGCCATTATGCACTCGCAAAATGTCTCGCGCCTGAACCTCGCGGCCCGCACTCTGCAAACCTCGATATTCGTTAAGAACGGCCCCTCTTATGCCGGGATTGGCGTCGGCGGCGAAGGCTTTACCACCTTTACTATCGCCACGCCGACCGGTGAAGGGACTACCTCGGCGCGTACGTTTGCCCGCTCCCGTCGCTGCGTGCTGACCAACGGCTTTTCCATTCGCTAACCGAGGTCGCGATGAAGACTTTCTCACTACAAACGCGGTTGTACAGCGGTCAGGGTAGCCTGGCGGTGCTCAGGCGCTTTACCCACAAGCACATCTGGATCATCTGCGATGGCTTTCTTGCGCGCTCGCCGCTGCTGGAAACCCTGCGCCAGGCGTTGCCCGCAGATAACCGCATCAGCGTCTTTAGCGAGATAACCCCGGACCCTACTATCCATACCGTGGTGCAGGGCATTGCGCAAATGCAGGCCCTGCAGCCGCAGGTGGTCATCGGCTTCGGCGGCGGCTCGGCGATGGACGCGGCGAAAGCCATCGTCTGGTTTAGCCAGCAGAGCGGCATCAATATCGAAACCTGCGTGGCGATACCAACCACCAGCGGTACCGGTTCGGAAGTGACCAGCGCCTGCGTGATTAGCGACCCGGATAAAGGCATCAAGTATCCGCTGTTCGACAATGCGCTCTATCCCGATATGGCGATCCTTGACCCGGATCTGGTGGTCAGCGTGCCGCCGCAGATTACGGCCAACACCGGCATGGACGTGCTGACCCACGCGCTGGAGGCGTGGGTCTCTCCGCACGCCAGCGACTTTACCGACGCGCTGGCGGAAAAAGCCGCCAGGCTGGTGTTTCAGTATCTGCCCACGGCGGTGGAAAAAGGCGACTGCGTGGCGACGCGCGGGAAAATGCACAATGCCTCAACGCTTGCCGGAATGGCGTTCAGCCAGGCGGGGCTGGGGCTTAACCACGCCCTCGCCCACCAGCTCGGCGGGCAGTTTCATCTGCCGCACGGGCTGGCCAACGCGCTGCTGTTAACCGCGGTTATCCGCTTTAACGCCGGTCATCCGCGCGCCGCAAAACGCTACGCGCGGCTGGCCAAAGCCTGCGGCTTTTGTCCGGCAGACGCCAGCGATAGTACGGCGATCAATGCGCTGATCCAGCAAATCGAACGGCTCAAGCAGCGCTGCGCGCTGCCGTCACTGGCGGTCGCGCTGAAAGAGGGACGATCCCAGTACTCAGCGCGTATTCCGGCAATGGTGCAGGCCGCGCTGGCTGACGTGACGCTACGCACCAATCCTCGCCCGGCCAGCGCCGGGGAGATTCAGGAACTGCTGGAGGATCTGCTATGAGTACCGCCGTCAACGCTGCTGAAATGGCCTGGAGCGCCGAGGAGATCCGCGAGCGCGTGCGCGCGGCGGGCGTGGTCGGCGCGGGGGGCGCGGGGTTTCCCGCCCACGTGAAGCTGCAGGCGCAGGTAGAGATTTTTCTGGTGAACGCCGCCGAGTGCGAACCGATGCTCAAGGTCGACCAGCAGCTGATGTGGCAGCAGGCTGCACGTCTTGTCCGCGGCGTGCAGTACGCGATGACGGCAACCGGCGCGCGCGAAGGGGTGATAGCCCTGAAAGAGAAGTACCGCCGGGCTATCGATGCGCTCACCCCGCTGCTGCCTGCCGGTATTCGCCTGCATATTCTGCCGGATGTCTATCCCGCAGGCGATGAGGTGCTGACTATCTGGCTGGCTACCGGTCGCCGGGTCGCGCCCGCCGCGCTGCCGGCCAGCGTCGGGGTCGTGGTGAATAACGTGCAAACGGTGCTCAATATTGCCCGCGCGGTTGAGCAGCAGTTTGCGGTGACCCGCCGTACGCTGACCGTTAACGGCGCGGTCGCACGACCGCTGACCGTCACCGTCCCCATCGGCATGTCGCTGCGCGAAGTGCTGGCGCTGGCGGGCGGCGCGACGGTCGACGACCCCGGTTTTATTAACGGCGGCCCGATGATGGGCGGCCTGATTACCTCCCTCGATAGCCCGGTAACCAAAACCACCGGCGGCCTGCTGGTGCTGCCGAAAAGCCATCCGCTTATCCAGCGGCGGATGCAGGACGAGCGCACGGTGCTTTCCGTGGCCCGTACCGTCTGCGAGCAGTGCCGACTGTGTACCGATCTCTGCCCGCGGCATCTGATCGGCCACGAACTCTCTCCGCACCTGCTGGTGCGGGCGGTGAACTTTCATCAGGCCGCTACGCCGCAGCTGCTGCTGAGCGCCCTCACCTGCTCGGAGTGCAACGTCTGCGAAAGCGTGGCCTGCCCGGTGGGGATCTCGCCGATGCGCATCAACCGCATGCTCAAACGCGAGCTGCGGGCGCAAAACCAGCGCTATGAAGGGCCGCTCTATCCGGCCGACGAAATGGCGAAATATCGCCTCGTGCCGGTGAAGCGGCTGATCGCCAAACTGGGGCTGAGCCCCTGGTATCAGGAGGCGCCGCTGGTGGAGGACGAACCGGCAGTAGAAACCGTGACGTTGCCGCTGCGCCAGCATATCGGCGCCAGCGCGGTAGCGAACGTTGCGGTGGGAGAGCGCGTTACGCGCGGGCAATGCGTTGCCGATATCCCGGCAGGCGCATTAGGCGCGCCGATTCACGCCAGCATCGACGGCGTGGTTGCGGCCATCAGCGAACAGGCCATCACGGTGGTAAGAGGTTAACCATGTCTCAGGCTATAGGAATTTTAGAACTCACCAGCATTGCCAAAGGAATGGAACTCGGCGATGCGATGCTGAAAAGCGCCAACGTCAATCTGCTGGTCAGCAAGACTATCTGCCCGGGTAAGTTTTTATTGATGCTCGGCGGGGATATCGGCGCTATCCAGCAGGCTATTGAAACCGGTGCCTCGCAGGCCGGCGAAATGCTCGTCGACAGCCTGGTGCTGGCGAATATTCACCCCAGCGTCCTTCCGGCCATCAGCGGCCTGAACAGCGTGGACAAGCGCCAGGCGGTCGGCATCGTTGAAACCTGGAGCGTTGCGGCCTGCATCAGCGCCGCCGATCGGGCGGTAAAAGGCTCAAACGTCACCCTGGTGCGGGTGCATATGGCCTTCGGCATCGGCGGTAAATGCTACATGGTGGTGGCGGGCGACGTTTCCGACGTCAACAACGCGGTCACGGTAGCCAGCGAAAGCGCGGGCGAAAAAGGGCTGCTGGTTTACCGTTCGGTGATCCCGCGCCCGCATGAAGCCATGTGGCGACAGATGGTGGAGGGATAATGGAAAGACAGCCGACCACGGATCGCATGATTCAGGAATACGTTCCCGGGAAACAGGTGACCCTCGCGCACCTGATTGCCAACCCCGGGAAAGATCTCTTTAAGAAACTCGGCCTGCAGGATGCGGTTTCCGCCATCGGCATCCTCACCATTACGCCCAGCGAGGCGTCGATTATCGCCTGCGATATCGCCACCAAATCCGGCGCGGTGGAGATCGGTTTCCTTGACCGCTTTACCGGCGCCGTGGTGCTGACCGGCGACGTTTCCGCCGTCGAGTACGCCCTCAAGCAGGTGACGCGCACCCTGGGCGAGATGATGCAGTTTACTACCTGCTCAATAACCCGGACGTAGCGCGATGAAACGTCTGATGTTTATCGGCCCCAGCCAGTGCGGCAAAACCTCGCTGACCCAGGGCCTGCGCGGCGAAGCGCTCCATTACAAGAAAACCCAGGCGATTGAATGGTCGCCGATGGCCATCGACACGCCGGGCGAATATCTGGAGAACCGCTGCCTTTATAGCGCTCTGCTGACCAGCGCCTGCGAGGCCGACGTTATCGCTCTGGTGCTGAACGCCGACGCCCAGTGGTCGCCGTTTTCTCCGGGTTTTACCGCCCCGATGAACCGCCTGACGATTGGCCTGATCACCAAAGCCGACCTGGCCGACCCGCAGCGGTTATCGCTCATCGAGGAGTGGCTCAGGCAGGCAGGGGCGCAGCAGATTTTTGTCACCAGCGCGCTGAATAATCTGGGTCTTGATGCCGTGCTGGATTTTCTGAATTCGAAGGAACCTCTATGTCTTACAAAATAATGGCCATTAATGCCGGCAGCTCATCGTTAAAATTCCAGCTGCTGGAGATGCCTCAGGGCGATATGATCTGCCAGGGATTGATTGAACGTATCGGCATGGCAAACGCCCAGGTGACCCTCAAAACGCCGGCGCAAAAATGGCAGGAGACGGCGCCGATTGCCGATCACCGCGAAGCCGTCACCCTGCTGCTGGAAAAGCTCCTCGACCACCGGATTATCCAGAGTTTGCAGGATATTGACGGCGTCGGCCACCGCGTGGCGCACGGCGGAGAGCGCTTTAAAGATTCGACGCCGGTCACCGATGATACCTTAGCGGAAATCGAGCGCCTGGCGGAGCTGGCCCCGCTGCACAACCCGGTCAACGCGCTGGGCATTAACGTTTTCCGCCAGCTGCTGCCCGAAACGCCGTCGGTGGCGGTATTTGATACCGCTTTTCACCAGACGCTGGACGAGCGCGCCTTTATCTATCCGCTGCCGTGGCGCTACTACAGCGAGCTGGGCATTCGCCGCTACGGCTTCCACGGCACCAGCCATAAGTACGTCAGCGCGACGCTGGCGGAAAAGCTGGGCGTGCCGCTGAGCGCCCTGCGCGTGGTGAGCTGCCATCTCGGCAACGGCAGTAGCGTATGCGCAATCAAAGGCGGGCGCTCGGTTAATACCTCAATGGGCTTTACGCCGCAGTCCGGCGTGATGATGGGCACCCGCAGCGGCGATATCGATCCGTCGATTCTACCGTGGCTGGCGCTGCATGAGGGGCAAACGCCGGAGCAGCTTAATCAGCTGCTGAATAACGAGTCCGGCCTGCTGGGCGTTTCCGGCGTGTCGCACGATTATCGCGATGTCGAGCAGGCGGCGGACAGCGGCAATCGTCGGGCGGCCCTGGCGCTCTCGCTATTTGCCGAGCGCATCCGCGCCACCATCGGCAGCTATATTATGCAGATGGGCGGCCTGGACGCGCTGATCTTTACCGGCGGCATCGGCGAAAACTCCGCCCGCGCCAGGAGCGCCATCTGCCATAACCTGAATTTCCTCGGGCTGTCGGTCGATGAAGAGAAAAACCAGCACAACGCCACCTTTATCCAGGCCGAGAATGCGATGGTTAAAGTGGCGGTCATCAATACCAATGAAGAGCTGATGATTGCCCGCGATGTGATGCGCCTGGCGCTTCCCGAAGCGCAGACGTTAACCGTTTCAGCCTGAGCTCGCCGCCCGGCAAGTTGCGGTGAATCATGGTAATAGCGGGATCGGCATGACACTATGCGCCCTGGAAACCTGAGCAATAGGTGAATACGTGGCCGTAGCACAATGCCCCGCCTCCTGCGGTGAACTCATCCAGGGCTGGATCCTCGGCAGCGAGAAGCTGGTCTCCTGCCCCGTTGACTGGTACAGCACCGTCGAGGTGGACTACGGTTCGCCTCGCGCGGATGAACGTCCGCTGGCGCGGGCGATGGTCGACCAGCTGCTGAGCTACTGGCGTTATCCGGCGGAGCTCGGCAAAGAGATTCGGATCGATATTTGCTCCACGATTCCGGTCGCCAAGGGGATGGCCAGCAGCACCGCGGATATCGCCGCGACGGCGGTGGCCACCGCGCATCATCTCGGCCATCCGCTGGATGAAACCACCCTCGCCCGGCTCTGCGTCTCCCTGGAGCCCACCGACAGCACTCTGTTCCGCCAGCTGACCCTGTTCGACCACAACACCGCCGCCACGCAGATTGCCTGCGGCAGCCAGCCGCAGCTCGATCTGCTGGTGCTGGAAAGCCCCGCCACGCTGCTGACCACCGATTACCACCGCCTTCCCCGGCTTGAAAAGCTGCACGCCCACTCCGCGTCTCTGCAACTAGCCTGGGAGAAAGTTCAGCTGGCCTGCGAGACGGATAATCCGCGGCGGATGGGAGAGGCCGCGACGCTCAGCGCCGTCGCCAGCCAGCATCTGCTGCCGAAGCCGGGGTTTGATACGCTGCGGGGGCTGGTGGAAGAGTGCGATTTATACGGTATTAACGTGGCGCACAGCGGCAGCGTGGTCGGCCTGATGCTCGACCGCCAGCGTCACGATATTGAGTATTTGCAGCGACGGCTGGGAGAGACGCGGCTTAGCGAGCTCTGGCCCCGGCAGCACCTGCTGCGCATGGTGCAGGGCGGCGTCGAGCTGCGCTAACGCTTCCGCAGCCATGCCCCGGGTTGCGGCGCTGCGCGCCTTACCCGGGCTACCGACCCGCAGACGGCTATGAGCCCGTAGTCCGGCTAAGCGCAGCGCGAGCCGGGGAGAAGACCGCACCGATGCATTCATCCCGGCACATTCCCCGGGTTGCGGCGCTGCGCGCCTTACCCGGGCTACCGACCCGCAGACGGCTATGAGCCCGTAGTCCGGCTAAGCGCAGCGCGAGCCGGGGAGAAGCCGCACCGATACATTCATCCCGACGCATTCCCCGGGTTGCGGCGCTGCGCGCCTTACCCGGGCTACCGGCCCGCAGACGGCTGTAAACCCGTAGCCCGGCTAAGCGCAGCGCGAGCCGGGGAGAAGACCGCAACAAAACCTCATGCTGTGCACCTTCCCCGGAGGCGGCGCTGCGCGCCTGTCCGGGCTACCGGTCCGCAGACGGCTATGAGCCCGTAGCCCGGCTAAGCGCAGCGCGAGCCGGGAAGAAGACCGCAACAAAACCTCATGCTGTGCACCTTCCCCGGAGGCGGGCTACCGGTCCGCAGACGGCTATGAACCCGTAGCCCGGCTAAGCGCAGCGCGAGCCGGGAAGAAGACCGCAACAAAACCTCATGCTGTGCACATCCCCCGGAGGCGGGCTACCGGTCCGCAGATGGCTGTAAACCCGTAGCCCGGTCAGCGCAGCGCCACCGGGAAGAACCGCAGACGAACAATGGCGGCAGACATCTACTCGTTAAATACCCGCCTGAAGGCCGTCAGCAGCCGGGTATTTTCCTGCTGGCTGCGGATCGCGACGCGGAAGTAGCGCCCGTCGAGCCCCGGGTAGTTGGCGCAGCTGCGGATCAGGATGTGCTGTTGCAGCATCGCGTATTGCAGATCCAGATCCGCCACGTCGCAGCGCAGAAACAGATAGTTTGCCCGCCCGGGATAGACCGTCAGGCCGGGAATATGGCGCAGCTGATGGTTAAAGCGCTGCCCCTCCTCCGCCAGCCACTGCCAGGTTTGCTGCTGGTAGGCGCTATCCTGGAGAATGATTTCCCCCGCCAGGGCGGCAAACGCGTTTATCGACCACGGCATCTGGCGCTCGCGCATTCTCGCCACCGCCCGCGCATCGCCATTGGCCAGATACCCCAGACGCAGGCCGGGAATAGCATAAAACTTGGTCAGCGAACGCAGTACCCACACGTGCGGGTTGTGGCCCAGCAGCGGAATAAATCCCGGCTCGTCGGGGATAAAATCGATAAACGCTTCATCGAGAATCAGGGCAATGCCCAGCGACCGACAGCGTTCAGCAATCATCTCCAGCAGACGGCGCTCGGGCAACAGGCCGGTAGGATTGTTCGGCGTGCAGAGAAATAAGCAGTCCAGATCCGGCGTCAGGGCGTCAAGAATCGCCCCGGTGAGCTGCCAGCCATCCGCCTCGCGCAGCAGAAATTCCCGCACCGCGCAGTCCACCGACTGCAGCGCCCGGCGGTATTCGGCAAAGCCCGGGGTGACGATCATCGCCTGGCGCGGCTTCAGCCCCTGAACCAGCGTAAAGATCGCTTCGGTTTCGCCGTTTCCGGCGAGGATCCACGAGGCGGGGATCTGATGGTGTTCCGCCAGCGCAAGGTGCAGCTGCTGATACTCAACGTCAGGGTAGCGTTCGGCGCAGGCCATATTGTCGAGGATGGCGCGCTTTAAACTTTCCGGCATCCCCAGCGGATTAATATTGGCGCTAAAATCCAGCAGCTGCGCCGCAGAGATGCCCATAAGCGCGGCGGCCTCGCGAATATTGCCGCCGTGCGCGCTCTTAAGTAGAGCCATTTACCTTTCCTGTTGCGTTACCCTCGCCTTGCCAGCGTCGCGCCGTCGGCGAAGTAGGCTTTAATCCCTGCCAGAATCGACTCTGCAACTTCCTGCTGGAATTTCGCCGTTTTCAATTTACGCTCTTCTTCGACGTTACTGATAAACGCGGTTTCCACCAGAATCGATGGAATATCCGGCGCCTTCAGCACCGCGAAGCCCGCCTGCTCAACCCGGTTCTTGTGCAGGTTATTAATGTTGCCCATCTTTTCCAGCACCGCCTTGCCGAACTTCAGGCTGTCGGCGATGGTCAGCGACTGCACCATGTCGAACATCGTGTGGTCGACGTAGCGATCGCCGCTTTTGCTGACGCCGCCAATCAGATCCGAGGCGTTCTGGGTCTGCGCCAGATATTTAGCCGCAGTACTGGTGGCCCCTTTGGTTGACAGGGCAAACACCGACGATCCGCTGGGCTGGCGGCTGGTAAACGCGTCGGCATGAATAGAGACAAACAGGTCGGCGCGCTGCTTCTGCGCTTTGGCGACGCGGACCTTCAGCGGGATAAAGACATCCTCGTTGCGGGTCATATAGACCTTCATATTGCCCTCTTTCTCGATCAGCGCGCGCAGCCGCCGGGCAATCTGCAGCACCACGTCTTTCTCGCGGGTGCGGTATTTTCCCACCGCGCCGGAGTCTTCGCCGCCGTGGCCGGGATCGAGCATGATAACAATGGGTCGATCGCGCCCGGCTTTACCCGGTTTAGGCCCGCTCTCCGCAGGCGGAACCTGCCGCTGAAGATCGCCTTTGTTGTAATCTTCGAGCAGCGCCAGCAGCGGATCCTGCACGTCGGTGGCGTTAGCGGGATAGAGGTCCATGACCAGACGCTCTTTAAACCCGGCGACCGGAGCCAGCGCAAACAGCTGCGGTTTCACGTTCTGTTTCAGCTCAAACACCATGCGCACGGTTTGCGGATCGAACTGCCCCACGCGAGCGGATTGAATATAGGGATCGTCACCGCGAATCTGACTCCCCATACCTTTCAGTACGGAGTTGAGATTAACCCCTTCCAGATCCACCACCACACGTTCAGGATTGCTGAGCGCAAACTGCCGATATTTCAGGATATGGTTGGACTCCACGGTGACGCGCGTGTAGGTCGATGATGGCCAGACGCGTACGGCAACCACCTGCGCCGCGGCAGCCAACCCAACCGGACTCACACTCATTAACCACATGGCGCCCGCCCCCTGTAAAAATCGGCGGCGGCTTAATCCTGACTTGTATCCCGACATGCCACTCCCAAGCAGTAAGAAATCATTCGTATTTAAAACAAACAGATTGACCGGAAACTTTAACGAAAGGCGCATAACCTGTCATCTATAAAAGGGTAAACAATCTTTGACACCCTGATTTGGCTCACACTGTTTTCCCGGCTCAGCCAAAAATTGGGGCTTGCGTTTGCCGGCAAAACAGAATAAAAATACAGTAATTACGAATAATCATGCATTGAGGTTGTGTCATGGTGAAGGAACGTCGCACCGAACTGGTAGAGGGATTCCGCCATTCTGTCCCCTATATTAATGCCCATCGGGGTAAAACGTTTGTCATCATGCTGGGCGGGGAAGCCATCGAGCATGATAATTTCTCTAGTATAGTCAATGACATTGGCCTGCTTCACAGCCTGGGAATTCGTCTGGTGGTGGTCTATGGCGCCCGCCCGCAGATCGATGCCAACCTGGCGGAGCATCGTCACGAGCCGGTTTATCATAAACAAACCCGAGTGACTGACGCCAAAACGCTCGAGCTGGTTAAGCAGGCGGCGGGCATGCTGCAGCTGGAAATTACCGCTCGCCTGTCGATGAGCCTCAACAACACCCCACTGCAGGGCGCCCATATCAACGTGGTCAGCGGCAACTTCATTATCGCGCAGCCGTTAGGCGTGGACGACGGCGTGGATTACTGTCACAGCGGGCGCATCCGGCGCATCGATGAAGAAGCCATTCACCGCCAGCTGGATAACGGCGCAATCGTGCTGATGGGCCCGGTTGCGGTGTCGGTCACCGGCGAAAGCTTTAACCTGACCTCGGAAGAGATTGCGACCCAGCTGGCGATTAAGCTGAAGGCCGAAAAGATGATCGGCTTCTGCTCATCGCAGGGGGTTCACAATCAGGATGGCGAGATCGTCCCCGAGCTGTTCCCCAACGAAGCCCAGGCGCGGGTGGAAGAGATGGAAGCGGACGAAGACTACAGCTCCGGCACCGTGCGCTTTCTGCGCGGCGCGGTAAAAGCCTGCCGCAGCGGCGTGCGCCGCTGCCACCTGATCAGCTATCAGGAAAACGGCACCCTGCTGCAGGAGCTGTTCTCACGCGACGGTATCGGTACCCAGATAGTGATGGAGAGCGCCGAGCAGATCCGCCGCGCCACCATTAACGATATCGGCGGCATCCTCGAGCTGATTAGCCCGCTGGAGCAGCAGGGCATTCTGGTCAGGCGTTCGCGCGAACAGCTGGAGATGGAAATCGATAAATTCACCATTATTCAGCGCGACAACACCACCATCGCCTGCGCCGCGCTCTATCCTTTCCCGGAAGAGAAGATCGGCGAAATGGCCTGCGTGGCGGTGCATCCGGATTACCGCAGCTCATCGCGCGGTGAAGTGCTGCTCGAACGTATTGCCGCGCAGGCGAAGCAAATGGGCCTCAGCAAGCTGTTTGTTCTTACGACCCGCAGCATTCACTGGTTCCAGGAGCGCGGATTTACGCCGGTCGACGTCGACCTGCTGCCGGAGAGCAAAAAAGAGATGTACAACTATCAGCGCCGCTCCAAGGTGCTGATGGCAGACCTGGCCTGATCCCTTCTCCCCGGAAAGCGCGCGGCCGACCGGGGAAAACCTTACTGGGCGGAAAAGATATCCGTCAGGCCGCTGCGTCGTTCGGTACGCGCAGCCACCGCCTGAGTCAGCACCTGCTCATCGGCATAGATCGACAGCTGCCGTTTCGCACGCGTAATGGCGGTATAAACCAGCTCGCGGGTTACCAGCGGCACGCTGCGCGAAGGCAGGATCAGCGCCGCGTGATCGAACTCCGATCCCTGCGATTTATGCACCGTCATCGCCCAGGCGGTATCGTGCTCCGGCAGACGACTTGGCTGTACCGACTTGATGCTGCCATCGGGCATCGGGAACCAGACGCGCAGGCCATCGCCTCTTTCCAGCGCGATGCCGATATCGCCGTTAAACAGTCCCAGCGCGCTGTCGTTGCGGGAGATCATCACCGGCCGTCCTTCATACCAGCGCGAATGCCGCGGTAACGCGATCGCCCGCTTGCGGTTCAGCATCTGCTCCAGCTGTTCGTTCACGCCGCTGACCCCATACGGCCCCTCGCGCAGCGCGCACAGCAGCTGGAATTCGCCAAAGGCGGCGATCATCTCTTCGGGCTCAGCCCGCGCGCGCAGCAGCTGCAGGAAGCGGCCGTAGCCCGCCTGCGCCTGATTCAGCATCGCTTCATACTCTTCGGTGGCGCTCAGCGGATACAGGGCGATATCGTCGAACGACTGACGCAGCGTTGCGCGTACCGCGCTGCGCTCGCCGCTGTTCACCGCCCACGCCAGATGGCCGATACCGGAATGGCGACCAAAACGGTAGCTTTTTTGCAGCAGGCACAGGCTGTCGCGCAGCGCACCGGCAACGTTGCCCTCGCCCGCCGGCACCGGCTGGCCGGTCAACCGGGCGAGCTGTGCCGCCCGCGCCGGGGTATAGCCTGCATTAACCCAGGCGCAAATATCCCCCAGCACCGCTCCGGCCTCTACCGACGCCAGCTGATCGCGGTCGCCAAGGAAAATCACCCTTCCGTGCTCAGGCAGCGCGTCGATCAGGCGCGACATCATCGGCAGGTCAATCATTGAGGCTTCATCCACCACCAGCACGTCAAGATGCAGCGGGTTGCCGGCGTGATAGCGCATCCGCTGGCTGCCGGGCTGCGCGCCCAGCAGGCGATGGAGGGTGCTGGCTTCGGTGGGCACCAGCGCCTTTTGTTGGTCGCTGAGAGGGAGGCGGCGCAGCGCCGCGCCGAGGGACTCGGTCAGGCGCGCCGCGGCTTTACCGGTCGGCGCCGCCAGACGAATCCGGCAGCGCGGGCTGGAGAACGTCTGGATCAGCGCGGCCAGCAGTTTAGCGACGGTCGTGGTTTTACCGGTGCCCGGACCGCCGGAAATCACCGAAATCCGTCGGGTCAGGGCGACCGCAGCCGCCACTTTTTGCCAGTCCGTTTCCTCAGCGGGCGGAAACAGCGCGTCGAGCGTCGAAGCCAGCCGGGCTTCATCCACCTCCAGAACCTGATTGGCCTCATTGAAAAAGCGCGCGACGGTTAATTCGTTGCGCCACATGCGGTTGAGGTAAAGCCGTTCGCCGCAGAGGATCATCGGCGTCGGGCGCTCACCGCCGCTGACCGCCTCAGCATCGTTAAGCAGCGGCAGCCAGCCGTCCGGGGCGCCGGTCAGCTCAAGGATCTGCTCACTCAGGCCTGCCGCTTTTGCGCTCAGCAGCTCATCCTCGGCGAGACGCGAAATCGGCAGGCAGACGTGGCCTTCACCGGCATCGCGGCTGAGAATGGCGGCGGTGAGCTTCACCGCCGGATGCGCCTCCTGCGCCACCATGAGCGCAAACTGGACGTCCAGCGGGCGCAGCAGGCGCTGTTCAACCGCCTGCAGTAACAGTTCATCCATGGTCATAGCACAACCTCCTGGGTTTCCCCGGCAAACAGCGCATCGAGGCCGTTAATCAGCGGCAGCGCCGGCCGGGTGGTGAAGATACCCTGCCCGCCGTCCTGCCCGTCCATGCCGCGTAAAAAGAGATAAATAACGCCGCCGAAGTGGCGTTCGTAATCATAATCGGCAATGCGGTGGCGTAAATATCGGTGCAGCGCCAGGCTATAGAGCTGGTACTGCAAATCGTAACGGTGCGAACGCATTGCCTGCCGCATCGCGTCCTGGGTATAGGCCTCGCGATTTTCCCCCAGCCAGTTGGATTTGTAATCCAGCAGGTAATAGCGACCGTTGTGACGAAACACCAGGTCGATAAAGCCTTTCAGCATCCCCCGCACCTGGCGGAAATCGAGCGTTGGGGTATCCACGGAGAGCGGATCGTACTGACGAATCAGCGCATCCAGACGCAGGGGATCCAGCGGCTGTTCGATGGGCAGATAAAACGCCATCTCCACCTGTTTATCGCCTTCGCCCAGCTGATTAAGGGCGATGCCCGCGCCGGGCAGAGGGGTACGCAGCACGCCGTCGAGCCATGCGGTCAGCACCGGGGTCCACTTTTCCTCGAAGCCGTTCAGTTGGAGCCTGGCCGCCATCCAGTCGGCGGGAACCGGCTGGGTAAAATCGAGATCTTCGAACAAACTGTGGAGAAACGTCCCCGGCGACGCGCCGCGGGGGAACTGGTGCGGCGTAAGCTGCGGCTCTTCCGCGACCTCACCGACGCCGGCGGCATCGACATCCAGACGCGGCAGAAGATCCTGCGCCGCGCTGTGTCCATTCTGCTGCAGGCCGGAGTAGCTGGTGACCCGCCAGTCATCGGTCACCGAACGCGCGAGCAAACGGGCTGAAAGCGGCGGTAGCGCCGCCTGCGGAGCCTGCCACGGAGTTGGCGCAGCCGTATCCGGGAGCCGTAGGGCGATCTCCCCGCTGCAGAACGCCTGCAGGCGGGCCATCAGCCCTGCGGCATCCATCGCTTCCCCGCCCTGCAGCAGTCGGCCCAGCGCGCTGTGGTGAAAATCGCTGGCGCCGGGCTTGTCGCTGCGCCGGGTGCTGAGCGGCGCAACGCCAAGGCTGCAGTGCCAGACCGCACGGGTCAGCGCGACGTAAAGCAGGCGCAGATCTTCGGCCAGGCGTTCGGCCTCCGCCAGCTCCATGCTGCCCTCCGCCTGCCCCAGGTCGAGAACGGCGGCAAAGGAGGTTCTGTCGTGATAAAACGCCTGATCCTGTTTACGGAAACGCGCAATAAACGGCAGCCAGACCAGCGGATACTCCAGCCCTTTCGATTTATGGATGGTGACGATCTGCACCAGGTGCTTATCGCTCTCCAGGCGCATCTGCTGGCTGGAGGCGTTGCTATCCGGCTCGGCGATATGCTGCGCCAGCCAGCGCACCAGCGCATGTTCGCTCTCCAGCTGGTTCGCCGCCTCCTGTAGCAGCTCGCTGATATGCAGGATATCGGTCAGGCGCCGCTCGCCGCCGCTGGTCGCCAGCAGGTTTTCGGCAATGCGCCGCGCGGTCATCAGCGCGCGCAGCATCGGCATCACGCCGCGCTGCCGCCAGACTTGCCGGTAGCCGCTAAACTCTTCTACCAGCTCATCCCAGGCCCGTTCGCTCTGGTTGAGGTTTTCAATGTCCTGCGCGTTGAGGCCGAACATTGCGGTTGCCAGCGCGCTGCGCAGGGTATTTTCCCGCTCGGGGGCCAGCACCGCCTGCAGCACCCACAGCAGCTCCTGCGCCTCGGGGGTTTCAAACACGCTATCGCGGTTGGAGAGATAGACGGAGGGAATCGACAGCAGCTGAAGGGCATCGCGAATTAACGACGCCTCCTGACGATTGCGCACCAGCACCGTGATGTCCGAAGCCCGCACGGGTTCAGCTTTTTCACCGCGCCACAGCAGCGCCTTGCCCTGCTGGCCCGCGCTGAGCCAGTCGCGAATTTGCGCCGCGCACAGCTGGGCCATAAACGCCTGGTAATCCCCCGCCCCGACGGCCTCGCCCGACATCAGCCAGATATTCATCGCCGGTACCGCAGCATCATCGACGGTAAAGCGCAGCCCCTGGTTTTTATCGGCCGACTTCACCGGCATAAACGGGATTTCGCGGAACATAAAGGGGTTATCGCTGAGGCTAAACAGGCGATTGACGCTATCAACCATCCCCGGCGCAGAGCGCCAGTTGGTATCGAGCGTATAGTGGGCGGTGACGTCCCCACGCGCTTTCATGTAGGTAAAGATATCCGCGCCGCGGAAGGCGTAAATGGCCTGTTTGGGGTCACCAATCAGCAGCAGCGCGGTGTCTGCCTGGCGCCGCCAGATGCGGCGAAAGATGCGGTACTGCTGCGGGTCGGTATCCTGAAATTCGTCGATCATCGCCACCGGAAAGCGCTGGCGAATCGCGCTGGCCAGCACTTCGCCGCTCTCCCCGCGCAGGGCGTCATCCAGGCGGCTAAGCATATCGTCAAAGCCCAGCTCGCCGCGGCGGCGTTTCTCCCGCGCGACCGCTTCGCGGATTTCAACCATCGCCCTGGCAATCACCAGATCGGTCAAGGTTAACGGTGTCGCCAGCAGCGCTTCTACCGCGCTGAACAGCGGGTGTACCGGCGGCGCACCGTCCGCTTTGGTGCGCTCAAGCAAGAAGGCCTGGGAGAACTTCTCCAGCGCATCCGGAAGCTGGTAGCTGAGGGTCTCTTCCTGGGCCCAGGCGGTCACTTTCTCCAGCCATTTCCCCTGATTGCCGCGATTAAACTTGCGCCGGTCGAGGCCCGAGTTTTCCAGCACCGCCTCAACCTCGCCCACCTGTGCCAGCCACTGCTGCTTCAGCGCGTTGATGCGTTCGATAATTTGCTGATGGCGTTCGGCCAGCGTTTCGTCAGCCGGCGGCGGCGATTTGAGCTGCGGCGCCTCTCCCTGTAGCCAGCGGTCGATGGATTTCAGCAGATCGCGCGGCCCTTTCCACGCTTCGTGGATAACCGCCGCGATGTCACGCGACAGCGGGTAACAGTGGCGACGCCAGAAGTCGGCGCAGGCCTGATAGCGCAGGCGGGATTCATCTTCAATCAGCTGCTGTTCGAACAGCATGCCGGACTCAAAGGCGTTAAGGCTCAGCATCCGCTGGCAGAAGCCGTGAATGGTAAATACCGCCGCTTCGTCCATCTGCCGTTCGGCCAGCAGCAGCGTTTGCGCCGCCTGGGTTTTATCGGCGATTTCCGCCAGCAGCCCGGCGTAGAGAGGATTGTCGGTACTTTCGCGCAGGCAGGCGATACGCAGCTCGTGGATATTGCTGCGAATACGCCCGCGCAGCTCTTCGGTCGCCGCTTCGGTAAAGGTCACTACCAGCAGCTCTTCCACGCTGACCTGGCGGGGAAAGGCGGATTCCCCGCCCAGCCCCAGCAGCAGCCGCAGATAGAGGGCGGCAATGGTAAAGGTTTTTCCTGTGCCCGCAGAGGCTTCTATCAGGCGCTCGCCCGTCAGGGGCAAGCGCAGTGGGTCAAGAGACTCGGCGGTGTCGGTCATTCATTCTCTCGCATCAGGGGTAAGGATTTCTGCAATGCGCTGACGTTCTCCCAGACTTTGCCATCCTGCGGATGCGCGTATTCCGCCTTGCCATTCTGGCTACCGGAAACCTGGGAGAGAATTGCCATGCCCTGCGGATCCACCACCGTCTGATGGAAGAAGTCGGCAAGCTTTTGCGGCGTCAGCAGTTTAATCTGAGCCACTACTTTATCACGTGAATCGAAGCGCATATTACCGCGATCGAAATCTTTGCTCAGCTTCGACGCTTCATCGCCCAGCGTTTGCGGCGCTTCCAGCATCTGACCGATCACCGCCTGCTGAATCTGCGCAAACTCTTCCGGCTTCATTGCCCGCAGTTTGGCTTCCGCCGTGGGGAAGAAGGCCTGGAAACGCTGCCAGAGGTAAGCCGGCTGCTTATCGCTGCTTTGCAGCAGGAAGCCCATCCCCCACTGGCGGCCAACGTTCATCGAGAAGGCGAAGACCGCGTAGCCCAGCTGCTCTTCCGTACGTAGCTGGTTATAGAACCACGGCTGTACGATTTGCCCGAGGAGCGAGCTGGCGGCAGAGCTGGCGTATTCGTCCACGTTCGGCGGCGCGAAGACGGCGGCCAGCGCGGAATCGGTACTGTTGCCCGCTTTTTCAAAAATCGCCAGCTGTTTACGATCGACCAGAACGTCTTTGTTACGGCACCACTCGTTGCCGTCGGCGCCCAGCTGTTTTTGAATCTGCCGCGCCATGGCGGTGGATTGATCGGCGGTAAGATTACCGATGACCATCAGCTCCGGTCGCCCTTTCGCCTTGAGATTATCGCGGTATTCCAGCACCTCTTTCAGGGTGATCGATGGCAGCAGCGCCCGACGCTCTTCGCGCTGGAAGTACGGCACCTGAGAAACCATCTGAATCGGCATGATCGCCTGATCGTAGGCTTTACCTTTATCCGCCGAATCCATCATCTGGGCGTACCAGGATTTAGCCTGCTCCAGCTGCTCTTCGGTTGGCGTATAGCTGAAGTAACCATCGAGCAGGGCGTTAAACAGCTCAGGCAGATGCTGCGTATAGCCGTTGGCGTTAACCATCAGTCCGTTATTCGCGCCGGTAGAGAAGCTTATCCCCCCGACCGCCGCCTGGTTGCTGAGCTGGTCGAGCGCAATGCCCGCCAGATAATCATTGAGCGCAAACATCACCTGCCGGCGGGCGCTGTCCATTGCCTGCGGGTTACGCAGAACCAGCGAAATATCCGCTTTCGGTTCGCTGGCGAAGTACTGGCTCGGCGCGTAAATCACCCGCAGCGTCGGTTCATCTACAATCAGCTGCGGATGCGGGTAAGCCTTGTCGCTTTTGATTAAGCTGAAATCATCCGGAATATAGGGGTTCAGCACCGGCAGCTTGAGGTCGATGGCGCTGGACTTCTGCTGCCAGTCGGCAAAGGTCTGCTCGCTGATTTTATCCACCTGATAGGGCGCATTGACGAAGTAGGCGGTCTTGTTATGCGGCTCTTTCGGGCTGATGTACCAGATGCGGGCGTTTTGCGGCGTCATCATCGCCAGGCGGTCTTCGATCGCCTGCGGATCGTAGCGATCGGCAATGTTGACAACGTCCAGCGTATGCTCGACCGGCACGCGGATCATGGTGTCCGCCAGCCATTCGACGTAATCCATATTGCGGTTGATGGACGGGTAGCGGAAGTCGAGCGCCAGCACGTGGGCCAGCTCATCAAAATAGCGCTTATCGATTCCCTGGCTGCGCAGCAGGTTGAGGTAGCTGAAGATGGCCGCGGTAACTTCATCGCGGTGCGCCAGACCTTTGTCCGTCAGGGTCGCGGATATAGCCAGCACCCCGCTGTTGCCGTTCACCACCGGGTCGGAGTCCGCGCGAATCCCTTCAACCAGCCCCTGCTTTTGCAGCCAGTCTGAGAGCGTACCGGGACTGCGATTACCGATCATATAGGTCACCAGCTCGTCGGTTTTGCTGCGGAACTTGTCGCTATTATTATCAATGCGGAACTCCACGCGCAGCACTTTACGCGGCATCGCCGGAACGTAGTGAATGATGATACCCTTTTGCGCATCGGTCACCACCGGGACGGTAATCTCCGGTTTGCTGATATCGTGGTTCGGCACGCGACCGTAGGTGGCCGCCGCGATGCTCGCCAGCTCCGGCAGAGGCTTGTTGCTGTAGATCACCGCTTTCATCAGGTTGGCGGAATACCAGCTATCGCGAAAGGCGTGCAGGGCATCAAGCACCGGTTTGCCGGGCTTGTCGCTCAGCGTTTCAAGGTTACCGCCGGAAAACTGCGAGCCGGGGTGCGCCGGGTTAATGGTTTCCGCGCTAACCTGCGCCATTCGCATCCCGTCCCGGGTACGCGCCATCGTGAGCTCGGCGTTAACCGCATTACGCTCGCGATCGGCATATTTTTTATCCAGCAGCGGCGCGGCGATGGCGTCGGCCAGGCGATCGACCGCGCCGTCCAGGGCATCGTTTTCCACTTCAAGATAGAAGGCGGTGCGATACGGGGCGGTGCTGGCGTTGTGGCTGCCGCCGTGCATTTTGAGATACTCGGCGAGGCTGTCAGGCTGGGGATACTTTTTCGAGCCCATCAGCGTCATATGCTCCAGGAAGTGGGCCAGCCCCTGATGCTCGGCGGGATCCTGCAGCGATCCCACGGGAACGACCAGCGCCGACAGCGATTTTACCGCCTGGGGATCGGAAACCAGCAGCACTACCATGCCGTTATCGAGGCGGATCGCCTGATATTGACGGGTATCTTTTTCGCTTTTACGGATGGTTTCCTGGATCGGTTGCCATCCGGTGTCTGCCTGACTTAACGGCGCCCAAAGGGCGGCCAGTAAAACAATAACCTTGAACCATAAACTGCGGGGCATTCACGGACCTCATCATTAACAAACCTGGCGCTGCATAATTGGCAGCCTTTATAAACATCAGTCCGTGATTCGTTGCGCATCATAAATGAACTGCCATCCAGTGCGCAATTTTTATACTATTACAATGTTATTCGGACTGATGGAAACGAAACACCGGTAGCAAATAACGCTGCGTTTGCGTCAGGATCTCTTCATAGTATTCCGCTTCCAGCGTGCGCCACAGGCGCTGATACCAGACGTCGGCACCTTCGCCGCTGACCACCATGTTCCCTTCATAAGCCTGAAGAAATTTACTGCGCGCTTTTTGCTGCGTCTCTTCGTCCATTAACATGACATCCTTTTCGGCGTCATAACAGACTTTTAGCCATGCGCCGCCGCTTTCCGGCAGCAGCAGCAGCGGTTTGGACATTCCCTGCAGGTAACCGTCAACCAGATCGTTGAGGTAGCCCTGGGCCTGCTCCTGCGCCAGCGGTGGAAAACGCCACTCGCCCTCTTTGCGCACAAACAGCCGGCTTTCGCCGGTACCGCCGCTAGCACAATAGACAAGATGCTCCAGCCAAAGTTGCATCCCCTGCGCCACGCTTAATAGCGAAGGCCGCCAGCGCAGCAAACCGTCGGATTGTACCTGCTGCAGCCAGCCGGTTATGTTGACTCCGCTGCATTGCAGATCGATTTCCATGCTCTGCCCCGGCTGGCGGCAGGCGATCACCCGTTCGGCCAGATTTTGCATCTCCTGACGCTGGGTCTCCCAGGCCAGTTCGCCGAACGCGCCATAGGGTAGCTCCCCGGCGGCACGGAAGCGGCGATACATTGCCGAGGCATCCTGCTGCTCAATCAGCGTATTGAGCAGCTGCTGGTTCAGCTGATAGCGGCTCAGCCCTTCGAGGGTAAAAGGTTCATCGTCGGGGATCTCGCTCTCCTCCGAGCGGAAATTCACCCGCAGCCGCTGCTGAAAGAACGCGCGCACAGGATGCTGCCAGAAGCGCAGCAGCTGTTCGAACGGTAAGTGATCGATGTCCGGTACCGGTAGCGGCTGGATGAACGCGCCGTGCGCTTCCCCCTGCTGGCTGGCGGCCGCCAGCCATTCCCGGGCATAGCTTTGATCTTCATTAGCCAGAAAATTTGCGGCATCGAAAGGCATGCGGGTATGCAGATGCGTGATGTGCTCTTTGACCCGCCGTTCGCTGGCATCGCAGTCCAGCTCTTCGTCCCCTTCCAGACAGTGGCTCTGGCCGATGTAGTCCGCCAGCTCCTGAACCAGAACGGAGGGATAGCGCTCGCTATTGTCCTGAATGGAACGGCCGATATAGCTGATATAGAGCTTCTGCTCGGCCGACATCAGGGCTTCAAGGAACAGATAGCGGTCGTCGTCGCGACGGCTACGGTCTCCGCGCTGCGGCTTCTGGCTCATTAAATCGAAGCCCAGCGGCGCCAGGGTGCGCGGATAAACGCCGTCGTTCATCCCCAGCAGGCAGACCACCTTGAAAGGAATCGAACGCATCGGCATCAGGGTACAAATGTTAACCGGGCCGGCGAGAAAGCGCTGGCTGATGCGCTGCTGATCGAGCCTCTGGGACAGCTCATCGCGCAGCAAAGAGAGCGGTACCGTTTCGCCATACCGCGCGTCGACGCCGCCGTCAATCACCGCCTGCCACTGCTGTTCTATCAGCGCCAGGGCGGCTTCCGTTTCGCTGTCCGGAAGGAAGAAGTCGTTCAGCAGGTCGCGGCATACCGGCAGCCACTCGGCTAATGGGCGATCCTGGGCCAGCCCGCGGCGCCAGAGATTAAGCTGCATCAGCAGCGATGCCAGGTTGCCCACCAGCTCGGCGATAAGCCCGCTCGACTCATCATAAGGCAGCACCGAGCGCCACTCCCCTTCGCTGCTGTCCATGGCGTAGCCCAACAGCATACGCGTCAGGCCAAAGCGCCAGGTATGCTGGCCGGTAGCCGGGAGATCGAGTTCACGCACGTTGTCGTCATCCATTCCCCAGCGTACGCCGGATTCGTTAACCCACTGGCGCAGGTAGCGTAGCCCCTCTTCGTTAATGTTAAAGCGCGCGGCCAGCACCGGCACATCCAGCAGCGCCAGCACGTCTTCGCTGGCAAAGCGGCTGTCGGGCAGCGAAAGCAGGGTGATAAACGCCTGCAGCGCCGGATGCGATTCGCGGGCCCGCCGGTCGGATATCGCCCACGGCAGCCAGCGCTCGCCGCTGGCGCTGCCGAAGACCGCCTGAATATAGGGGCTGTAGCTATCGATATCCGCCACCATGACGATAATATCGCGCGGCGTGAGCTCGGGATTCTCTTCGAGCATCGCCAGCAGCCGGTCGTGCAGTACCTCAACCTCGCGCTGCGGGCTATGGCAGACATGAATCGTCAGGCTGCGGTCGTCCGCCGCCAGCAACCGCTTGCTGCGGCTGTTGGCAAACTCCTCGGCGCTGCGCCCGGCCACCGCCGCATTACGCAGTTCGAGAATATCCGCCTGAAGATTATGCAGCAGGTTATCCGGCGCGATATCGACAAAGGCGTCCAGCTCTTCATAGCGCTCAAGACCCGCCAGCAGGTAGATATAGTCGCGCCCCAGCTTGCCCCAGGAGGCCAGCAGCGGATTGCCGACATCCTGTTCCCCGGCATCGTTGAATAATCCCGGAGCCTGTTGCGTATCGCGAAACAGGGGCAGCTCTCGCGTCGTTTCGCGGTGGTGGCGGCGCTGGCGGGAGAGCAGCTTTGCCAGAAATGCCGGATCTTTAATGTCGCCCCAGTAGTAGCGGCACGGGTTAGTGAAGAGAACATATACATCGACATGCTTACCCAGCGCCTGGAGCGCCTGCAGGTATACCGGCGGCAGCGCCGAAATCCCGCAGATAAACACCCGCGACGGTAGCCCGGCGGGCGGCTGTTCGGCGGCCTCAAGCGCGCTGATAAAGCGTTGGTATAAATTGGCGCGATGCCACAGCGGCTGGCCCAGCTCAGCGGTATATTCCACCAGCGCTTTCCACAGCGGCGCCTGCCACTCCTGCGCGTCTCCAAGCCCGTCAACGCGCTGGTCGGCCTCCCAGCGCATCAGCCACTCGGGGCGATAAACCAGATACTGATCATAGAGATCCGCCACTCTGGCGGCCAGCTGAAACAGCTTGCGCTTGTCGCTATCGTCGTGCAGATAGTGGCGCAGTAGCGTAAAGGCTTCATCGTTCAGCCGCTGCGGTAGCAGGGTCATGAGTTTCCAGCTCATACTTTGCTTACTGAACGCGCTTTCTCCGGGAATATCTTTTAACACCCGCACGAACATGTCCCAGATAAAACTGGCGGGTAGCGGGAACTCAATGTTGGCCGCAATCCCAAAGCGCTGCGCCAGCGTCATCTGCAGCCACTGCGCCATCCCGGTACTCTGTACCAGCACCATTTCCGGCATAAAAGGGTCATCCAGCCGCTGGCGCTCGACGATAAACTCCATCAAGGCTTCAAGCACATCCAGACGGTTTGAGTGGTACACCCTTAACATATTCGCTCCTGGCTACTGACTGACCGGGCAGTGCAGCCGGGTCATCTGCGCCCGCCTGGCTGCGGGCATCGTGATCGTTACCGTGATGCTGACACATCTTTGCACCGATGTCTGCATGCGGGATACCTGGCGATTCGCGGGAATCACCGGTGGGCTAAGCTGACTGAATCGCCACGCATCGCGCCACAGCTGACGGTACTGGTTGAGCTGCATAAAGCCGTTGGCCAGCCCACGCTGATAGCCCGCCAGCGCGGTCACGGTTGCGATAAGCAAGACTAAAGCCAGCAGCGTTTCGGGCAGGCTAAACCCTCTCTGCCGCCTCAGGGCATCTGGCATAGGCTTGCCTCCTTTAACGGGCAAAAATCGCTCCAGCCGTGAGGCGAAAAGCGGACGCGGTTTTGTTCGATTACGCCTGACTGCCACAGCAGTATGCCGCCGCCATCGCTGCCGCCAATCAGCAATACCGAGGCGTCGCTAAAGACTCGCAGGCAGGCGCGCCAGCCGAGCGCCGCGTTCTGCTGGCAGCTAACCGTTTCCTGAAGCGGCCAGACGAGCCCCTTTCCCCACTGCAGCGCGGAATGCGCATCAGCGGCATCGCCAAGCGCCCGCGTTTCGCTGGCCGTCTGCGCTAACAGCGAACGCTGCTGCTGGTGCAGCCCCTGGAGTAATAGCGTGCCGAGCGCTAACAGCAGCAGCACCATCAGCAGCGAAGAGAGCCCGCGCTGGCGATTCACAGGTTATATCCCGTTACGCCGTATTCCGCCCGCGCGCGGATTTGCGGGTCGGCGACCGAGTGCGCCGCAAGGGTAATCGATAATTCAGGCGCGAAGCCCGCCCTCTCCAGGCGCGTAACCTGAAACGCGGTGACCTGAATCGCCGCCGGGTTGGTCATTTTCTCCCAGCCTTTGCCGCTGCAGGCGCTTGCGCCGCGCAGGGTTTCCAGCGCGCCATCGCGCAGGCGAAACCCGGTGGTATCCGATTCCGATGACGGCGCGCTATTCCAGACGCCATCGCTGTTGCTATCCCAGCTCACCAGCAGGCAATCACCGCCCTCTGCGATATACAGCGCCTGCCCGTAACAGCGGCCGCGGCAGTATCCGGCGCGCTGCAGATGCTTCGCGACGGTGTAGATTCGCTGCCAGAGCTCATTTTCCAGCGACTGCTGCCGGGTCTGGCGAAGCGCGGCCCACTGCAGCGCCGGAAGAAAACGCGCGCTGCCGAGCAGCAGCACGGAGCTGATGGCCATCGCGATCAGCGTTTCCGGCAGGGAAAAGCCGCGCTGTTTTACAGACACGATGCCGTCTCCTCGCCGCGACACAGGCGGATGCGCCCCCAGTGAGAAACGATAATGTTCCAGCCGCCCGCCGCGCTTTGCAGGCGGATATGCCCGGCCCAGGCGGTATTACGCAGGCCATAAAACCCCAGCCCCGGCGTCATCGCGCTGAGCGAAACCTCCGGCCATAGCGGTTGCAGCGTGAAAGCGTCCCTGCGGAGACAGTCGGCCATCGCCCCGCTGGCGCTCAGGCACCAGCCCTCCGCGCTTTGGCCGACGCTTAATACCCTGTCGCGGTTGTGCCAGTTGGCGTCATCGCGTAGCAGCACCAGGTAGTCGCGGACCTGGCAGGCGGTTTGCCACAGGCGCTGCTGCCGTTGCCAGCTCTGCCAGCCGTACAGCCCGCTGGCGCCGAGAATGACGACCACGACCATGGTGAGCAGGGTTTCAATCAGGGTATAGCCATGTTCTCTGTTCATGGGCCAAGTATGCGGAGCATTGAGGCTTTATTCGAACGGTAAAATGCGGGTTTGCGGCGCGCGCCGGAGAGTATTAAAGGCGTTGCAGCGGGTTTCAACAGTGCCGGAAATCTGCTCGCAAAAAAGCGTTCCGTTGGGGGAATAAAGCTGGCCGTCGGCTCGGCTGAGGCATAAAAAAACCGGCGCTCGCAGGCGCCGGTTTTTCGTCGTCACTTCCGGGTTAAATCGCCACTGGCGCTTTAATCCCCGGATGCGGGTCGTAGCCTTCGATTTCGAAGTCTTCAAAACGGTAGTCGAAAATCGATGCCGGCTTACGTTTGATCACCAGCTTCGGCAGCGCCCGCGGTTCGCGGCTCAGCTGCAGATGCGTCTGCTCCATGTGGTTGCTGTACAGGTGCGTATCGCCGCCGGTCCAGACAAAATCGCCCACTTCGAGGTCGCACTGCTGCGCCACCATATGCACCAGCAGCGCGTAGCTGGCGATATTGAACGGCAGGCCGAGGAATACGTCGCACGAGCGCTGATAGAGCTGGCAGGAGAGCTTGCCGTCGGCGACGTAGAACTGGAAGAACGCGTGGCACGGGGCCAGCGCCATTTTGTTCAGCTCGCCGACGTTCCATGCCGAGACGATAATCCGGCGAGAATCCGGGTCGTTTTTCAGCTGTTCCATCACCGTGCTGATCTGGTCGATATGACGGCCGTCTGGCGCGGGCCAGGAGCGCCACTGCTTGCCGTAAACCGGCCCCAGATCGCCGTTTTCATCCGCCCATTCGTCCCAGATAGTGACGTTGTTTTCGTGCAGATACGCCACGTTGGTGTCACCCTGCAGGAACCACAGCAGTTCATGGATGATGGAGCGTAAATGACAGCGCTTGGTCGTCACCAACGGGAATCCTTCCTGCAGGTTAAAACGCATCTGGTGACCGAAGATGGAGACGGTGCCGGTACCGGTGCGGTCATTTTTTTGCGTGCCCTCATCGAGCACTTTCTGCATCAAATCAAGATACTGTTTCATGGTTCCTCAAGAATTTTGTTGCTGCGGACGACAACGGTACGCCCAGACCATCATGATGATACCCGCAAGCACCATCGGAATCGAAAGAATCTGCCCCATGCTGATGTACTGTACCCAGCCGCCGGTAAACTGGGCATCGGGCTGACGGAAGAACTCCACGATGATGCGGAACAGACCGTAGCCAATGAGGAACAGGCCGGAAACCGAACCGGCCGGACGCGGCTTGCGGATAAACAGGTTCAGTATCAGGAACAGCACGACGCCTTCCAGCGCCAGCTCATAGAGCTGCGAAGCATGACGCGGCAGCGCGCCGTAGGTATCAAACAGCGATTGCCACTCAGGATGCGACGGCAGCAGCGCCAGATCTTCCGCCCGAGAGCCGGGGAAAATCATGGTGTAGTGGAAGTTCGGATCGACGCGGCCCCACAGTTCACCGTTGATAAAGTTGCCCAGACGCCCGGCGCCGAGGCCAAACGGAATCAGCGGCGCAATGAAGTCGGAAACCTGGAAGAAGGTGCGCTTCGTGCGTTTGGCGAAAATGATCATCACCAGAATCACGCCGATCAGACCGCCGTGGAAGGACATACCGCCGTCCCAGACGCGGAACAGATAGAGCGGATCGTCGAGGAACACCGGCAGGTTGTAGAAGAAGACATAGCCAAGACGCCCGCCGAGGAAAACCCCGAGGAAGCCGGCGTACAGCAGGTTTTCAACTTCGTTTTTTGTCCAACCGCTGCCCGGACGATTGGCCCGACGGGTGGCCAACCACATCGCAAAAACAAACCCAACCAGGTACATCAGACCGTACCAGTGGAGGGAGACCGGTCCAATGGAAAAAATTACCGGATCAAACTCCGGAAAATGCAGGTAGCCACTATTCATCTGTCACCATAAACACTTGTTATTCCGCCGAAAGTGGACAGCGGGGATCGTTCGCGCGCGTCAGAAACGGGCGCTCCAAAGGCTGCGAATGATAGCATAAGCGCGAAGGGCGATCCGCGCCGGACATGTAAAAGATATGTATACGAATGCGAATTCGCGGCTGAGCATTCCCGGAGGCGGCGCGCTGCGCCTGTCCGGGCTACCCAACCCTCAGGCCGCCCGAACCTCGTCAGCGTTGTCCCGGATCACGGCTAACGCCTTACCCGGGCAACAAATTCATGAACCGTAGCCCGTGCTAGCGGCCGCCGCGAATCAGGCCGCCGAGTCCGCGTCGCTCCATAAAAGCCGCGACCTGATGGCGCACTTCGGCGGTCATCTGCGCTTCCAGGCTACGCTGGGAAAGCTCCTGGGCTTCATTGATATCGATGCGCCGCAGCAAATACTTCACTCTCGCCACCGAACGACCGTTCATCGACAGATGACGATAGCCCATACCAATCAGGATCGTCACGCACATCGGATCGCCCGCCATTTCGCCACACAGGCGCAGGTCGATACCAAAACGCTCGGCGTCGCGGGCAATCATCGCCAGCGCCCGCAGTACCCCCGGATGCAGGCTGTCATACATACTCGCGACCCGGGTGTTGTTGCGATCCACCGCCAGAATGTACTGGGTCAGATCGTTGGTGCCAACGGAGATAAAATCAACGCGGTTCGCCAGCTGCGGCAGCATAAAGACCATCGACGGCACTTCCAGCATCACGCCAAGACGCGGGCGGGGAATGGCGTAGCCGATCATCTCTTCCACTTCGCGGCTGGCGCGATCGATCAGGCGACGAGCCTCATCCACTTCATCCAGGCTGGTGACCATCGGTAGCAGGATGCTGAGGTTTCCGGTTGCCGCGTTGGCCCGCAGCATCGCGCGGACCTGTACCAGAAAGATCTCCGGCTGATCGAGCGTGATCCGAATACCGCGCCAGCCAAGGCACGGATTCTCTTCGCTGATCGGCATATACGGCAGCTGTTTATCCGCGCCGATGTCCAGCGTGCGCAGCGTCACCGATTTCTCGTTGAACATCTGCAGCATGCCCTGATACTGGGCAACCTGCTCCTCTTCGGAAGGGAAGCCGCTTTGCAGCATAAAGGGGATTTCGGTACGGTAAAGGCCAATACCGTCGACGAAATTGCCGAGTTTTTCTTCATGCTCGGGGCTCAGGCCCGCGTTGAGCATGACTTTTACCCGCTCGCCGCTTTTCAGTTCGGAAGCGCGTTCAAGATCGTCCTCGGCCAGGCGGCTAAGCTCGTTCTCTTCGCTGATCAGGCGCTGATACTCTTGCAGCAGCACCGGCTCGGGATCGACCAGCAGCTCGCCGCGATAGCCGTCGACAATCAGCGTATGGCCGTGCAGCAGCGAAGGCTGAATATCCGCCCCCATCACCGTCGGAATGCCCAGCGCGCGCACCATAATCGCGGCGTGGGAGTTCGCCGCGCCATCGCGCACCACCACGCCGGCTAAACGATCCTGAGGAACCTCCGCTAAGGTGGTGGCCGACAGTTCATCCGCCACCAGCACGATGCGCTCCGGCCAGGTATTGGGCCCCTGGATACTGTCATCGAGATGGAAAAGCAGCCGCTGGCCCAGCGTGCGCAGATCGCCCGCGCGCTCTTTCAGGTAGCCGTCGCTGAGCGCGGCAAACTGTTCGGCGAATTTCTCGATGATCTTCTTCACCGCCCATTCGGCCACCGCGCCTTTATCCACTTCAGCGAACAGCTCGCGGCGCAGGCGCGCGTCGGAAAGCAGGTGCGAATAGAGGTCAAAGATGGCCGCCGTCTCTTTCTGCGCGCCGGCAGCGTAGCGTTTGCTGTAGCGGCGAAACTCATTCGCCGCCTCTTCCAGCGCGCCGGTCAGCCGCTCGCGCTCGGAAGCGGTATCGAGCGTCGAGGCTTCATAAACCTGCTCCATCAGCGGCAGGCTGACGTCCATCCAGCCTTCGGCAATCGCCACGCCTGACGAGGCGGGCAGCGCGCGGATGCGGGTCTGACGATATTGACCAAACAGCGCGTTCAGCTGGGATTGAGAGAGAATGCCGGCGATTTGCGTGGCCAGGGTGACCAGGAAGGACTCTTCGCTTTCGTCAAACTGGCGCAGTTCGCGCTGCTGCACAACCAGCACGCCGAGCAGCTGACGCCGCTGGATAATCGGCACGCCGAGGAAGGCGCGAAAGCGGCCCTCTTTGACCGCGGGAATATATTTAAAGCTGGGGTGCTTTTGCGCGTCGGCGAGGTTAATGGGTTCGGCCAGGCGGCCAACCAGGCCCACGAGGCCTTCGTCAAAAGCGAGCGCAACGATGCGCCCGCGCGGCTTTTTCAACCCGCGCGTCGCCATCAGGTAATAACAGCGTCGGTCATTGTCAGCCAGATAAACCGAACAGACTTCCGTCTCCATCGCGGCGCAGATATCGGTGACCAGGATATCCAGCGCCTCGTTTAAACGCGGCGCACTCGCGACCTTCTCGACTATTTCTCGCAACCGAGTGAGCATAATGTGCGTGGCTTAACCTCTTTTACGTCGATATGCAGGCGCGCTTTGCGGCTTAGGCGTGCTTTCCGCCAGCGCCATGGTGACGCTGGCAAACTCTTTCATCACCCTGCGGTATACGTCGCGCTTAAACGACACCACCTGACGCACCGGGTACCAGTAGCTTACCCATCGCCAGCCATCAAACTCAGGTGTACTGCTGGTTTGCATATTGACATCCGCATCGCTGCCGATCAATTGCAGGAGAAACCACTTCTGTTTCTGGCCGATACATACCGGCTTTGTGTCCCAACGCACCAAACGTTTAGGCAATTTGTAACGCAACCAGTTACGGGTTGAAGCAAGGATCCGCACATCTTTACGGCTTAGCCCAACTTCTTCGAACAATTCCCGATACATCGCCTGCTCTGCTGATTCCCCTGGATTTATGCCCCCTTGCGGGAACTGCCACGAGTGCTGACCATAGCGCCTGGCCCACATAACCTGGCCCTGGCGATTACAGATTACAATACCGACATTTGGGCGGTAGCCATCGTCATCAATCACCGGACTACCTCAAAATAAGCTTCAATGTGAATGATTGTTTCACACTCGTTGGAAACGGTAAACCACTCTGTGAGGGGGATGAGATCGAATAACATTTGAATAACTCACAGTAATACCCGGAGTTATAAACAGCGAAAGCCATACCCGGACGATTTTATTCACTTTTTCTGTGGATAGAGTTGTGAAGAAGTACGGAATTAACCAGGGAAAACCCGGAATCATCCGAACAGCGTAGCGATAGCACCTGATTATAATGACCTAATTTTCATAAAGTTAGCATGTTAAAATTTCATAATTCACAGTATAACGTGACGATCATCACATAAGAGATCCTGGAACTGATGAAAGATCGAGCAATGTTGGTTTTATCCACAGATTACGCATGTGCTCTGGGCATATTTTGTCTAAAAACTCGATTTTCATCTCACGTCAAGGCTGTAAATGGAAACAGTAGTGGGGCTTTTCCCCAGTTATCCCATTTTTCTGTGGATAACAGGGTGTAAGATCCTGTTCATTGTCGGTGACCAGTTCTGGAAAACCCGGTTTCACCATTTTCACCGTGGCAAAAAATCGCAAAAAAAACCATATGAATCATCAAATTGTCATACTTACTCAAGAAAAGGTAAACTCTATCCACAACGGATGAAATTACTGCTCACTTTTTAGCCAGAGGTTTTACGCTATGCCGACCATCGCGCCGCTCTTATCCCCCCCGCAAAGCCAGGAGCAGCTTCTGGCCCAGGCGCAGCAGCTGGCAGGCTATTCGCTGGGGGAGCTGGCCCAGCTTGCCGGGATTCCGATTCCGCGCGATTTAAAACGTGATAAAGGCTGGATCGGCATCCTGCTGGAGATATGGCTTGGCGCCAGCGCAGGCAGCAAGCCGGAGCAGGATTTCGCCGCCCTCGGCGTCGAGCTGAAAACCATCCCCATCGATTCATCAGGTCGCCCGCTGGAAACCACCTTTGTCTGCGTCGCGCCGCTGACCGGCAACAGCGGCGTCACCTGGGAGAGCAGCCACGTGCGTCATAAGCTCAAGCGGGTACTGTGGGTACCGGTAGAGGGCGATCGCGCGATTCCTTTGGCCGAACGCCGCGTCGGCGCACCGCTGCTGTGGAGCCCCAGCGAAGAAGAAGATCGCCAGCTGCGTATGGATTGGGAAGAGCTGATGGATTTGATCGTCCTCGGCCAGGTCGAGCGCATCACCGCCCGCCACGGCGAAGTGCTGCAGCTGCGCCCGAAAGCGGCAAACAGCAAAGCGCTGACCGAGGCGGTAGGCGCCCGCGGCGAACCGATCCTCACCCTACCGCGCGGTTTCTATCTGAAGAAAAACTTTACCGCCGCCCTGCTCGCCCGCCATTTCCTTCTCTCCTCGAAATAACGGCCTGGAGATGATTAATTTTTTGTTCTGCCGTGGCGGTTGCATATAATCGCATCTTTCTATTTTGCAGGACTTTGAACGATGTTATTTGCATGGGTAACCGATCCTAACGCCTGGCTGGCGCTTGGTACGCTGACGCTGCTGGAGATAGTGCTCGGGATCGATAATATTATTTTCCTCTCTCTGGTGGTGGCAAAACTGCCCACAGCGCAACGGGCCCACGCCCGCCGTATTGGGCTGATGGGGGCGATGATCATGCGTCTGGCGCTGCTGGCGTCAATCGCGTGGGTCGTCAAGCTCACTAATCCTCTCTTTACCGTGCTAGGCCAGGAGATCTCGTTTCGCGATCTGATCCTCCTGCTGGGCGGGCTGTTCCTGATCTGGAAGGCGAGTAAAGAAATTCACGAATCCATTGAAGGCGAAGAAGAAGGGCTGAAAACCAACGTCCATTCATTTATGGGCGCCATCGTGCAGATTATGCTGCTGGATATTATTTTCAGCCTCGATTCGGTGATCACCGCCGTCGGGCTGTCGGACCATCTGTTTATTATGATGGCGGCAGTGGTAATCGCGGTGCTGGTGATGATGGTTGCCGCCCGTTCGATAGGCGATTTTGTTGACCGCCATCCTTCGGTGAAAATGCTGGCGCTGTCGTTTTTGATCCTCGTCGGCTTTACGCTGATGCTCGAAAGTTTCGACGTGCACGTGCCGAAAGGCTACATCTATTTCGCGATGTTCTTTTCGATTGCGGTTGAAAGTCTCAACCTGCTGCGCAATAAAAAAAATCCGCTGTAGCCCGCTAAAACGCAGCCCTGAAACGGGCTGCAATTCTTTTTTAAGACTTAACTGCTTTTTATGTCTCACAAATCAGGCTATTAATATACTGGTACGAGGTGCGGCTATAATAGGGGTGATAGCGATGAAAAAATGGGCAGTATTGATTTCCGCCGTAGGACTGGCGTTCTCGGTTTCCGGTTGCAGCAGCGATTACGTCATGGCAACCAAAGATGGTCGCATGATTCTGACCGACGGCAAACCCGCCATAGACGACGACACCGGCCTTATCAGCTACGAAGATCAGCAGGGTAATAAAATGCAGATCAATCGTGACGACGTTTCGCAGATTATTAAACGTTAAGTCCCGCCGTCAGGTCGCGATTTAGCGTTTTATCGCACCGTTGAGCAGCGTTCTTTATTCTTCAGCATTCAGAGAAAAGTCGGGATAAACCTGATCTGTCCGCGAGGATTCATCAGGCCGGATTCCGTCAGCCCGGCTTTTTTGATTTTTTTACTTCCCCTTTTTCTCCCCCTCTGCCATTTTTATATTCCTTTGTCGGGGAACGCCTGACCTTGTTGATAAAAAAGGAAGCCGGCTATGCAGTATCACCGTATCCCACACAGTTCTCTTGAAATCAGCACGCTGGGGCTGGGCACAATGACGTTTGGTGAGCAGAATAGCGAGGCAGACGCGCACGAGCAGCTCGATTACGCGGTGAGTCAGGGCATTAACCTGATTGACGTCGCGGAAATGTATCCCGTCCCGCCGCGCCCGGAAACCCAGGGCCTGACGGAAACCTACGTCGGTAACTGGCTGGCGAAGCGCGGCAATCGCGAAAAGCTGATTATCGCCTCTAAAGTGAGCGGCCCTGCCCGCAATAACGACAGCAGCATTCGTCCTGACCACAAGCTGGATCGTAAAAATATCCGCGAGGCGCTGCACGACAGCCTGAAGCGCCTGCAGACCGATTATCTCGACCTCTATCAGGTACACTGGCCGCAGCGCCCGACCAACTGTTTCGGCAAGCTGGGCTACACCTGGGCCGATTCCGCCCCGGTCGTCACCCTGCTGGATACGCTGGACGCGCTGGCCGAATTCCAGCGCGCCGGCAAGATTCGCTATATCGGGGTCTCTAACGAAACGGCGTTTGGCGTGATGCGCTATCTTCATCTGGCGGACAAGCACGACCTGCCGCGCATCGTGACGATCCAGAACCCGTACAGCCTGGTGAACCGCAGCTTTGAAGTGGGCCTGGCGGAAGTTAGCCAGTATGAAGGCGTGGAGCTGCTGGCCTATTCCTGCCTGGCGTTCGGCACGCTGACCGGGAAATACCTCAACGGCGCAAAACCAGCAGGCGCACGCAATACGCTGTTCAGCCGTTTTACGCGCTACAGCGGCGAGCAGACGCAAAAAGCGGTGGCGGCCTATGTCGATATCGCGAAGCGGCACAACCTTGACCCGGCGCAGATGGCGCTGGCCTTCGTACGTCGTCAGCCGTTTGTCGCCAGCACCCTGCTGGGCGCGACCACCATGGAGCAGCTGAAAACCAACGTCGAAAGCCTGCATCTGGAGCTGAGCGCAGAGGTTTTAGCCGAGATTGAAGCGGTGCATCAGGTTTATACCTACCCGGCACCGTAAGGCCGTAAAAGCTCCCGGAGGCGATGCTACGCATCTGTCCGGGCTACAAGTTCGTGCGGTTTGTAGCCCGGACAGGCGCGACGCGCCGCCTCCGGGAGATTATTTACGCCGTCCCCAAATCCACAGGGCAGTAATCGCCAGGGCGAACACCACGCCAAAGCCAATCCCTACGCCGACGACAGGAATACCGATGCTCACCGCCAGCGAATAGAGGCCCAGCATCAGCAGCATCGCCACGTTTTCGCCGAGGTTCTGCACCGCGATAGCGTTGCCCGCGCCGACCGTATGTTTCCCTCGCTCCTGCAGCAGGGCGTTAAGCGGCACGATAAAGAAGCCGCCGAACGCGCCGAGCAGCAGCAGCAGGGCAAACGCCGGCAGCAGCGCCTGCTGGATGGCGAAAAAGATGACCGCCACGCCAATCAATATCCCGGCGGGCATGCAGCGCGACACCGTTTCCAGCGTCACCAGCTTCGCCGCCGCGCCGGCCCCCAGCACAATCCCCACCGCCACCATCGCGTTAAGGTAGGTCGGCATGGCGTTGCTGGTAATGCCCAGCGCCGCCGGCACCCACAGCACCAGCAGGAAGCGCAGCGTCACGCCCGCCCCCCAGAACAGGCTGGTGCCGACTAACGAAAAGCGGGTCTCACCGTTGCGCCATAGCATCGTACAGGCGCTAAAGAAGCTGTGGGTCATCGGCCTGAAACGCCATGATTGCCCGGGACGCGCCGCCGGCAGCTTCGGGATCCACAGGTTGGCGACCACCGCGCCGGCGTACACCACCGCGCAGACGCCGAGCGCCGCCATGATATGCCAGTCCGCCAGGATACCGCCCGCCATCGAGCCGAGCAGGATCGCCGCAATGGTCGAGGACTCCATCAGGCCGTTCGCTTTCACTAACTTATCGCCGGTGGTCAGCTCGCCGAGAATGCCGTATTTAGCCGGAGAATAGGCGGCAGCGCCGATGCCCACCAGCGTATAGCCAACAAACGGATTCACGCCAAAGCAGATGCACCCCGCGCCGATCAGCTTCAGGCCGTTCGCCACCATCATCACCCGCCCTTTGGCAAAGCTATCGGCAAACTGTCCGACAAACGGCGCGAAGAGAATGTAAGCGCCCACAAACAACATCTGTAATACCGGTTGGCTCCACTCCGGGTAGAACAGTTGCTTCATCAGCGCCAGGGTGGCGAACAACAGCGCGTTATCGCCAAACGCTGAAAGAAACTGGGCGCAGATAACCGCCATCATCCCTTTCGAATACAGAGATGTGTTAGTGTGTACTGACTCACTCATTCGAATCTTCCGCCTGTTCAACCATGCCTTTAAGGGTGACAAAGTCCGGCTTGCCGCTGCCCAGTACCGGGAGCTGCTTCAGCCAGCGAATGTCGCGCGGTACCGCCAGCTCCGGTACGCCGTGTTCACGGGCATAGCGCAGCAGTTTTTCACGATTCAGTTCATTATCGGTGGTAAACAGCACCAGCGCCTCGCCTTTGCTGGCATCCTGTTTAATCGCCGTGGCGTGCATTTTGTCCGGCGAAACCGCCAGCGCCACCTGCTCGACCATCTCCAGCGACACCATCTCACCGGCGATTTTGGCAAAGCGCTTCGCGCGTCCCTGAATCCGCACATAGCCCTGTTCGTCAAAGCTGACGATATCCCCGGTGTCATACCAGCCGGCCTCGACTACGCCGTGCTGATTTTCCGCCGCGGGCGCTTCCAGCACGCCGGGATTCTCCACTCGCAGATAGCCGTTCATGATGTTCGGCCCTTTAAGCTGTAAACGGCCCCCCTCTTCAATACCGGGCATGGCCAGCAGACGCGCGTCCATCCCCGGCAGAATGCGGCCGACGGTGCCCACTTTCGCCGCCATCGGCACGTTGATCGATACCACCGGCGCGCATTCGGTGACGCCGTAGCCTTCAAGAATGCGCAGGCCAAACTTGTCCTGCCAGATCTGCTTTGTGCTCTCCTGCAGCTTCTCCGCCCCGGCGACAACGTAACGCAGGCGATAAAAATCATACGGATTCGCAAAGCGGGCGTAGTTGCCAAGGAAGGTGGAGGTGCCGAACAGCACGGTACAGTTGCGGTCATATACCAGCTCCGGCACCACGCGGTAGTGCAGCGGGCTGGGGTAGAGGAAGACCTCCGCGCCGGTAAACAGCGGGGTCAGCAGGCCGACCGTCAGGCCAAAGGAGTGAAACAGCGGCAGCGCCGACATAAAGCGGTCGTTGGCGGTAAAGTCGGCAATGGTTTTAATCTGCTCGACGTTGGCCAGCAGGCTTTTATGGCTATGCACTACCCCTTTCGGATTGCCTTCCGAGCCGGAGGTAAACAGAATCATCGCCGCGTCTTCCGGCTGCTGCGTAACCTGAGCCAGCTTCGGCATCAGCAGATGGCCAAAAATCCACAGCTTATCGGCGGCGGTAACCTCGCCTTTTAAATCTTCGAGAAATACCCAGCGTACCTGAGTCAGCTGCTCCGGCAGGTGCCAGAGTTTGCCTTTTTCGAGGAAGGTGCGTGAGGTAAACACGGTTTTGATTTCCGCCGCGGTAATGGCGCTGCTCAGGCCTTTGACCCCGGCGGTATAGTTCATCATCGCCGGGATTCGTCCGCGGGCGATCGCGCCAAAAATCACCGCCGCGCTTATTCCGGCGTTCGGCAGCATCAGGCCGATTTTTTCGCCCTGGGCGCTGTATTTTTCCAGAATGCGCGCCACGAAGAGGGTTTTGGTCAGCAGCTTACGGTAGGTGTCCGGCTGAAAATTGATATCTTCCACGCAGCGTTTGCGCGCGCCGAAGCGGTCCTGGGCCGCCAGCAGCGACTCATACAGCGTTTCGCGCGGGCGCACCGCCATCCGCGCCTCCATCATGATCTGATGCAGCATTTCACCGGCAATTTTACGCCGGTCGCGGGCGCGCGGCGCATCGGGCATCGGCAGATGCGTCGGCGGCAGCAGATGCAGCTGAATGCGCGGGAACAGGCGGCGCTTGACCAGCCCCTTCAGGCGGCTAAAGGGGGTTAGTTCAGCGCCTTCGATTCTCAGCGGCACGATGGTCGCCTGCGACTTCGCCGCCACAAAGGCGGCGCCGTCGTAAATTTTCATCAGCGAACCGCTCACCGAGATCCGCCCTTCCGGGAAAATCACCACCGGGCGCCCCTGCTCAATCAGGCGGACCAGATGTTTTATCGACATCGGTTTGGTCGGGTCCAGCGGCACAAAATCAATAATCGGCTTTAGCGCGCGCATAAACCAGCGATCGCTGATTGAGGAATAGACCGCGAACACCGGGCGCACCGGCAGGAAAAGCGCCAGCAGTACGCCGTCAATAAAGGAGACATGGTTTGGCGTAATCAGCACCTTTTGCTGCTGCAGCGCCTGGGGGTCACCGGTTAACTTGACCCGGTACAATCCTTTGAAAAGTAGTCTGAAAAATCCCAAAAGCATAACAACTCCGTTTGACCGGTTAATCAGTCAAAGCAGGTTACATGAGAAGGGACGGAAAATGCACCAGGAGGAGCGGAATTCAGGACAAAAAAAACCTGCGCATCCGCGCAGGTCGGTGCAAGATAATCAGTACGAAAAGCGTACTTAAAAAACTCACCAATCAATACCTCTGGGATCCTGATTGTCTCGTTTTTCCCGCCGCCGGCGCCAGCCATAAAACGCAAGGGAATGAGCCTAAGTGCAACCAGTTATTACTTTTTTCGCGAACTGTAACAACGGCTAGCAGCGGGCAAAAAAAAACCTGCGCATCTGCGCAGGCTGGTGTAATTAAGTGGTCAACCTGAAGTTGACTCCACCTATCAATACCTCTGGGATAGCCAGAGTATCAATGCAATGAATGGGTAAACCAGCGAACATTCGCAACAGCCAATCGCAAAGTGTAAGCAAAGGTGTGAATTGTCCGTTCCCGGAATCATTCTCCGCACCCCTGTGGGTAACTATTTCACCCGCAACGCTAATCTGCGTCACAATTGCATTAACCCAAAAGTACCAACCCTTGAATCTGCCGCGCTTTCCCGTAACATAAATGCCATGTAAACGCTTACCCTAAAAAAGGCCTGGTATGGCGACTATTAAGGATGTAGCCCGGCTCGCAGGAGTCTCCGTCGCTACCGTCTCCCGCGTTATTAACAATTCACCGAAAGCCAGCGAAGCCTCGCGCCAGTCGGTAGGCGCCGCGATGGAAACGCTAAATTATCACCCCAACGCCAACGCCCGCGCGCTGGCGCAGCAGTCAACGGAAACCGTCGGCCTGGTGGTGGGCGATGTCTCCGACCCCTTCTTCGGCGCGATGGTGAAAGCCGTCGAGCAGGTCGCCTACAATACCGGCAATTTTTTGCTGATCGGTAACGGCTATCACAACCTCCATAAAGAGCGCCAGGCGATTGAACAGCTGATTCGCCACCGCTGCGCGGCGCTGGTGGTCCACGCCAAAATGATCCCCGATGACGAACTGGCCTCGCTGATGCAGCAAATCCCCGGCATGGTGCTGATTAACCGCATCCTGCCCGGCTTCGAGCAGCGCTGCGTGGCGCTGGATGACCGCTACGGCGCATGGCTCGCGACCCGCCACCTGATTCAGCAGGGGCACACCCGCATCGGCTATCTCTGCTCTAATCACGCTATTTCCGATGCTGAAGACCGGCTGCAGGGCTACTGGGCAGCGTTAAAAGAGAGCGATCTGCCGTGCAACGATCGCCTGGTGACCTTTGCCGAGCCCGATGAGAGCGGCGGAGAACAGGCGATAACCGAGCTGCTGGGCCGCGGCAGGAACTTCAGCGCCGTCGCCTGCTATAACGACTCGATGGCCGCCGGCGCGATGGGCGTATTAAACGATAACGGGATTGATGTGCCGCGTGAGATTTCGCTGATTGGCTTTGATGACGTGCTGATTTCGCGCTACGTGCGCCCGCGTCTGACCACCGTACGCTATCCGATTGTCACCATGGCGACGCAGGCCGCGGAGCTGGCGTTAGCGCTGGCGGAGCATCGCCCGCCGCCGGAGATTACCCACCTTTTCAGCCCCACGCTGGTCCGCCGTCACTCGGTGATTGCGCCCCTCGACAGCGATAAATCGTAGCGGTATAAACTGACGGCGCTGGCCGGATAATCCAGGCCTTCGCCGATATACTGCCAGCCAAAACGCTCATAAAAATCGCGGCAGGCGGAGTAGAGAAATAGCTCGGTATAGCCCTGCGCTCTGGCATATCCGATGACGTGCTGCTGTAGTTTTCCCGCCAGCCCCTGCCCGCGCGCCTCAGGCGCCACGTAGAGCGCCGCCATCCACGGATAGAGATCCTGGCGGCTGATTAAATCGCAGCGCCACAGGCCGACGGTGCCCAGCAGCCTCTCGCCCTCCACGGCCACAAAGGTAATGGGCAGCGCTCCCGGCGTCTGGCTATGTTCGACAATGCTGGCGAAGAACGCCCACGGCAGCGCGTCAGCGCCAAACGCTCGCCAGAGCCACTCCGTTACGCATGAAGCGTGCTGCGGCACAGCGTAGAGGGGGTGAATAATCATACCAGCTTTCCCTGAAAAATCGGTACCGATTCAAAGAGATAGCCGTCAAAGTCCGGCGCGTCTTCATCGGAGAGCTCCAGCAGGCTGTTTTTGACATTTTCAAGATGCTGCCACATTGCCTGCCAGGCCCCCATCACATCGCGTCGGCGCAGGGCGGCGAGCAGCGTTTGCCGGTCCCCGAGCCACTTCAGCCGGTACGCCCGGCTGGCGATATGCACGTTGAACTGCTGCCACAGCGGGCTGCTGTCCATCTGCAGCCAGATGCGCTCAACCGTCGCCAGCAGCATCTGATTTTGCGTCGCGCCGGCCAGCACCAGGTGAAACAGCCGGGCGTTATCCTGGCTGGTATCGTTGGCGGCAATCGCCCGCTGTTCCTGCTCGATAATCCGCTTCAGGTTATCGATATCGGCGCGGGTGGCCATTTTGGCGGCAAAAGCGGCGATATTGCTCTCCAGCAGCTGGCGGGCCTGCAGGATTTCGAACGGCCCGACGTCGCTGCTCAACATCTGTTCTTCCTCGCTATCGTCCTCGTGCGGGATGCGCATCACGTACACCCCGGAGCCCTGGCGAATGTCGACCGTCCCCTGCAGCTCCAGCATCAGCAGCGCTTCGCGGACGATGGTCCGGCTCACGCCGTAGGTCTCGGCGATATTGCGTTCCGGCGGCAGGCGCGACCCGATGGGATAGCGCCCCTGCGCAATCTGTGCGCGTAAATCATCACCTATTTCCTGGTAGGGTTTCTTTTCCGGCGGAATGATAGCCTTCTCCACAATATCACCTGTGCGTTATGAGCCTGCGAGTCAATATCGGCCGCTATCTTAGCAAAATTTCAGCCCGGCTAGCGCCACTCATCGTCAATATCCAGCGTCAATTCCCGGCTCTCGCCTAGCTTACGGAACCAGCTGGCGGACGCCTTGGGCCGCCGCGCACGATTATTTTGCAGATCGATTTCAATCAGCCCGTAGCGATTTTTAAACGCGTTCATCGGCGAAACGTTGTCGGTAAACGCCCACAGCATGTAGCCGTGACAGTTGGCCCCTGCTTCCCGCGCGCGCAGCGTTTGCCACAGATGCTCGCTGATAAAACGGATCCGGTAGTCGTCGGCGATGGTGCCTTCACCATTGCGAAACTGCCCTTCGTTTTCCACGCCCATGCCGCTTTCCGCCACGAACCACGGAATATTGCGGTAGTCCTGCTTGATCCGCATCGCCATATCAAAAACGATTTGCGGATAAATCTCCCAGCCGCGGGAGTGGTTCATCCGCCGCCCCGGTAGCTCAAAGGGCTCATAGTAGTAAGCCGGATGGAACGGCGTCTGCGGATGCCAGGCGCGCGATGGAGCCTTAACCCGATGCGGGTAGTAGAGATTAATCCCCAGCTCATCAACGGTGTTGTCGCGGATTATCGCCAGCTCCTCCGCGTCATAATCCCAGGAGACCCCGTGCTGTTCGAGCAGGGCCAGTAGCTCAGGCGGGTAGAGGCCGTGGACCAGCGGATCGAGGAAAACCCGGTTATAAAACAGATCGTAGCGTTCGGCGGCGCGTACATCGTGCGACGCTTTTGAGCGCGGGTAGGTGACCTCCGGGTTAAGAATGCAGCCTACCGTGCCGCGATAGCCTTTCTCGCGAAACAGCCGGACCACTTTTGCCGTCGTCAGCACCTTGTGGTGATTCCACTGCATCCAGGTGCCGGTGTTCTGCTCGTAAGGCCAGCGCAGCGCATCCAGATAAACGCGGGTCTGCACCACGATCGGTTCATTGAAGGTAAACCAGCGCGTGACTTTGTGGTGATAGCGGGCGAACACTTTCTCCGCGTACTGCACAAACAGCTCAACCACCTTTTTTGACGCCCAGCCGCCGTACTGCTCCAGCAGATAGCCGGGGAGTTCATAGTGCTCAAGACAGATCATCGGCTCGATGCCGTTGGCCAGCAGTTCATCGAAGAGCTGGTCGTAGTACGCCGCATAGTCTTCATCGACCGTGACGTTTTCATAATCGGTGAGAAAGCGCGACCAGTTAATCGACGTGCGGTAGTGGGTCAGCCCCGCCAGCTTCATCAACTGCACGTCTTCGCGGAAGCGGTTGATAAAATCGGTCGCCACCGCCGGGCCGTAGCCGTTATGCCAGACGCGGCGGTCGTTCTTGTACCAGAGATCCGGCCAGGAATCCTGGCCCGCTTTCTTACCGCTCCAGCCCTCGGTTTGCCACGCGGAAGCGGCGGCGCCGAGGATAAAGTCGCGGGGGATCGCCATCTTTACTGTCGTCATTGTGTCCTCATATCTGTTGGCTGGCCTGGTCGTTCTCTGCCTGGCGCTGAGCGTTTTCCGCGCGGCGGGAGGCTATTTTGACGAACGGCAGATAGATCAGCACCGCGGTCAGGATGCAGATAAGCTGCGTCACCACCGCCCCCATCGAACCCGCCGTAGAGAGCCAGGCGTTGATCAGCGGCGGGGTGGTCCACGGCACCATCACCACCGCTTTACCGGCAAAGCCGGCGGCGGTCGCGAAGTAGCCGATGCTGCCGGTCACCAGCGGCGTAATGATAAAAGGGATCGCGAGGATCGGATTGAGCATGATCGGCATGCCGAAAATCACCGGTTCGTTAATATTGAACAGACCCGGCCCAATCGACAGCTTGGCGATCTCTTTCATCTCTTTGCGTTTGGTGGCGATCATGACCGCGATCAGCAGGCCAATCGTCAGCCCCGATCCGCCGATGCTCATATAAACGTCCCAGAACGGCATGGTGATGATATTAGGCACCTCTTTGCCCTGCTCAAAGGCGCTCATATTGACGGTGATGGCTCCCAGCAGCAGCGGTTCGCGGATCGGTTTGATCATCTGGTTGCCGTGGATGCCGATAACCCAGAACAACTGCGCGACAAACATCAGCAGCAGGATCCCCGGCAGGCTTTGCACCACCCGCTCCAGCGGCTGCTGCACCACCTGATAGACCGCGTCATACAGGTACATGCCGGTGGCCTGATGGAAAATAAAGCCAAAGGTGGCAATCACCGTGGTGGTGATAATGGCCGGGATCAGGGCGGAGAACGACGCCGATACGTTGGGCGGCACGGTATCCGGCATCTTGATCTTCAGCCCCTTGCGGCCCTCCAGCCAGCAGTAGATCTCCACCGACAGAATGGCGATAAACATACCGAGGAACAGGCTACGGGTATCGGAAAACTGGCGCAGCAGCACATCTTTCACTTCATGCATTTGCCCGTCGACCATCATTTCGACGGTGGTCGGCGTCACGCAGATAAAGCAGATCACCGCCAGCAGACCGGGGAACAGGCTCTTGATGCCGTTAATCCGCCCCAGCTCGATGCCGATAAGAAAGACCGCGCCAATATTGAGAAAGTTAAGGGTGGCGTAGTTGATCGCGCTGGTAATGGGTTTCAGCGCCGCCAGAAAAGAGAGCGCCTGAAAGCTGGCGAGTCCGTTTTTCGGATCCAGCACCATATTGGAGATCAGCACCGAAAAGGCGCCGACGATGATCACCGGCATCAGGGTAATAAAAGCGGATTTTATCGCCATGATGTAGCGGTAGCTGTTGAATTTCGTGGCGAAACTCCCCAGTGAGTCGATCAGTTTGTCCTGCAATGCCATAGAGGATACCTCAGGTTTAAGGGCTTTTAGCGCACCAGGTGTACAGCCAAACACCTATTGGCATACCAAAAAATAGCCACTGGGGAGAATAAGTTCTGTGATTAAGCTCCCAACCCGTTCATTGGTATTCCAGAAAGGCGATAATTGGCATACCGCATTTGCGGTTTTCTTTTCCCTGCGATCAATTCCTGTAAAAGCGTGATCGCGATGGTTTTTTACCGCGCCATGAAGCCATATCCCCCTGAATGTCTGTGATAAACTGCGGTTCACCACGTGATATCAGGAATCGGATGAATGGCTACAATGCTGGATGTCTCAATTCGCGCAGGCGTCTCTAAAGCGACGGTTTCCCGCGTGTTGAACGGCACAGGTCAGGTGAAAGAGAGCACCCGCCAACAGGTTTTTAAGGCGATGGAAGAGCTGGGCTATCGGCCAAACTTTCTCGCCCGCTCGCTGGCAAACCGCACGAGCAACAGCATCGGTCTGGTGGTTTCCACCTTTGACGGTTTCTATTTTGGCCGCCTGCTGCAGCAGGCTTCTCGCCAGACGGAAGCCTGGGGCAAACAGCTGATCGTCACCGACGGCCACGATGCGCCGGAGCGTGAAGAAGAGGCGGTGCAGATGCTGGCCGATCGCCAGTGCGATGCCATCGTGCTCTACACGCGCCATATGAGCGAAAAGAAGATTATGTCGCTTATTGAGTCTATCGCCATGCCGCTGGTGGTGATCAACCGCGACGTTAGCCAGGCCCGGGAGCGCTGCGTGTTCTTCGAACAGCAGGACGCGGCGTTTCAGGCGGTTGAGTACCTCATTGCCCAGGGCCATCGCGATATTGCCTGTTTGACCGTGCCGATGCACACGCCGACGGGTAAAGCTCGCCTGGAAGGCTATCGCAACGCGCTGAAGAAGCACGGCATCAAGTGGGATCCGGCGAAGGTGAAATACGGCGACTCCACCATGAGCCGCGGCTATGAACTCTGCTGCGAGCTGCTGGAAGAGAAAACGCCGTTTAGCGCGCTGTTTTCCTGTAACGATGATATGGCGCTGGGCGCGTCGAAAGCGCTGCATCAGGCAGGGCTGCGGATCCCGCAGGATATTTCGCTGTTTGGTTTTGATGACGCGCCGAGCGCGAAATGGCTGGAGCCGGGGCTGTCGACGGTCTATCTGCCGATCGATAACATGATCACCACCGCTATCGATCAGGCCATCAAGCTGGCCAACGGCCAGCCGATCGAGACCATACCGCCGTTTACCGGCAAGCTGGTGCTGCGCGAGTCGGTCACCACCGGGCCGTATTACGCATAATTAGCGGGCCCGATAAGCGAAGCGCCATCGGGCAGCGCCTTACAGCAGCTCGAGCGCGAGCAGCTCTTCAATGGTCTGGCGACGGCGGATCAGCCGCGCTTTGCCGTTGTCGAACAGCACTTCCGGCAGCAGCGGACGGCTGTTGTAGTTAGAAGACATCGACGCGCCGTAAGCGCCGGTATCGTGCAGCACCAGATAATCCCCCGGCGCCACCGCAGGCAGCAGGCGGGTTTCCACTTTCCCCCCCTCCTGCTGGGTAAATACATCGCCCGATTCGCACAGCGGCCCGGCCACTACGGTTTCAACCTCCGCCGCGGCGCGCAGATCGCGGCCGTCCGCGGCGAGAGCGGTAATATGGTGATAGCTGCCGTACATCGCCGGGCGCATCAAATCATTAAAACCGGCGTCAATCAGCACGAAGTGGCGGCTGCCCATCTCCTTCACGCTGCGAACCTGAGAAACCAGCACGCCGGACTCCGCCACCAGGAAGCGACCCGGTTCGATCTCAAGCGCGACCGGATGGCCCAGATGTTTAGCGATCTGCTCGCGCGCCGCGTTCCACAGGCCGAAGTAGTGATCGGTATCGATCGCCTCTTCATCTTCGTGATACGGGATCGACAGTCCGCCGCCGGCGGAGATCGCCTGCAGATCCTGCCCGAATTCAACAACCTGACGCACCATCGCGCCGCAGACCTGTTCCAGGTGACCATAGTCGACCCCAGAACCGATATGCATGTGAATCCCCACCAGCTGGAGCTGATAGCGACGCATCACTTCCAGCGCCGCCGTTAAATGGCTGTGCCAGATCCCGTGCTTGCTGTTCTCGCCGCCGGTATTGGTTTTTTGGCTGTGGCCGTGGCCGAAGCCCGGGTTAACCCGCAGCCAGACGCGGTGGCCCGGAGAGACTTCGCCCAGCTGGCTCAGCATATCAATTGAGCCGGCGTTGACCGGGATCTGCAGCTCTTTAACCCGCGCCAGGGTTGCATCGTCGATCAGATCGGCGGTAAAGACGATATCTTCCGGATGCTGATGCGGATCGTACCCGGCCGCCAGCGCGCGCTCGATCTCGCCCAGCGACACCGAATCCACCTTCACGCCCTGCTCGCGCATCAGGCGCAGAATATGGATATTGGAGCAGGCCTTCTGCGCAAAACGCACCACGTCGAACTGGCTCAATTGGGCAATCTGGCGGCGGATAATCTGCGCGTCGTAAACCCAAACCGGGCAGCCGAATTCGGCGGGCAGACGCAGCAGGTTTTCTGCGCTCAGGTCGGTATCGGTAGCGTAAAGCGAGTGTGGCATAAGGAACTCCGGTGCTGTGTGTGCGTTATTTCTGTTTTTTACGATTACGCCACAGCGCGTACGCAATAAAAAATATCGTTTTATTGCCACTCTATGCAAAAATGATATGGCTTGCGCCACTTAAGGAACCCCCATGCCCGCCGTCAACCTGCGTCATATTGAAATCTTTCATGCGGTGATGACCACCGGCAATCTGACCGAGGCCGCACGCATGCTGCATACCTCGCAGCCCACCGTCAGCCGCGAGCTGGCGCGTTTTGAAAAGGTGCTGGGGTTGACGCTATTCTCCCGCACGCGCGGGCGCCTGCAGCCTACGGTTCAGGGATTACGTCTGTTTGAAGAGGTGCAGCGATCCTGGTACGGTCTGGACAGAATCGTCAGCGCCGCAGAAAGCCTGCGCGAGTTCCGCCAGGGCGAGCTGTCGATAGCCTGTCTGCCGGTCTTCTCCCAATCGCTATTGCCGCTGCTGCTGGCGCCGTTTTTAGCGCGCTACCCGGACGTCAGCCTGCAAATTGTCCCCCAGGAATCACCGCTGCTGGAGGAGTGGTTGTCGGCCCAGCGCCACGATCTGGGATTGACGGAAACCCTGCATACCCCCGCCGGAACCGAGCGTACGCCGCTGCTGACCTTGAATGAAGTGTGCGTACTGCCGCAGGGCCATCCGTTAGCGGCTAAGCCGATGCTGACGCCTGCGGATTTTCACGGCGAAAACTACATTAGCCTGTCGCGCACCGATAGCTATCGCCAGCTGCTCGATGCCCTGTTTGTCGAACATCAGGTCAAACGGCGGATGGTGGTGGAGACGCACAGCGCCGCCTCCATCTGCGCGATGGTAAGAGCCGGGGTCGGCATTTCGGTGGTTAACCCGCTCACCGCCCTCGATTATGCCGGGAACGGCGTGGTGGTACGCCGCTTTAGCGTTGAAGTGCCTTTTACCGTTAGCCTGGTGCGCCCGCTTCACCGCCCCGGCTCCGCGCTGGTCGATGCCTTCGCCCTGCATTTGCAAAACAGCATGTCGCGTATCCTGACGCCGCTCGAAGCGGTACTCACGACAGCATAAACTCCACCGCGTCCGCCGCGTGAATCGCGGCCGTATCAAACACCGGCAGCGGGCTGCTCTCTTCCGGCACCAGCAGGCCGATTTCGGTACAGCCGAAAATCACCCCTTCCGCCCCCTGCTCCGCCAGGAGCTCGATGACCTGAAGATAGTAGTCGCGTGAATGCTCGCTAAAGACGCCGAGGCACAGTTCATCAAAAATGATCTGGTTAATCCGCTCACGATCTTCAGCCTCCGGGATCAGCGTGTCGATAGCGAACTGCTGCTGCAGGCGCCCGCGATAAAAATCCTGCTCCATGGTATAGCGGGTCCCTAATAGCGCAACGCGGTTCTGCCCTTTCGCGGTAATCGCCCGTCCGGTCGCGTCGGCAATATGCAAAAACGGCACATCGCAGCGCGTTTCAATCGCCTGCGCGACTTTATGCATAGTGTTGGTACACAGGACAATCCCCTCTGCGCCCGCCTGCTGCAGGCCGGCCGCCGCCTGGGCGAGGATCTCGCCCGCGCGCTGCCAGTCGCCGCTTGACTGGCAGGCTTCAATTTCGTGGAAATCCACGCTGTGCAGCAGCAGGCTGGCGGAGTGCAGGCCGCCGAGGCGCGCTTTAATACCTTCGTTAATCAGCCGGTAGTAAGGAATCGTCGATTCCCAGCTCATGCCGCCTAACAGACCAATCGTTTTCATCATCCCTCCTTGTGTGAGGTTTTCAGTAAAACAAAGTTGTGATCGACTTTCCACTTCTCCCGACGATCGTTTCCTTTTAGAAGATTATGCGATAGATTAAATGAAACATTGTTTCATTTAATTACAGGACCAGCGGATGTTTATTTTTCATAAAGAGACCACCCTTGAAGATCTGGGCAATGGCGTCACCCGCCGCATCCTTGCGCACGATGGCAAGATGATGGCGGTTGAAGTGAACTTCGAAGCGGGCGCTATCGGGCCGATGCATAATCACCCGCACGAGCAGCTCACCTATGTGCTCTCCGGCGAGTTTGAGTTCACCATCGGTGATGAAAAGCACGTGGTCAGCGCCGGCGATACGCTCTATAAGAAGCCGGAAATTATGCACGGCTGCGTCTGCCTGAAGCCGGGCACGCTTCTTGATACCTTTACTCCCGTTCGTCAGGATTTTCTGCAAAAGTAATTTCTCCTGCCCCAGGGCATGCCAGGCGTGCCCACCATTTTCTGAACTTTTCCGCTAATAATAATTGTCATAAAGTATGTCGTAGCATAATGATTAGCAGAGCAATTAATCCCGCCTGAATAGCCTCACTGCGCCTGCCGCTCATCCTTTTCTATGACTTGGCTTCCTGCAAAATGCGCGCGCCAGCACCTTTTTGAAACATCGTTTCGACTTTGATCACATTTCCGCGATCAACCGAATGACTCCGTAATAAATAGCAATAAAATAAAATTAAAACGGCGTTTTACAAAATCAGGACGCCGGGTAAGACAAAATCAAAAAACAGATGTTCTCCAGGGACGACAAGCGCGCAAAAGCGCTCAACACACGCACCGTTAACAAGGAATGATTTACCGCTGACATACCAGGAACGCATTAACTTTCCGGCGGCACGGGCCGCGGGAAAGGCAGTAACCCCGAATCCGTATTACAAACTCGTAAGCCAGGTAGGTATGTATGAATGAAAACAGAATGCTGGGATTGGCATGGATATCCCCCTATATCATAGGGTTGATAGTCTTTACCGCCTTTCCCTTTGTTTCATCTTTCTTCCTCAGTTTCACTGAGTACGATTTGATGAGTCCACCGGTGTTTAACGGCATCGAAAACTATCGCTACATGCTGACCGAAGATGGCCTCTTCTGGAAATCGATGGGCGTGACGTTTGCGTATGTCTTTTTAACCATCCCGTTAAAGCTGGCTTTCGCGCTGGGGATCGCTTTTGTCCTCAACTTTAAGCTGCGCGGCATCGGTTTTTTCCGTACCGCCTACTATATCCCGTCCATTCTCGGTAGCTCGGTGGCGATCGCCGTTCTGTGGCGCGCGCTGTTTGCTATCGACGGCCTGCTGAACAGCTTTATCGGCGTACTTGGCTTCGACCCGGTCAACTGGCTCGGCGAGCCCTCGCTGGCCCTGATGTCCGTCACCCTGCTGCGCGTCTGGCAGTTCGGTTCGGCGATGGTCATCTTCCTTGCGGCGCTGCAGAACGTTCCGCAATCACAATATGAAGCGGCGATGATCGATGGCGCGTCAAAATGGCAGATGTTTATGAAGGTCACGGTGCCGCTGATCACGCCGGTGATTTTCTTCAACTTCATCATGCAGACCACTCAGGCGTTCCAGGAGTTTACCGGCCCGTACGTCATCACCGGCGGCGGCCCAACCTACTCCACCTATCTGTTCTCGCTCTATATCTACGACACCGCCTTTAAGTACTTCGATATGGGCTACGGCGCGGCGCTGGCGTGGGTACTGTTCCTGGTGGTCGCGGTCTTTGCCGCCATTGCGTTTAAGTCTTCAAAATATTGGGTGTTCTACTCCGCCGATAAGGGAGGCAAAAATGGCTGATATCCAACAAATCTCTGAAGCAAGGGACATCGCCGAACGTGAAGTCGCGCGGACGCTGCGTCGTGAAAAAGTCAGCCGCTCAATTCGCTACGTGATCCTGCTGTTCGTCGGCCTGCTGATGCTCTACCCGCTGGTATGGATGTTCTCGGCGTCGTTCAAACCGAACCACGAGATCTTCACCACCCTGAGCCTGTGGCCTGCCCACGCGACATGGGATGGCTTTATCAACGGCTGGAAAACCGGCACCGAGTACAACTTCGGTCACTACATGCTGAACACCTTCAAGTATGTGATCCCGAAAGTGCTGCTGACCATTATCTCCTCCACCATCGTGGCCTACGGCTTTGCCCGCTTCGAGATCCCGTGGAAGAAATTCTGGTTCGCCACGCTGATCACCACCATGCTCCTGCCGAGCACCGTACTGCTGATCCCGCAGTACCTGATGTTCCGTGAAATGGGCATGCTGAACAGCTATCTGCCGCTGTATCTGCCGCTGGCCTTTGCCACTCAGGGGTTCTTCGTCTTCATGCTGATTCAGTTCCTGCGCGGCGTTCCGCGCGACATGGAAGAAGCGGCGCAGATTGACGGCTGCAACTCTATTCAGGTGCTGTGGTACGTGGTGGTGCCAATTCTGAAACCGGCGATTATCTCGGTGGCGCTATTCCAGTTCATGTGGTCCATGAACGACTTTATCGGTCCGCTGATTTACGTCTACAGCGTGGATAAATACCCCATCGCGCTGGCGCTGAAAATGTCCATCGACGTCACGGAAGGCGCTCCGTGGAACGAAATTCTGGCAATGGCGAGCATCTCCATTCTGCCGTCCATCATCGTGTTCTTCCTGGCACAACGCTACTTCGTACAGGGCGTTACCAGCAGCGGAATTAAAGGTTAAGAGGGAAATATCATGGCTGAAGTTATTTTCAACAAACTGGAAAAAGTCTACTCCAACGGCTTCAAAGCGGTACATGGTATCGATCTGAAAATCGCGGACGGCGAGTTTATGGTTATCGTTGGGCCGTCCGGCTGCGCCAAATCCACTACCCTGCGCATGCTGGCCGGTCTGGAAACCATCAGCGGCGGCGAAGTGCGGATTGGCGAAAAAATCGTGAATAACCTCGCGCCAAAAGCGCGCGGTATCGCGATGGTCTTCCAGAACTACGCGCTCTATCCGCATATGACGGTGCGCGAAAACCTTGCCTTCGGCCTGAAGCTGAGCAAGCTGCCAAAAGACCAGATTGAGGCCCAGGTTAACGAAGCGGCGAAAATCCTTGAGCTGGAAGAGCTGCTGGACCGCCTGCCGCGCCAGCTCTCCGGCGGCCAGGCACAGCGCGTGGCGGTTGGCCGCGCGATTGTGAAGAAACCGGATGTATTCCTGTTCGATGAACCGCTCTCTAACCTTGACGCCAAGCTGCGCGCCTCGATGCGCATCCGTATTTCCGACCTGCATAAGCAGCTGAAGAAATCCGGTAAACCGGCGACCACCGTGTACGTTACCCACGATCAGACCGAGGCGATGACCATGGGCGACCGCATCTGCGTGATGAAGCTGGGCCATATCATGCAGGTGGATACCCCGGACAACCTCTATCACAAGCCGAAAAACATGTTTGTGGCCGGGTTTATCGGCGCGCCGGAGATGAATATTCGTCCCAGCAAGCTGGTTGAGCAAGCGGGTCGCCTGCATCTGACCGTTGGCGACGGGCTGCTGCCGCTAAACGACAGATTGCAGAGTAAGGTCGAGACCCATAAGAACCAGCAGGTGTTCTTTGGCGTCCGCCCGGAGTTCGTCTCCATCTCCGATGAACCGTTTGCTGAAGGCTCCTGCGCCGGTGAAATGGTGCGGGTGGAAAACATGGGCCATGAATTCTTCGTCTACCTGAAGGTTGCCGATTATGAACTGACCGCCCGCGTGCCGTCCGATGAAGCGAAGCCAATGATTGAGAAAGGGCTTCATCGCACGGTGCATTTCAAGTTCGATCTCAACAAGTGTCATATCTTTGACGCCAAAACTGAACAGAACATCTCTCTGTGAACCCTGGAGTATTAAAATGAAAAAAGTGCTTTTAAGCGCCGCAATCTCCGCAACTTTGGGCCTTACCGCGTTACCTTCCATGGCGAAGGATGTCGACCTGCGTATGTCATGGTGGGGCGGCAACGGCCGCCACCAGGTAACCCTGAAGGCGCTGGAAGAGTTTCATAAACAAAACCCGGATATTAATGTTAAAGCGGAATATACCGGCTGGGATGGCCATCTTTCGCGCCTGACCACGCAAATCGCCGGCGGCACGGAGCCGGACGTGATGCAAACTAACTGGAACTGGCTGCCGATCTTCTCGAAAAACGGCGAAGGCTTCTACGATCTGAATAAGATGAAGGACGTAATCGACCTGAGCCAGTTTGATGCCAAAGAGCTGCAAACCACCACGGTGGACGGCAAGCTTAACGGTATCCCTATTTCCGTCACCGCGCGCGTGTTCTACTTCAACGACGAGACCTGGAAAAAAGCCGGCGTCGAGTACCCGAAAACCTGGGACGAGCTGATGGCGGCGGGTAAAACCTTTGAGAGCAAGCTGGGTAAACAGTATTACCCGGTGGTGCTGGAGCACCAGGACACCCTGGCGCTGCTCAATTCATATATGATTCAGAAGTACAACCAGCCGGCTATCGACGAAAAAACCAAGAAATTCTCCTACAGCAAAGAGCAGTGGGTCGAATTCTTCCAGATGTATAAAAAGCTTATCGACAGCCACGTCATGCCGGACACCAAGTACTATGCCTCGTTCGGTAAGAGCAATATGTATGAAATGAAGCCGTGGATTCAGGGCGAGTGGGCGGGGACCTATATGTGGAACTCCACCATTAACAAATACTCCGACAACCTGAAGCCGCCGGCGAAGCTGGAGCTGGGCAGCTATCCGATGCTGCCGGGCGCTACCGACGCGGGTCTGTTCTTTAAACCTGCGCAGATGCTCTCCATTGGTAAATCCACCAAAAATCCGGAAGCGGCGGCGAAGGTGATCAACTTCCTGCTGAACAGCAAAGAAGGCGTTGAGACGCTGGGACTTGAGCGCGGCGTGCCGCTGAGCAAAGTCGCGGTGCAATACCTGACCGAAAACGGCGCGATCAAAGAGGACGATCCGGCGGTATCAGGTCTGCGCCTGGCGCAGTCCCTACCGGCCAAACTCTCGGTGTCGCCATACTTTGATGACCCGCAGATCGTCGCCCAGTTTGGCACCTCTCTGCAGTACATCGACTACGGGCAGAAAACCGTAGAAGAGACGGCAATTGACTTCCAGCGTCAGTCTGACCGCATCCTGCGCCGCGCGATGCGCTAACAACCCGTTATCGGTCCCTACCCCGCAGCTCCGGCTGCGGGGTATTTTTTTAGCAAGGAGTGAATGAATCATGAAAGGCAAAATCATCCCGCTGAGCTTTCTGCATACGCAGGACAGCGAAACCGGTCACCAGGTGATCCGGATGACGCCACCGCATGTTATCTGCCACCGCAACTACTTCTATCAAAAATGCTTTACCCGGGACGGCAGCAAGCTGATTTTCGGCGGCGCGTTTGAAGGCCACTGGAACTACTATTTACTCGATATCGCCGGCCAGCAGGCCACCCAGCTCACCGACGGGCCGGGCGATAACACCTTTGGCGGTTTCCTTTCCGCCGACGACCGGTCGCTGTGGTACGTGAAAAACAACCAGCAGCTGCGCCGCGTGGATCTGGCCTCGCTGGAGGAGCAGGTGGTGTATCAGGTGGATGACCAATGGGTGGCCTACGGGACCTGGGTCGCCAATAGCGATTGCAGCCAGATGGTGGGTATCGAAATCAAAAAAAGCGACTGGCAGCCGCTGACCGACTGGGGCAAGTTCCGCGCATTCTACTTCACCGAGCCGGAGTGCCGGCTGATTAATATCGACCTGCGCAGCGGCGAGCAGCGCGTGATATTGCAGGAAAAACGCTGGCTCGGCCACCCGATTTACCGCCCGTTTGATGACGGCACCATCGCCTTCTGCCACGAAGGCCCGCGCGATGCTATCGATGCCCGAATGTGGCTTATCAACGCTGACGGCAGCCATATGCGCAAGGTTCGCCAGCACCGGTCGGGAGAGAGCTTTACCCACGAATTCTGGGTGCCGGATGGATCCGCGCTTTACTATGTCGCGCATCAGGAAAACGATCCGCATCGCTATCTGTATCGCGCCGACCCGGCAACGCTGGAAAATCGCCAGCTGATGTCCATTCCCCCCTGCTCACATCTGATGAGCAATCACGATGGCACCCTGGTAGTCGGCGACGGCGCGCCGCACAGCACCGGCGATATACAGCTTAACGATCCGTTTATCTGGGTGTTTGATATTGCCGCCGATAAGCAGACTGCGGTGTGCCGCCACGACTCCACCTGGAAAGTGATTGAAGGCGAGCGCCAGGCGACGCATCCGCATCCGTCATTTTCACCGGATAACCGCTGGGTGCTGTTTACCTCCGATAAAGAGGGTATGCCGGCGCTGTATCTGGCGGAGGTGTAGTGATTCGGCAACGTCCCGGCTCGCGCGGTGCTTAGCCGGGCTACATGTTCACTGCCGTCTGAGTTCCGGTAGCCCGGGTAAGGCGTTTACGCCGCGACCCGGGAAGACCGTCAGAAGAAATATTTAAACCGCACCCGCGCGCCGTAGCGTTCATCGGTATTGCCGCTTTTCGCTGCCGATGAATCGAGCCATGACGCATAGGCCCCGAGATAAATATTAAAGTTCGGCATATCCATAATATTCGGCAAATGCCATGAGGTATGAATGGTGTGAATGTCGTAGCGCCCCGGCGCCAGAATCGCGCAGTCGCTATCGCACTCCGCGTTGACGCCGGACATATTAAACTGGTCGATTTTGTTATGCGCATAGATATAGCCCAGCTCCACGCGATGCCATAACGCATTGATACCGGCGCTGAAATCCTTTTCGTCCGCCGCGTCCAGATACGCGGTGCTTAAGTTCACCACCGCCCCGTCCTCGGCATCGGTTTTCAGCGTGTTCCAGCTCATCGTCATGCCGTAGCCGGTGCGGCTGGACTGATCGACCCAACGTCCATTCTGATTCTCATAACCGTAAGCATTATTAACGAGGTTACTCTCCATCGCCGCCGCCACCGACCAGGCGCCGGATTGCCAGGCCGCGACCGGACGCACGTAAACCACATTTTTACGGTTATCCAGCGCGTTGCCGTGATAATTCTGGTCCACGAACAGCGAGCTGCCGTCCTCCACCAGCGTATTCACCTCAAAATACCAGTTATCGAGATTTTTACTCAGCAGGAAGTTGCCGCCGCTGCTGCTGCGTCCGCGCCCTTCTTTCATCATATAAATATAGCCGTAGCCGTCGCTATACAGATCGTTCGCCGTGTTGCCGGAATATTCAACAAACGTATCCTGATTTAGCGGGAACATATCGTAGGCTTCGAAGCGACCGATTTTAATTTTCCAGTCGTCCTGCTGACCGAAGAAAAAGGCTGCATCATCAAGATTCATTTTACCGTTCATATCCGCCAGCGGCTGCACGCTGAATCCGGCATATTTACCGTTAGCCCCTTTGCGTAATCCATCAAAGCCCAGAAGAATACGGCCGTTAATATCCCAGCGCTCTTTATCTCCCGGCGCCCAGTTTTTATTGGCGCTGGTTTTCACCGACGTCAGGCTACCGGTGCGGCTGGCGCCGTCCATATTAAACTCAACGTCGCCATAGAATTTTAATTCACCATAATCATTAAGTTGTAAAGCGGGTTTAGCCGGTGCGGCGCTGGCCACCGTCGTCGCTTGTGCCTCCTGTTTTTTTAGCGCGCGGATTTCCGCCTCCGCGCTGGCCGCCCGCTGCTCTGTCGCCTTTAGCCGTTGTTCCATTTGCGCCAGCCGCTCCTCAAGGGATAACGGCGCCTGAGCATTAGCCAGAGGGGTAAATAAAGACGTCAGAACACACCCGACCCAGATTTTATTCATCGGAATAACCCTTTATTATTTAGTTAAATAGTATTTTTTATTTATGGGTAAAGCTCGACAATAATAACCCGTCCACCGTCGAAGACGGGTTATTAACAACTATTCAGTAAAGCTTATTCCAGCTGCCAGGCGCCGGCTTCGGTTAAATAAGCCGAACCGCTCCAGGCAAATAAAGCCAATTCGCGACGATCGGCATCCGGATATATACGACTGCTAAGACAGGCCTCGCCATCATTAACAAACACTTCGACGGAAGAGCTATCGAAGAATATCCTTAGCTTCAGATCGGCGCCTTCATTCAACGGGACGCTGCGGGTGCCGCACAGGCCATGCTGCGGATAGTGCCGCTCGAGCACCAGGCGCTGCATCTGCGCATCCACGTAAACGCGCAAACCTTCGCCGAAGCTGAGGCCATACTGCTCGGCGCTGCTGTTCAGGCCATCCCAGTGCAGGATCACCTCCATCGCTTCGCAGTTCTCCACCATCGTGGTCTGCTGGTTTTTCAGGGTCGTCACCGGCCACGGGAAGCTGGCGCCGCGCATGCTCTCGACCTCTTTCGCCGGACGCATCTGCAGTCGATTATCCGCGCTCAGGCTCAGTTCACGCGGCAGCGACAGCATGCCTGCCCAGCCGTCCTGCTGCTCCGGCAGCGGCGACTCCCACATATCCAGCCAGCCGATGACAATGCGGCGGCCGTCGGAAGTGAGGAAGCTTTGCGGGGCATAAAAGTCGTGGCCGTGATCCATTTCCACAAACTCGCCCTCACGCACAAACGCCTGCCCCGGCCGCCATTCACCGAGCAGATAGCCGCTCTGGAACAGGTTGCGGTTTTGATAGCCTTTAGCCGCCAGCCCCTGCGGAGAGAACATCAGAATATGCTTGCCGTTGAGGGCGAAGAAGTCCGGGCATTCCCACATGTAGCCCATCTCTTTTTCCGCCTCATCGAGGACGCCAGCATCCTGCCACTGGCGCAGATCGGCTGAACGATACAGCCGCACCTGGCCGGTGTCGCCATCGCGAGCGCCGACGATCATGTACCAGCTGTCCCCTTCTCGCCACACTTTCGGGTCGCGGAAATGGTGCATGCCCGGCGGGGTGTCGACCACGATCCCCTGGCGCTCGAAGTGAATGCCGTCGCGGCTGGTAGCCAGACATTGCACCTGATAAAGGTTGGCTTCGTCGCTGGGATCGCCGTGGAATTTATGCCCGGTATAAATCAATGCCAGCGTATCGCCATCCACCACCGCGGAGCCGGAGAAGCAGCCGTCTTTATCCTCGGGGCCTTCCGGGGCCAGCGCCACCGGCAGATGCTCCCAGTGCACCAGATCTTTACTGCGCGCGTGACCCCAGTGCATCGGCCCCCATTTGGTGGAGTACGGATGGTGCTGGTAAAACGCGTGGTACCAGCCGTCAAACCAGACCAGGCCATTGGGATCGTTGATCCAGCCCGCACGGGCGGCCAGGTGATAGCGCGGATACCAGCGCAGGTTCAGCTGTTCATGTTTAGCCTGCAGTTCTTGCTCAGCCCGGGAAATTGAATACGTCATATTCATTACTCTTTTGATTCAGATAGCGGAAGTTTGCGGCATTAGCGGGTCCGAAGAGGACTTACTGGAGCGCAACAAGAAGATGGAGATAAAGGTGGTGCAGAACACCAGCAGTCCCATAATCAGATAGGACTGGGCGAAGCCGTATTTCTCATAGCTATAGCCAGCGAGCGGCGACAGAACCGTCGCGATAACCGAGCTGGTGCAGGCAAAGCCGACCAGATACAGCGTGGATGAAAGACGCTTGTCGAAGTTTAAGCTGTTGTATTTAAAGATAGATACCAGCAGTACCGGCAGCTCGACGGCGTGGAGCAGCTTGGTGATGGAGATCAGCAGCGGCCCCTCCACCAGCCCGGAAGCCACCATACGCATGGCCATCACCATTCCGGCGAAGATCAGGCCGTTTTTCGCGCCGACGCGGTTAACCAGCCACGGTGCGCAGAACATACCGGCGGCTTCCAGGAACACCTGGAACGAGTTCAGGTAGCCGTACATCGCGTTGCCTTCCTGCAGGGTCGGGAACTGGGAAGAGAAGTAGACCGGGAACTGCTGGTCATAAACGCCGTAGATACAGGTGCCGATGACGAAGAAGACCAGCGCCCAAAAGCGCGGCAGGGTCAGCAGACGCAGGGCGTCTTCCAGCGTGACTTTACCGCCGGATACCGCCTCCTGCATGGCATGCGGCGCGGAAGAGACCCGCAGTCGCGCCAGTAGGAAAAAAAAGACCAGTCCGGAGCAGCTGGCCACCGCGAAGTTTAAGTGCGGGTTAATGTTGAACAACAAACCGGCGAAGAAGGTCGCCACCGCCCAGCCCAGCGAGCCCCACATCCGCGCCTTGCCGAATTCAAACTGGCTCTGGCGCGCGACGCGCTCGGTGTAGGATTCCAGCACGCCGATACCGCCGTTGAAGGTCAGTCCGATATAAATCCCGCCGAAGATGCTGCCGAGTAAGACGTTAATTTTGAGGAGGTAGCCAAACGCCATATAGGCCGGGCCGGAGAGGATCAGCAGTACGGTGATGTACCAGAGCAAATTTTTACGCAGGCCGAGTTTGTCCTGAATAAAGCCGTAGCACACCTGGGCGAAAAGCGCGGAGACGGAAAGCACTGAGAAGATAATTCCCGTATCCCCCGGCTTAAGTCCCACTTCCTGATGTAGCCAGATAGAGAGCAGCGAACCTGAAGAGGACCAGGTCACGAAAAAGAAAAAGAGTAACGCACTGAGTAACGGATAGCTGTGAGAGTGATGCGCTTTCATCATGACATTCTCATGTTGGAGTAATGCTATTATGGTAACGTTAACAAAAAGCGAAACTCACTTCGTTTTGTTGCGATTCATGATGTTAATCACAAAAGTTAACGTTAACATAAAGGAGATGAGATCTCGATCAAATATTCATCTTCTTCGCTCGCGCTACGTGTACGATAGAATATTGTATGATCCTTTTACATCAGTAACTTAGTTGACCCCGCTGCTGGCGGCAAGGGTGGAGCACTTAATATGGCATCTCTGAAGGATGTAGCAAAGCTGGCGAATGTCTCGCTAATGACGGTCTCCCGGGCGCTTAATAGCCCGGAAAGGCTCAAGCCGGAGACCCTGGCTCGGGTCCAGGCGGCTATCGAAGAGACCAACTACGTCCCCGACCTGTCGGCGAAGAAAATCCGCGGCGCTCACGCGACGCCAAACACCATCGGTGTACTGGCGCTGGATACCGTCACCACGCCGTTTTCGGTGGAGATTACGCTCTCCATCGAAGAGACCGCACGAGCGCACGGCTGGAACAGCTTCGTGGTCAACATGTTCTCTGACGATAGCCCGGACGCTATCGTCGACCTGCTGCTCTCCCATCGTCCGGACGGCATTATCTACACCACGATGGGTCTGCGTCAGGTACCGCTACCGGCCAAGCTGTTAACCCTCCCCTGCGTGCTGGCCAACTGCGAAAGCCTGCACGACCCGGTGGCCAGCTATATCCCGGACGACGAACAGGGTCAGTATACGGCGGTGCAGGCTCTGCTGGCCGCCGGTTATCGCCGGCCGCTGTGCCTGCATCTGCCGGCGAATCATCTGGCGACCGTCCGCCGCCGTCAGGGGCTGGAACGCGCCTGCCGGGAAGCGGGTGTTGACCCGGATACGCTCGCTCACTGCTATATGGCCTACGGCGATGAGCACTATCGCGATATTCCCGCCATCGTGCTGGCCCATATTCACCAGCGCAAGCCGCAGTTCGACTCGGTGATTTGCGGCAACGACCGCATCGCGTTTATGGTCTATCAGACGCTGCTGGCGCGCGGGCTGCGCATTCCGCAGGATGTGGCGGTGGTGGGTTATGACAATATGGTGGGGATTGGCGATCTGTTTTTCCCGTCGCTCTCAACGGTGCAGCTACCGCACTATGATATCGGGCGCCTGAGCGCCCAGCACATTATTAACGGCGACAGCCATCGGGAGACGGTGAAAGTAGCCAGCCCGTGGCTGCCGCGCGAGTCGTTGTAATTAATTGCCGATATTGCGCAGCTTCTCGCCGGACATCAGCCTGCGTTCAATATGCTCCAGGGTGACGTTTTTGGTTTCCGGGATCAGCCAGAACGTCACGCCGATAAAGGCGACGTTCAGCGCGGTATAAAGCCAGAAGGTTCCTGCCGCGCCGATCGCGTCCAGCAGCGTCAGGAAGGTCGCGCCGATAATCATGTTCGACACCCAGTTGGTGGTGGTTGAGCAGGTGATGCCGAAATCGCGGCACTTCAGCGGCTGAATTTCCGAACACAGGATCCACACCACCGGCGCGGCGCTCATCGCATAGCCGGCAATACACATCATGGTCATCCCCACCGACAGCCAGGAGAGACCGCTGGAGGCGGTGCCGTTATCAAACTGCATCAGACAGTAGCCCAGCACCAGCGTGCCGATGGCCATCACGCTAAAACCGATTTTCAGCGCCGGCTTACGTCCGGCTTTATCGACGGTAAAGACGGCGATAAAGGTAGCGAACATAAAGGTCAGGCCAACCACCAGGGTCGCGACCATCTGCTGTTCGGTGGTGGTGAAGCCCGCCATTTTAAAGATGCGCGGCGCGTAGTACATGATGATATTCATACCGGTAAACTGCTGCATCGCCTGCAACAGCATGCCGAGGAATACCGCCCGCCGCACGTTGCGGTTGACCTTAAACAGCGCCCAGCCGCCCTGCTTCAGCTTCAGGCTTTCGCGGATCTCGTTGAGCTCGTCACGGGCTTTTTCTGACGTGTCGCGCAGCATCCGCAGCACCTCTTCCGCTTCCACGTGACGCCCTTTTTCCGCCAGCCAGCGCGGGCTGTTCGGCAGGAAGATCACCAGAATAATCAGCACCACCGCCGGCAGCGCCAGTACGCCAAGCATCGCCCGCCAGTTGCCGCTATAGCTGAACGCGGTGTCGGAGAGAAACGCCATCACGATACCCAGCGTCACCATCAGCTGATACATGCTGATCATCTTGCCGCGCACGTTTTCGCTCGCCATTTCCGACAGGTACAGCGGCGCGGTATAAGAGGCGATCCCCACGGCGACCCCGAGAACGATCCTTGCCACCAGCAGCATTTCGACGCTGGTCGCAAACGCGGAGCCCACGGAGCCGGCAACGAACAGCACCGCCCCCACCATCAGGCTGTATTTGCGCCCGAGGCGGAAAGAGAGCCAGCCGTTAAATAACGCGCCGATGGCGGCTCCCAGCATCATGCTGCTCACCACCCACTCCTGCAGGCGGCTGGATAAAACAAAATGATCGGTAATAAAGGGCAGCGCCCCGGCAATCACCCCGATATCGAGGCCAAACAGCAACCCTGCCACCGCGGCGGCAATGGAGACAAACTGATTCATGCGCCGGGTATCGCGCTGCGTACGCGGCATGGTTGTAGAGTCGTGACTGAGAGTGGTCATTTTTTTCCTGCCAGACGAAGTAAGACATACGATGAAACTACGGGATCGGCGGCGTAAGGTGTCAGGCAGGACACGCCAAAGATATGGATTAAGTTGCTACAGGCAATGGTTTTGTGATGGACATTCAACTTTCAGAAGAGCATAAAATAAACATTTCATCTTCAACAACCCCTGTTACATATAGATACTTACCTCAAAAACAAATAAACCATATGGACTATTTCAGTTTCATCATATGGACAATTGTTATTCAGACATAAAAAAACCCTGCCGAAGCAGGGTTCCATTTTGCGCTGATAACGCGGCAAATATTAGCGCGCCAGCCAGCCGCCATCCACCGCGACGGTGTAGCCATTGATGTAGTCAGAAGCGCTGGAGGCCAGGAAGACCACCGGCCCCATCAGGTCGCTCGGCAGACCCCAGCGTCCCGCCGGGATACGGTCGAGGATCTCGCTGCTGCGCTGTTCGTCGGCGCGCAGCTGCTGGGTATTGTTGGTCGCCATATAGCCCGGCGCCAGCGCGTTGACGTTGATGCCGTGCTTCGCCCACTCGTTCGCCAGCAGACGAGTCACGCCCATCACCGCGCTTTTTGACGCCGTGTAGGAAGGTACGCGGATCCCGCCCTGGAAAGAGAGCATCGAGGCAATATTGATAATCTTGCCGCCGGTCCCCTGGGCAATAAAGTGCTTCGCCGCCGCCTGAGACATAAAGAACACGCTCTTAATGTTCAGGTTCATCACGTCGTCCCAGTTTTTCTCGCTGAATTCGATCGCGTCTTCGCGACGGATCAGGCCGGCGTTGTTAACCAGGATGTCGATATGGCCGAACTCCGCCACCGCGCGCTCCAGCAGCTGCGGGATACCGTCAATCTGGCGCAGATCGGCGGTCAGGCTGAGAAAACGACGGCCCAGCGCCGTGACGCGCTCAATGGTTTCCGTCGGTTCAACAATATTGATACCCACGATATCGCAACCGGCTTCCGCCAGGCCCACCGCCATGCCCTGGCCCAGACCCGTATCACAACCGCTCACCACGGCTACTTTGCCCTGCAGGGAGAATGCGTCGAGAATCATACTTGGTTCCTTAATCTTTCAGAGCCTGTGTAGGTACAGGCAAGGTTCTGATAGTCCAGCCTGCGGCTTGTGCAGACCCTTATGGTTTGAAGAACTCGCAGGGATTGCCCCTTCTAAAAATAAAACAGAGTTCCGTTTTACAGTGAGCACATCTTAGCCCCGGCTAAAGTCATTTTCAATTATTATTAAAACATCGTTTCAATTTTAAGACTGTTAAATGTTAAAAATGCAAAACAGATCACGAAGCGGTGATTGATAAACCGTGAAACTCCTATTTAATTCAATAAAATACAATGAGTTATTCAAACTTTAAAAAAAGACGGCGGATCGAAAAAAAACGGCAGGAAAACAAAGAGAGCGGGGATGCCGGCCGTACTGTCAGCAAAAAAAGGCGATCTATAGCAAGAAGTTGTTGCGAATTGCGTCCGCCATCACAAATAATGAAACGATGTTTTGATAAATTAACACCCATCTTTTAAATCTACTTCCACTGGCCGGTCAACGCAGGCGGGCAACATCTCAGGAAGGAAAAGGAGTACATCATGGCTAAAGGCATGCGGGTTAAACTGAATTATGACGTCAGCCGCGATCCGGACACCGGCGCGGAGATCACCCGCTTAACCCCACCGGAAGTAACCTGTCATCGTAACTATTTCTATCAGAAGTGTTTTTTTAACGATGGCAGCCACCTGCTGTTTGCCGGCGAATTCGACGGCAACTGGAACTACTATCTGCTGGACCTCGCAAAGGCCGAGGCGGTGCAGCTAACGGAAGGCGCCGGTGATAACACGTTTGGTGGTTTCCTTTCTCCGGATGATAAATCCCTTTATTACGTGAAGAACGACCGTACGCTGCTGGAGGTTAACCTCACCACGCTGCAAGAGCGTGAAGTGTATCGCGTCGCCGATGACTGGGTGGGCTACGGTACCTGGGTGGCCAACAGCGATTGCACCAAACTGGTTGGCATCGAGATTGCCAAAAGCGACTGGACGCCGCTCAACGACTGGCAGATTTTCCACGATTTCTTCCACAAAGGCCCCCACTGCCGCCTGCTGCGCGTCGACCTGCAAACCGGCGAAAGCAGCGTGATCCACGAAGAGAAGAAATGGCTGGGCCATCCGATTTATCGTCCGTTTGATGACCATACCGTCGCCTTCTGCCATGAAGGGCCGCATGACCTGGTCGATGCGCGGATGTGGATGGTAAATGAAGACGGTAGCAACGTGCGTAAAGTCAAAGCGCATGCGGAAGGCGAAAGCTGCACCCACGAATTCTGGGTACCGAACGGCTCCGCGCTGGTGTACGTCTCTTATCTGAAGGGCCAGCAGGGCCGGACAATTTACAGCTTCAACCCGGATACCGGCGTTAATGAAGCGGTGATGCAGATGCCCGCCTGTTCGCATCTGATGAGTAACTTTGACGGCACGATGCTGGTTGGCGATGGTTCCGGTACCCCGGTGGACGTCAAAGACACCAGCGGCTACACCATTGATAACGACCCGTATCTGTACGCTTTCGATGTCGCGAAGCAGGCCTATTTCCGCGTTGCGCGTCACGATACCTCCTGGGCAACCGTGGCCAATAGTCGCCAGGTTACCCACCCGCACCCGTCCTTTACGCCGGACGATAGCGCCATTTTGTTCAGCTCCGATAAAGACGGCAAACCTGCCGTGTATATCGCGAAGCTGCCGCCCCAGCCTGAGATGCTGAAGGCATAGCGTTAGCCACTGTTTGAGTTAGTGTTTCTGTAACTGGCCTTGCCCTCCTTTCGGAGGGCTTTTTTATGCCCGGCGTTTTCCCCGGATCGCGCTGCGCTTATCCGGGCTACATTCCGTGCCGATGGGGCGCATTGCGCCGCTCCGGGAAGAGGGATTAATACCAAAGGAAAACCCCGGCTGACCGCTCCGGGGTAAACGATGAGGACATTTTTTAAGTTAGAACGAGTAGGCAACACCTACGCGGAAACGGGTCTGGCGGTCGCTGCGATCGTTGACGCCAACGTTGCCGAGCTCGCCGTACGGCGCCCAGTTTTTATCCAGCTTGTAGGCAACCTTGAGATTGTACTCCTGCGAGTACGGTTTGTTGTCGTTGCGCTTAACCCCTTCGGTACTGCGCGCATAAACGTAGTTCAGCTCCGTACGCCAGTCGCCGAAGACGTAACCGGCCCACGCATCGCCGCGGTTAACTTTGTCATCATCTTTCCCTGCATTCGCCGGGTAGCGGGTATAGTCGTAACGATAGCGGGCGGCGACGTAGAAGCCATTATCGAAGCTGTACTGCACGCGCAGGTTTGGCTTGTAGATCGAGCGGCTATCGTTACTTTCAATATTGAACCCCGGCGTGACCGAGAAGTTTTTATTCGCCTTCCACTGCCAGGTAATGCTCTCTTCATGACCATTACCGACGAAATCTGAATAAGGCTGGCTGGTGTTATCGCCGCCCGACTTCCACTTCGCCTCAACGGAGAAGCCAAAGCCGTTAGCGAAACGATGGGAGACGGAGACGCGGTCGGCGTTGCTCTTATCCGATTTGCCGCCGTCAATGAATTCGTGACGTAAATCTACCGTGACGGCTGAAGCCGCGAAAGACATGCCACAGAGTGCAGCAAGGGCCAGAGATCTTGCGAACATAAATTACCCCTCATAATTAAAATATCGTTTCGTTTTTATAAAACCGTATTTTATTTTTTAGGCAATAATGTTTTAGTGATCGCGATCGTAAATATTTGTTTCAAAAAAGGTGGCACAGAAAGACGTGACAACGCTCAACAAAATAGCGCGTCAGAAAGGAATTTTTGGCAGGGTAACGCCTGGCGGGAAGCAAAAAAAAAAGCCTCCACAGGGAGGCTCAGTTAACGCATATATCAGAAAGGGTTTATTCGCGTTCAACCGCCAGCGCCACGCCCTGGCCGCCGCCGATGCATAGCGTGGCCAGCCCTTTGCGGGCATCACGTTTAATCATCTCGTGCACCAGGGAAACCAGAATGCGGCAGCCGGAAGCGCCAATCGGGTGGCCCAGCGCAATGGCGCCGCCGTTCACGTTCACCCGCCGCTCGTCCCATTCCAGTACCCTGCCCACCGAAATGGCCTGCGCGGCAAAGGCTTCGTTGGCTTCGATAAGATCGACTTCATCCAGCTTCCAGCCCGCGCGTTCAAGGCAGCGACGGGTGGCATGGACCGGCGCGATCCCCATCAGCGCCGGATCGACGCCCACGCTGGCAAAAGCGCGGATCCGCGCCAGAATCGGCAGCCCCAGCTCCTCGGCTTTAGCTTCGCTCATCATCATCACCGCCGCCGCGCCATCGTTAATGCTTGAGGCATTGCCGGCGGTGACCGAACCCTGCTGGTCAAAGGTCGGCAGCAGGCTGGCCAGCGCTTCTGCGCTGGGGTCGACGCGCGGCTGCTCATCGGTATCCACCAGGCGGGGGGTACCGTTGAGTTCACTGGCCACCGGCACGATTTCATCGCGAAAGCGTCCGGAATCAATCGCCCGCCGCGCTTTGTGCTGCGAGCTAAGCGCCCACGCATCCTGCAGTTCACGGCTGATGCCATACTCGCGCGCCAGGTTCTCCGCCGTCACGCCCATATGGTAGTCGTTAAACGCATCCCACAGGCCATCGTGGACAAGGCTGTCGATAAGCTGGCTATTGCCCAACTGGGCGCCGGTACGGCTGTCGGTCAGCACGTGCGGGGCGCGGCTCATATTCTCCTGCCCGCCGGCGATCACCACGTCCGCTTCGCCGCACTGAATCGCCTGGGTCGCCAGGTGCAGCGCCTTCAGTCCGGAACCGCAGACGTCGTTGATGGTAATAGCAGAAACGGTATTAGGCAGCCCGCCGCGGATCGCCGACTGACGCGCCGGATTCTGTCCGGTTCCTGCCGTCAGCACCTGGCCGAGGATCACCTCATCAATACTTTGCGGATCGACGCCGCTGCGCTCAACAAGCGCCTTCACCACCACGCTGCCCAGCTCCACCGCCGAATGACGCGACAGCGCGCCCTGAAAACAGCCGATTGGCGTTCGCAACGCGCCGACGATTACGACATCTTTCATCCTCTACCTCTGCTCCGCCTCTGCGCAAAGAAACAGCATCATAGTAGTGAATTGTTATCAAAAATTTTCGCAATTGTTTAAAAAAAGTGAGGGAAATCACAAAGATCGTCGGCGATGGTAAAAATGGCCCCTATTCGCGCCCGTGCCGCTGCAGATGCTGACGCAGCCAGCTTCCCGCTTCTCCCGGCGGCGCCTTTTTATTCCACAGCAAATCGGTGGAGATCATCCGCGGCCAGCCGGCAATATCCAGCGCCACCAGGCTTCCGCTCCCGGCGAACTCCTCCACCAGCGCGCTGGGCAAAATACACCATCCCAACCCCTGCGCCGCCATGCTGAACAGCAGCAGATAGTTAGGCGCCGACCATACCAGACCGCGCGCCGGTTCCGCCGTATTTTCCAGATAGGTGCTCAGGCGCAGCTCGCGCCAGCTGAACAGCTCGTCGCGGGTGACGCTGCCCTGGGCCGCCAGCGGGTGCCGGGGCGCCACGAAGATAGCCATTTCGGTTTGCATCGGCAGCCGGATACTGCCTATTTCTGTCGGGTAGCTGTCCCTGGCCTCAATCAGCCCCACCTGCGCCCGCTCCTTTTGCAGCAGATCGATAACGTCGTCGTCTTCGCCAATCAGGCACTCAAATTCGGTGTGCGGAAAACGACGATCGAACTGCGCCAGCAGATCTTCCAGCACATCGGGATGCAGCGTATCGGAGAGCACAAAGGTCAGACGCGCTTCGGTGTTGCCAGACAGCGAAATGGCCAGCTCATCCAGCCTGTCGCTGGCCGCCAGAATCGCCTTCACGTAGCTCAACACCTGTTCGCCCTGCGGCGTGAGCGTCTGCTGTCTGGAGGTGCGATCGAACAACGTCACGCCAAGATCGGCTTCCAGGTTGGCGATTGCGGTGCTGATGGTGGACTGGCTTTTGCGCAGCCGCCGCGCCGCGGCAGAGAATGAACCGCAGGCCACGGATTCGACAAACGCGGTTAAAGCTTCGGGAGAATAGCGCATGAACTATCTACTTTATCGATGGATACTATCTTTTGTTTATCATATTTATCCATAAAATGCCGGGTAATTTCATATAAAGACCGGAGGCAACAAGCCATGCAACAAGTCAACGCCCAGCGCAAAACGCTGACGGAACGGGTAATCCACGCGATAAGCTTTGAAGGTCTGGCGACGCTGATCCTCGCCCCAACCGCCGCATGGCTCATGCAGCGTTCGGTCGTTGAAATGGGCGGGCTCAGTATCCTGCTCGCGACGCTGGCGATGGTCTGGAACATTATCTATAACGCCCTCTTCGACCGGCTGTGGCCGGTAACCCGGGTCGTCCGTACCCTGCGGGTCCGCGCGCTGCACGCGATCGGCTTCGAGTCAGGCTTTATTATTATCGGCGTCACGATGGTCGCACTGGTGCTGGGCGTTTCGCTGATGCAGGCGTTTATGCTGGAAATCGGCTTTATGCTGTTCTTCCTGCCCTACACCATGGCCTTTAACTGGGTCTGGGATATGCTGCGCGAGCGGGTCATTAAGGTTCGCCAGCAGCGGATCGCCGCCCGCGAGTAATCTTTAGCAAAGCGCCCGGCCGGTAACGGGCGCTCCGCCGCTTCATTTCTGCGCCAGAAACTATCGCCACAGCTCATCCATAAATGTGATAAATTGCACTCCTTTTTGTTCGTTTTCTGGTTGATAAAGTCGCATAATGTCTAAAATTTGGTCTAAAGAAGAAACTCTCTGGAGTTTCGCCTTATATGGCACTGCTGTAGGCGCTGGCACGTTATTCTTGCCGATCCAACTGGGATCCGCGGGCGCTATCGTTCTGTTCATCACCGCGCTGGTCGCCTGGCCGTTAACCTACTGGCCGCATAAAGCGCTGAGCCAGTTTATTCTCTCCGCCAACATCGCCCCGGGCGCGGGGATCACCGGCGCCGTTAATCACTATTACGGTAAAAAGATCGGTAGCCTGATTACCGGCCTCTATTTCCTCGCCTTTTTCGTTGTGGTGCTGATCTACGCCGTCGCCATTACTAACTCGCTCGCGGAGCAGCTCTCCAGACATGTGCCCATCACTTCTCAGGTCAGGGCGCTGCTCAGCCTGGGCGTGGTGCTGGTGCTGAATCTGATCTTTTTAATGGGCCGCCACGTCACGATTAAAGTCATGGGCTTTTTAGTCTTCCCGCTGATCGCCTGTTTCCTGTTCCTCTCCATCTATTTAATGGGGAGCTGGCAGCCGGCTTATCTGACCAGCCAGATGCAGCTGACCCCGCACACGTTCCACCAAATCTGGATCTCGATTCCCGTGATGGTTTTCGCTTTTAGCCATACGCCGATCATATCGACTTTTGCTATCGATCAGCAGGAGAAATACGGCGAGCAGGCCATGGGTAAATGCAAAAAAATCATGAAGGTGGCCTACACCCTCATCTGCGCCAGCGTGCTGTTTTTCGTCTTCAGCTGCCTGCTGTCGATACCGGCGAGCTATATTGAAACCGCCCGCCATCAAGGGGTCACGATTCTTTCCGCCCTGTCGATGATGCCGGGGTCGCCGGCGTGGCTGGCGATCACCGGGATTATTGTGGCGGTGGTGGCGATGTCGAAATCGTTCCTTGGCACCTATTTTGGCGTGATTGAAGGGGCCAGTGAAATCGTCAAAACGTCCCTCGCCCAGGCGGGGATTCGTAAAAGCCGCGCGTTTAACCGGGCGATGTCGATCCTGCTGGTTTCGACGCTGACCTTCGTGGTGTGCTTTATCAATCCCAACGCTATCTCAATGATTTACGCCGTCAGCGGCCCGCTTATCGCGATGATCCTGTTCATCATGCCAACCCTCTCCACGTATCTTATTCCGGCGCTGAAGCCCTACCGCTCGGTGGGTAGCTTTATTACCCTGGTTGTCGGTTTGCTCTGCGTGTCGGTAATGTTTTTTAGCTAATCCTCTCCGTGCGGCGAGTCTTTTCCTCGCCGCACGTTCTGCCAACATTCTCCCCCCACCAATCTCCCTGATGGACATACACTTATCCCTTGCATACCAAGAAAGCAGGGGTTTATATGTCCAGCGTAAAATTATCCGGTACTGCGACGTTAGGCGATCGTCAGGTTTATCGTCTGGGATACGGGGCGATGCAGCTTGCGGGGCCCGGCGTCTTCGGCCCGCCAAAAGATCCGCAAACCGCTATCCGCGTACTGCAGGAAGCGGTCGAGTCGGGCGTCAATCATATTGATACCTCCGATTTTTACGGTCCACACGTGACTAATCAGCTCATTCGCCAGGCGCTGCATCCCTATTCCGCCGATCTGTGCATCGTCACTAAAGTCAGCGCTCGCCGCGACGATAAAGGCAACTGGCTGCCCGCGATGTCGCCCGCGGAGCTCACTGCGGCGGTGGAGGACAATCTGCGCAATCTGGGCCTCGACGTGCTTGAGGTGGTGAACCTGCGCAGTATGCTCGGCACGCATGGCCCGGTTGAAGGTTCGCTGGAGGGGCCCTTAACCACCCTTCTGGAGCTGAAAGAACGCGGGTTGATTCGCCATATCGGGCTGAGTAACGTCACCGCCAGACAGGTGAGCGATGCGCAAAAACTGACGCCAATCGTCTGCGTTCAGAACCAATATAACGTGGCGAACCGTCAGGATGATCCGCTGATCGACGAGCTGGCGGCGCAAAATATCGCCTGGGTGCCCTTTTTCCCCCTCGGCGGTTTTAACCCGCTTCAGGCCCGGGAGCTTAACGAAGTCGCCGCTTCGCTTGACGCCACGCCGATGCAGGTGGCGCTGGCCTGGCTGCTCCAGCGCTCGCCGAATATCCTGCTCATTCCGGGCACCTCCTCGCTACAGCATCTGCACGAGAATCTGGCCGCCGCGCAATTAACGCTCCCACCAGAAGCGTTAGCCATTCTGGATAATCTCCAGCCCCGCTCCTGATTTCAGGCTTCTGCGGATCGATATTCGCAGAAGCCTTCTCCTCAATATTTGCCTGGAATTACCTTAACGCCGCTGGCACTATACATCCTACAAATTAGGCGTTATCCGCTTTATTCTCTTACGGATAACCCTATGCAAAGCATAGATTTAAACTTTCTCGACTGGCCTCCTAATTGGAGGCTTCTGTCGTTTTTGTCTCGCCAAAATTTTCGAACTCTTGATTACAGGAAAAACAATATCTCATTCAAAGTTTATACAAATCAATTTAGCTGCAAAGATAGCTAACAACATCAAATGCTCATAAAAACATCTGGTTAACACAATCAGAATGTTTGTATTGCTATATAAAAAATCGACCACACACAATAACAATTTACAAGGATTTCACATGACAGAGGGAACGATAAAGACGAGTAAGTATGAAATTATTGCTATTTTCAGGGAAGAGCTCCGAAAGCAGGCGGAGATAGAAGTTTTTGTTAATAACAAAAGCACTATTACCCAGCTAACGCGGGTAGATTTTGCCGAGTTTCATATCTCCACCACCAGCAAAATCCCCGCGGGGCATAAAGTTAAATTTATTCTGCATAGCGATTCAGGGAAAATCGAGTTTTGCTCTACGCTAAAGAAAAGCTATGCCGGCGGCGAAGGGAAATGCAGGAAGGTCGCATTTACCTTACCGGAATGTATCCAGGTGGTTCAACGCCGGCGCGATCCCCGATTCCGCCTGCGCCACGAGCACGAATTCTTCTGTCACGGCCGACACAAAAACGGAGAAAACTATCTATTCGAAATCAAAGACATTTCGGACGGCGGTTGCGCGCTGATGACCAGGAGCCCCAATCTGAAATTCCTCAGCCATAACGCCATCCTCAAGAACGCTATCCTCGCCCTCGCTGAATATGGCGAAATCACCGTAGATTTAGTTATAAAAAATGTTGTTATGGTGACTTTAGATGATAACGAGAAGTCAGATAGCTACTACCAGATCTCCTGTCAGTTTAAATTTCGCCATCTTGATAACAAGAAGCGAATAGAGAAAGTACTGCTCGACTTGATTATGGAAGCCAAGAGAAAAAAGAGAGTCTGAACCATTGGACAGTATATTACTTTACACTGATGACAATATCATCGGGCAATCAATCCATGATTATATGATTGATCGCGCCAGGGATATCACCACCCTGAAATTTCAGGATATTGTGAAAGGGGTCGGCGCCTCCCCGGCAGCCACCGTTATTATCAATATCATCCACAAAGATATCTCTGCGGCCACAACGGTCGCATTACTGAACACTTTGCGCAAGCGCCTGACGCATTGCGCGCTGCTGGTGCTGATCGTCAAAAGCGAGCTGTCCAGCCTGTTCCGGGAGCTGCTTGATCTAGAAAACCTGTTGATTCTGACCGAAAAATCCTCGCTGGCAGATTACTCAGCTATCATCAGCAGGCCCTCAACCGCCGATGGCTGCCAGGGGCTATGCACCCGCCGCAAGCTGACCGCCAGGGAACTTCAGGTGCTGGAGTTAATTATTGCCTGCAATAACAGTAAAAGGATTGCGGTGCTTCTCGACATTGATCATAAAACGGTCCACAGCCATAAGGTACATATTATGAAGAAACTCGGGATGAATAACTCGCGAATAATGAACAAAAGCATAGTCAATATGTATCAGTGCTAAAACCAAAAATATGTGGGTGACCAATCAAAACCCGATAATTTATTGGCGATAAGCCATTAATAATCATTCCCATCGGTAGAAAGGTCACCTATAATATTCTCCTCTCTTTACCTCTGACCTGATTTTTGACGAGAGATAATGAACGCAACTCTTTTTTCCAGGCATAATTT
>NZ_JBEAFH010000047.1:0-98635 GCF_040061575.1 Klebsiella sp. CB_Kp196
CGGATTCTGACAGTGACTCGGATTCCGACAGCGATTCGGACTCCGACAGCGACTCTGACTCCGACAGCGATTCGGATTCTGACAGTGATTCGGATTCTGACAGTGACTCGGATTCCGACAGCGATTCGGACTCCGACAGCGACTCTGACTCCGACAGCGATTCGGATTCTGACAGTGATTCGGATTCTGACAGTGACTCGGATTCCGACAGCGATTCGGACTCCGACAGCGACTCGGATTCCGACAGCGATATCGAGGCCATCCCCGATAGCAACAGCCCGGACGTTGTCGCGCTGGAAGGTAACCTGAACAACGTCAGCGGTACCAGCGGTCAACTGGTTGGCCTGACGTTACTCAGCACCGTCGATGTCTCGCTGCTGTCGGGCAATAATCTGCGCTTTAGCGTGGGTTCCGGAACCGTTGAGGATATGACGGTATCGGTGAACGGCAACTCGCTGCTGACGGCGAGCGGATTGCTGACCACTATCGTCAACCTGCTGGGAGCAGGAAATACCCTGACGGCCGATCTGTCGGTGGTGAATACGGCCACCGGCGAAGTCGTGGCGATTGCGGAAAACAGCGTCTCTATCTCGGCGAGCCTGCTTGGCGGGCTCTCCTATAACGGCACGGTCTCCTTCGCCAATCTGCCGGCGGGCGACTACACCATGGTTATCTCTGCGCCGGAAAGTAACGGCCCCCTGGTATCGTTGATCAACGCGCTGGCGGCGGCCCAGGTGGCAAGCTTCGTCAACGTGGACGTGACGGATTCCGTTGGCTACAGCGTCGGCGCCATTGAAGGTAACGTGCTGGATACCACAGCCAGCGGCGATATGCAGGATAGCGGTCAGGGCATCTCGGTCACCAGCGCGGTATCTGACTCCGTCGACGGATCGACCCCGGTTAACGTGACCAGCGCTGGCGTCAATATCACCGGGGCTTATGGGGTACTGACGATTCACTCTGATGGCAGCTATAGCTACCAGTTGACCAAAGGCGGGGCCGCTATCGGTCAATCGGATGTCTTTAGCTATACCATTACCGATGAAGCGGGCAATACCTCGACGACTAACCTGACGATTAATATCGGCGGCAACATCGAACCGGCGCAGGCCAATCCGGATGCTCAGGAAACAGATCTGACCGCGACGTTCGATACCCTCAACGGAGAAAGCGGTACCGTTGGCCAACTTGTCGGCGTCTCGTTACTTGGTTCCGTCAACGTTGGCTTACTCAACGGCAATAGTTTTGACTTTGACGTCGCCGCGGGGGCAAACGAAAAAGTGCTGCTCGCTGTCTCTGGGACCACCGGCCTGAGCCTGGGCGCGGCCCTGAGCACGTTGCTGAGCCTGCTGGGTGGCGCATCGTCCTTTACGGCGGATCTCTCTATCGTCGATAAGGCGACCGGCGAAGTGGTGCAGGTTCTGACCAACGCCGTCAACATTAATGTTAATGGACTGGGTCTCAGCCTGGGCTATAGCGGCGGCGGCTGGTCCTCAATGTTACCTTCAGGGTCGTACACAGCGGTGGTCTCTTCACCGAATACCGGCGGTCTGTTGGGCGCGCTGCTGGACCTGAACCTGGGCACCTTTGTCAACGTGTCGGTCACCGACTCTGAGGGCTATCACACCGACAGCCTGACGGGGAACGTCCTGCAAAGCGATGGCGACGGCGATGTGGCGGACACCGGGGTAAATATTAAGGTGACGAGCGTCACCGCCACCTCGGTGACCGACGCCGATCCGGTATCGGTCACCAGCAGCGGAACGACGATAGCCGGTGCCTGGGGATCGCTGACCATCCATAGCGACGGTAGCTATACCTATCAGCCGTACGGCGGAGTGAATAGCGTCGGCCAATCGGAGGTCTTTACCTACACCATAACCGACAGTCTGGGCCACACGGCGAGCACGACGCTGACGATCGATATCGACAGCCCGGCTTCGCTGGCGGTGAATGATGTCGTTGCGCTGAACGTGGCAACGGCGCTGGCAACGGTGAATGTTCCGGCGATTGACACCGCGGGGCTGAACACAAGCGGTAAGTCGACAACGGGCGGAGTATCAGCGAGTAAGTCGATTAGCTTTAGCGTGGGGGCCGATCGCGAAATGGATACCCTCTCGGTGAATGTGAACTACACCGCAAGTGGCTCGGTGGTCAATACCGTCAGGATTGACAGCACGGTCAGTATTTATCATGTGCTCGGCGACGGCAGTAAGGTTCTGGTGTGGCAGGGGGTACCGACAGAAAATCTGACCACGATTATCGGCGCAACAGCTAGCGCTACGGATACGCTAACGCTAACGGGTGTGGCATTGAGCGAAGGAAATTACGAGATGGTCCTGGCTTCGAAAGCCACCGCCACTCTGGATTCTTTCTTAACGCCAGCGCCGAATTATACGGTTGGAGCTTCTATCACCGGTACAACGTTCGATACCGCAACGCATTATACGGTGGCAGGAACCAACGTCAGCGGGAATATCCAGAACGGAAACAACTCGGGCGGTACGGAAGATTTCCATGGCGTGCTGTATGCCTCATACACCGTCGCCGGACATACTTCCTCTGGCAGTGCCGAATCCTGGACCTTCAACAGTAATGGCAGTATCACCACCAGCAACGGTAGCGCAGTAACCGGAAGCAGCGTCACAATTTACGGTGACTATGGCACCCTGACGATGGCGAATAATGGTTCTTATACCTACAGTCTGAAGGCAGGGATGGATGTGTCGACAATCACGCACAAGGAGGTCTTCGCCTACACGGTAAACGACAGCAATGGCGTTTCTTCCGCGGCGACGCTGACCATCGATCTGCATCCGCAGATTACCGGCAGCGTGAACGGCGACGATATCCACAGCACCGCTTATGACGATACCTTCACCCTGGGTATCGGGGCCGACACGGTGGTTTACAACCTGCTGGCCGATGACAATACCGGCGGCAACGGCAGCGATACCTGGAAGGATTTCTCGGTTGCGCAAGGGGATCATATCGATGTGTCGGCGCTGCTGGTTGACTGGGATGGGAACAGCAGCAGTTTGGGCAACTATGTGACCCTGAGCTACGTTGGCAATAACACGGTGGTATCCATCGACCGCGACGGCGGGGCCGGTGACCATCAATCAACAACCTTAATTACGCTGGAAGGGGTGCATATCAATTCGCTCAACGAGCTGTTTGATACAAATAACTCCAACTAATCGGCGTTATAGCGAACGGCACACGGAAGTGCCGTCCAGATTATTTATTGCGGAGGAATGAATCGGGCAGCGATCCGGGAGATAGCAGACCGTTATTTAATAAAAATAATGATGCGGAAATTATTATATCCGTTTTTTCAGTGCGTGAATTCTGAAGGGTAAATTTGATGCGTCTATTTAAACAAAAAAGGAATGTCATAACCTGCGGCTATACCGCTCTCTTTATTGCTTTGAATCCGCCGTTTTCAGGTCATGCGGAAAATTCATACTTAATGCCGAATGATATTAGCAGCCAGCGTTTAACCGATAGCCAACAGGTCGCGGGGTACAATGAAGAGATTATTAATAGCCAGACCCGAATATCCGGCCCGCTGGATATTAAAAAAGCGGTAAAAAATGCGGTCAACTGGCATCCGGCGATTACCCAGGAGGTCAGCAAACTCCAGGAAATGGCGCAGAAAGTTGACGTGGCGAAAGCCAAATATTACCCGCAAATTAGTGCGGGTATGAATAATGGTTATAGTAATACTTATTCTGATGCCGGATATACGCCATCGCTGGTCGTCTCGGTATCGCAAATGCTTTACGACTTCGGCAAAGTGTCCAGTTCGGTCAGGGCCGCCGACTCCGGCGTGGCCCAGCAGCAGGCCACCGTCATGCTGAATATCGACCAGGTCGCTCACGACACCGCCGCGGCGGTAGTGCAGGTGCAGGGCTATCAAAAGCTGGTCGACATCGCTAAAGCGCAGGTCAATTCGCTTAAACAGATTGGCGATCTTATTCGCCAGCGCAACGATGCGGGGGCGTCATCATTATCGGACGTTGTGCAGACCGATACCCGCGTGGAGGGCGCGCAATCTACGCTCCTGCAATATCAGGCGGCCCTTCAGCGCTGGAAAGCCACGCTCGCGACCTATATCGGCATCGGCGGCATTGCCACGGTGACGGATGACCTTCCGCAGGGGATGGACGCCGCCTGCGCGGTATCCAAAATCGATTACCGCTCTGTTCCGGCGGTATTAGCGGCGCTGGCCCAGGCCGGCCAGGCTCAGGCTCAGCTGGATAACGCCAACGCGCAAATGCTGCCGACGATTTCCCTTGAGCCGGAAGTCACCCATTACCTCAACGATAACTACGCCAACAGCGCGGTACTGAATAAAACGCAATACTCCGCCTGGGTGAAAGTGCAAATGCCCATCTATCAGGGCGGTGCGATGACCGCCTCCCGCGACGCCGCCCAGCAAAGTCTGGCGGCGGCGAATGCGGCGATCAAAACCGCCCAGCTGGACGCCAGCCAGAAGCTGAACGCCTCTCGCGATGAAGCGGTTAATCTTGCCCAGTCGCTGGGGATTCAGAAACGTCAGCAGCAGCTGGGTGAGCAAACCCGGGCGCTGTATCAGGATCAGTATCTTCAGCTCGGCTCGCGGCCGCTGCTGGATCTGCTCAACGTCGATCAGGAAATTTACCAGGCCAGATTTAGCCAGGTCCTGACGGAATCACAACTGCGTTCGCTGGAGCTGGACTGCCTGTTCAGCACCGGCAAGATGCGCTCGGTGTTCGCACTGGAAAAGCAAAATATCCAGGGCGTGGAGATCCGCCCATGACCTCACAAAACGAACGCGCCGGGATACCGCATTTGCTCGATTGGTCTAATGCGATTGCTTTTATTGCCAACCACTATCGACAAAGCTTTTCTCCCGGCACGCTGCATGCCGCCGCCGAGTGGGCGACGCAGAAAACCCTGCCGGAGGCGCTCCGGCACCTGGCGCGCCACGCCGGGCTAAACTGCCAGTTTTTATCTCCGGGCGATGAGAAAATGTCGGCCTGGCGGCTACCGCTGGTCGTCCAGCTGCGCGACGGGCAAGTCGCCGTGCTCGAAAGCTTTGACGTTAATAACGCCGTCGGGGTGCGGTTTGTGAAGGAGCTCGCGCTGCTCAGCTACTGCCCGCTGGAAACCCTGCTGCCGGAAATTGAAAAGACCATTGCGTTTCGCCCGTCAGCGCCGGAAAGGGATATTCGCACCGAGAGCTACCTGGCCCGCTTTCAGCCGGACTGGCTGCGCAAAATTGTGCTGAAAGATATTCGCCCCTATCTGCACGTGATGCTGGCGTCTTTTGCCATAAACGTTCTTGCGCTGAGCGGTATTCTGTTTTCGATGCAGGTTTACGATCGGGTGATCCCGGCGCAGTCTTATCCCACTCTTTATGTCCTGTTCAGCGGCGTATTGCTGGCGGCAGTATTTGCTTTTGTGCTGAAAATTATGCGCGGGCACGTCACGGATCTGCTCGGCAAACGCGGGGATATTCGCGTTTCTGACCGGGTCTTCGGCCACGCGCTGCGCCTGAAAAACAGCGCGGTACCGCGCTCGACGGGGAGCTTTATTTCGCAAATCCGCGAGCTGGAGCAGGTGCGCGAAATGATGACCTCAACGATGATGACCATCGTGGCGGATTTACCGTTCTTTTTGCTGTTTCAGGTGGTGCTGTTTATCGTCTCGCCGTGGCTAAGCTGGATTGCGCCGGTGGCGACGATTCTGATGATCCTGCCCGGCCTGCTGCTGCAGCGCAAGCTCGCGGCGCTGGCCAATAAAAACCAGCATGAAAATACCTTGCGTAACGCCATTCTGGTGGAAAGCATTCAGGGGTTGCAGGACATCAAAATGATGCAGGCGGAAAGCCGCTTTTTGCATCAGTGGAATAGCTATATTGCCATTACCGCCGAGTCGGGGGTCAAAACGCGCAGGCTCACCCACGGCCTGGTCAGCTGGGGAATGTCGGTGCAAAACCTGCTCTATGCCACGGTGGTGGTGGTCGGCGCGCCGCTGGTGATTAATGGCGACATCACCACCGGGGCGATGGTGGCGGCATCAATGCTCTCGACCCGCATGGTGGCGCCGATGACCGCGCTGTGCGGCGTACTCGCTCGCTGGCAGCAGGTGAAAACGGCGAAGGCCAGCCTTGATAACCTGATGGCGCTGCCGGTCGAAGGGGGGCAGGACGAAACCCGGGTTCACCGCGCCGTGCTGCACGGCAACTACGAGTTCCGGCAGGCGGAATTCCGCTACGGCCTTAACGATGCCGCGATCCCGCTGCGTATCAACCAGTTATCCATTAAAGCCGGCGAGAGAATCGCCATCCTTGGGCGAATCGGCGCCGGTAAATCGACCCTGCTGCAGGCGATGATGGGCAACGTCGAGCTGGTTTCGGGCGAGCTGCGGCTGGATGATTTAAGCTTGCCGCAGATCGACCTCGCGGATATTCGCCGCAACGCCACCTTGCTGACCCAGGAGGCGCGGCTGTTCCACGGCACCCTGCGTGAGAACCTGATCCTCGGGCGACCGGCGGCGACGGATGATGAAATCTTCTCGGTGCTTACCCTGTGCGGCGCGCTGGAGTTTGTGCGCAAACTGCCCCTCGGTCTTGAACACGTCATTATGGAAGGCGGGCTGGGGCTTTCAGGCGGCCAGCGGCAGTCGCTGCTGCTGGCCAGGACGCTGCTGCGCGATCCGAACATTATCCTGCTCGATGAACCGACCTCGTTTTTCGACGAGCGAACGGAAAAGGCCTTTGTGGAACAGCTGGCGCAGTGGGCCGGCGAGCGAACGATGATCATCGCCACGCATAAAGCTGCGGTGCTTAATATCGTCGATCGGATCCTGGTTATGCAGGACGGGCAGCTGGCGCTGGATAAACCCAAAGCAACGGTTTTTGAGCAAGAGAAAGCCCGCGGGCAGGTGGTGAACATATGAGTAAAATCCCCCTGATGGCCGATCACGACCCGGTGGCGCTGCTGCCGGATAGCGAAGAAGACGAGGCGAAAATTGTTAAATCGCGGCGGCTGATTCTCCTGCTGGCCGTTATGCTGCTGGTGGGCGGCATCTGGGCATGGTTCGCGGTACTGGACGAAGTTTCAACCGGTACCGGAAAAGTGATCCCCAGCTCGCGGGAGCAGGTGATACAAACCCTCGACGGCGGTATTTTAACCGAGCTGAACGTACGGGAAGGCAGCAAGGTACAAGCCGGACAGGTTGTGGCGCGCCTCGATCCCACCCGCAGCGAATCTAACGTCGGCGAAAGCCAGGCGAAATATCGCGCCTCGCTGGCGGCGAGCATTCGCTTAACCGCCGAGGTGAACAATCAGCCGCTGGCGTTTCCCGACTCCCTGAAAGCCTGGCCCGCGCTGCTGGCGGAGGAGATGCGTCTTTACCATAGCCGCAAAGAGCAGCTGAGCAAATCGACGCGCCAGCTGGATGAGTCGTTAAAACTGGTGAATAGCGAACTGGCCATCACCGAAAGGCTGGCGAAAACCGGGGCGGCGAGCAATGTCGAAGTGCTGCGTCTTCGGCAGCAGGTCGCGGATATTAGTTTTAAAAAGATCGATCTCAATACCCGCTATTTTGTTGACGCGCGTGAACAGCTGTCAAAAGCCAATGCCGACGTGGCCAGCCTGGCGGAAGTGATAAAGGGGCGCGCCGATTCGGTCACGCGCTTAACCGTCCGTTCGCCGGTGCAGGGGATCGTTAAAAATATTAAGGTCAATACGATTGGTGGGGTTATTGCGCCCAACGGCGAGCTGATGGAAATTGTTCCGGTCGATGGCCGGTTATTAATCGAAGCGCGGATTTCACCTCGTGATATCGCTTTTATTCATCCTGACCAGCAGGCGCTGGTGAAAATTACCGCCTATGATTATGCCATCTATGGCGCGCTGAACGGCGTGGTGGAAACCATATCGCCGGATACCACTCAGGATGAAGCTAAACCGGATGTTTACTACTATCGGGTGTTTATTCGCACTGACTATGATTACCTGGAAAATAAAAGCGGCAAGCGTTTTTTAATTGGCCCGGGAATGATTGCCACCGTTGATATTAAGACCGGCGAAAAAACGGTCATGGATTATTTGGTCAAACCGTTTAATCGGGCAAAAGAAGCCTTAAGGGAACGTTAATCAACGGGCGAGCTTCTTATCGGCTACGGGCCATCGCCGTTTGCGGTCCGCCAGCCCGGACAAGACGCGTTGAGCGCCGCCTCCGGGGAGTGTGCCGGGACGAGCCATCGGCGCAATATCTAAAATGGGTTTGTTTGCAGTCTCTGATAATAATTTTTAAACATTCAACGCATTCTTGAATAAACGGAGAGGGGAAGATGGCGCTAAGTGATTTACTGCAACAAGCCTGCTTTCAGGCGAAAAAATTAAAATCCACCGTATTGCCCTCTGACTATCCGGCATGGGTAATCTTCTTTAGCGTCAGCGATGGCCAATCACGCGCGCATATGCATATTTCTCGCGGTACCAGCTTCGATCTCGCGTGGCTGGCGGGGGCCAGGGCGCTGCAGGAGTGGCGTAAAAAACAGGACAGCGAACCGCAGTGGCTGCGGGTTGACGTCGTGGACAGCGTGGAAAAGCTCAGCTGGCAATCCCTCAATGAAAAATTCATGGTCACCAAGCGTAACTATTTTCGCTTTGGCCTCGCGTTTGACCCGCAGTTTAATTGCGCAATGCTCGAGCAGGAAATTGCCGGCAACGCGCTGCTCTACGATGGCGATAACGGCGTCGTGGCGCCGAATAGCGTCAATCTGGAAAACTACGCCCGGCGGCGGTTTAAACAGACGCTTAGCTGGCCGCAGGATCCGCAGCAGCCGCTCTGGCGCTTTAAAACGCAGGGGATCTTCTGCGATCGTTTTGGGACAAAAGTGATGGAGCAGAGCGGGCGAGGTTCCGGCTATCGCGTTATCGGGGAAAACTGGCAGGACGAGTGCCTCGCCGAGGTGATTAAAAAAGGCACCGATTATCTTGCCCGTCAGGTAAAGCAAGACGGCCTCTACCATTACGGCTGGTTTCCCTGTTTCGACCGCCCGGTCCGATCCTATAACGCGCTGCGCCACGCCAGCTCCACCTATTCGCTGATCGAGGGCTGGGAAGCGACCCGTCAGCCGTCGGTTCGTCAGGCGATAGACCGCGCGATTGCGTACCTGGTTAACACGCTGATTGAAGTAAGGACGCTGGACGATGGCCGCGAGGCGGCGTTTCTCTGCGACGTGGGCGATGAGATCAAGCTCGGCGGTAACGCGGTAAGTATCCTGGCGCTGGTGAAATACACCGAAACGACCGGAGACCGGCAATATCTGCCGCTGATGGCGCAGCTGGCGACCGGCATCGCCTTTATGCAGGATCCGCTCAGCGGCCAGTTTGTTCACGTATTGAATAGCCACGATCTGTCGCTGAAAGCCAAATTCCGCATCATTTATTACGATGGCGAAGCGGCTTTTGCCCTTATGCGCCTGTATGGCCTGACCAAAGCGCCGCAGTGGCTGGAGATGGTGGAAAAAGCCTTCGCCTATTTCATTAAAAATAAGCACTGGCAGCACCATGACCACTGGCTGAGCTACTGCGTTAATGAGTTAACCCGCTTTCGCCCGGAAGAGAAGTACTTTCGCTTTGGCCTGAACAACGTGCGCGATCATCTTGATTTTGTGCTGCATCGCGTCACCACCTATCCCACGCTGCTGGAATTAATGATGGCGGCGTCTGAGATGGTGACCCGTCTGGACGCTTCGCCCGAGCATCGCCATCTGCTGGCGGATTTTGACCAGCAGAAGTTCTGGCAGGCGCTGGAAGTTCGGGCGCGCTATTTGCTGAACGGCTTCTTCTGGCCTGAGCTGGCGATGTTCTTTAAAAATCCCGCACGGATCGTCAACAGCTTCTTTATTCGCCACCACAGCTACCGCGTGCGTATCGATGACGTCGAGCACTACCTTTCCGGCTTTATCGCCTATCAGAAATACCATTTAGCGGCAAAAAAGCCGCTGCTCCCGCAGGACGACGCGCCGCCTTCGAATAACGCGATCCCCGTTTTTCTGCTGGAGACGCTGCGCGACGTCGGCAACGGTATTGAGGTGGCGGCCATGCGGCGGGCGAAGCTCTTTACCGAACATTTGCGCACCGTGCCCTGGATAGTTACCGCGACGTGGAATCCCGAATTGTCCAGAGCGGTGCGGGCGCTGAAAGCACGCGGCGCGCTGCCCGAAGAGGTGCCGGTTTATAACCTCTATGAGTGGCTCAGCGATTGCTTTGAGATGAACGCGATCGCTGCGCTGGCGCCGCTGGTGGGCAATATCGAGCTCAGGCATGCCGTCAATCCCGGCGCGGATGTCGCGGTGGGTAAACACAACTTCCTGCTGCGTCCGCAGGGGAGAATCATCGAAGACTACATTGATAGCGCCGGTAATATTCTGCTGCGCAAAAGCTTTGACGAGAAAAAGGGCAACGTGCAGCTAAGCCATCTTGAAATTGCCCTGGCGGGCGGCGAAGTCAAACGCTTTGCTCAGGAAGAGGCGTTTTATGCGTGGATGCTGGAAACCCAGCTGGCGGAAAAAGGGCGCTGGCATTTTATCGTCGATAAAAATAAAACGTGGAAAAGCTTCGTCTGCTCGCGGCCCGCACAGCGCATGGGGTGTACGCTGAGCGCGATTATTCACTCCCATCATCAGCTGTCTAACGGCGCGCTGAAAAGCTCCTACCGGCATATCCTCGAACAGCCGGAGCTTGTCGATCGGCTGATTGTCCTCACCGATGAGCAGTGGCAGGACCTGCAGCTGGAGGGTTTCCCGGCCGCGCGGATGGCGGTGATCCCCAATCATCTCGATAACGGCAATATTCCGGCGAACCCGCAGAAAGCGCCGTCGCAGACGGTCATTTATCTGGCGCGCTACTCGGAAGAGAAGCAGCATGCCTTGCTGCTGAACGCCTTTCGTAAAGTGCTGACGGCGATCCCCGATGCGCAGCTGCACACCTACGGGGTCGGTCCGCTGCGGCGCAGCTTAAGCGCGCGGGTGGCGGAGTGGGGGCTGGAGAAGGCGATCCATATCAACGGCTTCACCTCCGACATCGCGCAGGCGCATAAAACGGCCTGCTGCGCGGTACTTTGTTCGACTCAGGAGGGGCAGTCTCTCTCCGCCGTGGAGGCGATGGCCTACGGTACGCCGCTGATTAGCTTTGCCATTAAGTACGGTCCGCGCGACATCCTGCAGGACAGGGAGGCGGGGATTCTGGTGCCCTGCGGCGATGAGGAGGCCCTGGCGGCGGCGCTGATCGCCGTTATCTCCGACAAGTCGCTGCAGCAAAGTATGCAGCAGGCCGCGCTGCGCAACGCCCAGCGCTACTACGGCAGCGCTATCGCCGGACGCTGGGCGGCATGGCTGCAGACAAGCGAGCGTCAGCTGGATGCCGGCGCGGAGCGCGGAAACGGGCTGGAAAAAAAGCGTCCTCGGGTGGTTAACGTTGGCTAACCGTCAGCGCCTTTTTTATTCCCGCGGCCCTCAGGCGTGGCGATGAGGCGAGTCATCGCGCTCCTTCTGGCATCCTGCTGCTGTTCGCCGCTGCTGGCGCGCGATGTGGTGCAGGTTTCCCGCTGCGTTCCCGGCTCTTTGCTTCATGCGCATCGCCTGGAAAAAGCGCACGTCGTGGATGACTTTCATATTTACTACAGCCTGCAGGGTAGGGACGCCCTGCAATATCCGCAGGATAGTACCGGCGACGGCGTGCCGGATGTCGTGAAAGACATTGCGAGCCAGCTCCAGGCTGCGAAATATCTCTACACCTCGCTGCTGGGCCTGCGCTCGCCGCTGCAGCAGAAAATTTATCGCCAGGCCCGACAGATCAACATCTACCTGCTGACGCTCCCCAAAGGTCACGGCCTGGCCTTCGATCGGGTGGCGGCAGAAACCATGGGTGACGGAACGGCGCTGCCCTGCGGCTTAAAAATTGTCCTTAACGCCGCGCTGCGGCCGGCGCGCAACATTACGCCAGCGCATGAATTATTCCATTTGTATCAATACGGCTACGGGGTTTTTAAACAGAAATGGTACCTGGAAGGTATGGCGCGCTGGATGGAAAATACCTTCAGACCCGCGCAGGAAAGAGTTGTGCCTTCATCCGGGGAGGTTGCCTGCGAGAGCAACGTTTCTCGCGGCTATAGCGCGGCCACCTTTTGGGCCAGCTATGCGCAGCAGGCGTTTGCCGCCACGCTAGTGCCGGATAACGCGCTGGCGTATCGCTATGTCGACGGCAGCCCGGTGTTTCAAACCCGGACGGTACCCGGCGGCGCGATGCTGGCGCCTTTTTTTCAGCAGCTTGCGCTCAGCAGCCGGCGCATTTCTGGTGAAATGAAGCTGCCCAATATCCGCTGGAGTGAACAGCAGCAGCGCGACGGGCGGTTCAGTCGCCTGATTTGCCAGGCGTTAGCCGCGACGGCGCAGAATAAAAAATAAGCGGTATGCATACTCATTCTGCTGGCTGCGCGGGCCCGGATTTTGAATAAAGCCTGTTCATCTTTTCCGGCAGATCAATAATATCCGTCAGGATGCCGCGCGATAAATGGATATAGCCGTCACTCTTCAGCTTCGATAATACCCGCATGATGCCGCTGCGGGACAAAAAAGAGTGGTCCATAATATAATTCACAGCGGTGATGTTATTCTTAATTGCATTTGGTTCATCAATAAGTTCGAGCAGATGGGTACGTATAATTTCGTATGCGGAGAGTTGTGATATCGTCATGCAATGGGCATAGACTTTGGCCGAACTATAATCCTGCAGCATCGCCAGCGATTGCCAGAGATGATATTTGACGACCTGCTCATGAAAAAAACGTTGTGGAATCAAAAGCAAGCGCGATGTTTCTTTCGTTTTAACATACAGATGGCGGGTATATGCCAGCTGGCAGCTGGCGCCAAAAATAAACGGTGCGCTTTCAGCATTAAGGATCATCCCATCGCTTATGCGGTTTAACGCCACGCTCCCGTCGAATAAAATGAGGCACTGTCTTTCACCATTCCGCGTCAGGCTGATGTTGCGTTTTTTGCTGATGGTGCAGGGCGTATGCTCTTTAGCGATTATCTCAATCAATTTTTCAATATGATCGGTGGGTTTCACGACTTTGCTTAAAATTTCATCGCGGAGCAGCGAGTGATTATTCCTCTTCATTGTTACCCTTTTAAAACAATGAGTTGAAAATATTATTGAATGGATATTGTACGCGTCTAATAATCAATAATATGCTTTCTGTTGGCAACTTATCGAACATTGCCAGGATTATTTTCCTGCTATAAATTACGATTTGTAATCTAAAACCTGTAATTCATATTAGTCAATATAAATTGATTTTTTTTATTGTTTTTTTAAGCCAGGTAGATCTTTTTTTGCGGCTGGTCTTTTTGCGCAAAAAGTCATGTTATTGCGCGTGAGGAATTTCTCGCTTCGTTTTTGATTTTTTAACGCGGCGATAAGCGGAGTGAGTCAGATAGGTATATGTGTTTATTAACTAAAAAAGCGCGGCGTTTATTTTTTATCCTATTTGCCGCATACGCGGCGGCAAGGAGGAGATGAAAATAGCCAACGGGGTTTTAAACCTGGCGGAATCCAGGCGTAAAACCCACAAATGACTAGTTGCGCAATCGCGGCGCCTGCAGCTGCTGGCGAATGGTTCTGGCCAGTTCGTCCAGCGACGGCTGTTCAGGATGTTCGTCGCTGGGCTCGCTGCTCAGCTGCGCTTCTGCGAGATAAGTGTGAATCGGCTGGCCATCATCGTCTTCCATCACCACATGATACCAGGGCGCAAGGCGCAGTTCGTCGTTAGCGGCGATTTCATCCTCTTCCGGCTCCGTGAGCGAGTACTCGGGATCGACATCGACGATCACGCCCAGGTAGCCCAAAAGCGTGTGGCGAACTTGTTGGCCGATACCGAATTTGCTGGCTATCATAAGCACCTCCTGGGAGACATGATTACCTGCTATATGCGGGCCGATTCTCCACTTTTCAAGTTACATGATGCGGCAAGCAAACCCTTTCAGATACAGTCCTTCGGGGTAGGTTGCTATCACCGGGTGGTCGGCAGCCTGGCGGAACTGTTCTATAAATTGTACATCACGTCCGGCATCCAGGGCGGCATCGGCAATGATTTTCTGAAATAAATCGGTGGTCATCAGGCCGGAGCAGGAGAAGGTCAGCAGGACGCCGCCGGGATTCAGGAGCTGAATCGCCAGCATGTTGATGTCCTTATAGCCGCGGCAGGCGCCCATCAGCTGGCTTTTGTTTTCAACAAACTTCGGTGGATCCATCACAATCACGTCAAACTTTTCGCCGGCGTCGCGATATTTCCGCAGCAGCTTGAAGACGTCGTCGCGGATGAACTCCGCTTTAGACAGATCCAGCTTGTTCAGCTCAACGTTCTGCTTTGCGACGTCCAGCGCCTCCTGCGAGGTGTCAACGCTGACAACCTGACGGCAGCCGCCCATCAGCGCGGATATGGCAAAACCGCCGGTATAGGAGAAGCAGTTCAGCACGCGCTTATCGGCGACGTAGCGACGGGTCGCCAGGCGGCTGTCGCGCTGGTCAAGGTAATAGCCGGTTTTGTGGCCGCCCTGAATATCTACCAGCAGCTGCATACCGTGCTCGGTAATCGGCAGCAGGGCAGGCGGCAGTTCGCCGACAACGGGCCCCTGCGCCAGCTCCAGCCCCTCTTTTTTACGCACCGCGACGTCGCTACGATCGTAGATAGCGCAGTTCGGAAACAGCGTTTGCAGCGCGCTGACAATCGACGCCCGCTGGTATTCGGCACCGGCGCTCAGCAGCTGCAGTACAAAAAAGTCGCCAAAACGATCGATGGTCACGCCCGGCAGGCCGTCGGACTCACCGGCTATCAGGCGATAGCTATCGAGCCCGTCGCGGGCCGCCAGCCACTCGCGCCAGGTTTGCGCCTGCTGCAGGCGACGTTCGAAAAAGGCGTTATCAATGGCTTCATTGCGATCGAAGCTCCAGACGCGGGCGCGGATCTGTGAAGACGGCGAATAGGCGCCGCGGGCCAGCCATTTTCCCTGCGAATCAACGATATCGATGGTCTCACCTGAACGAGCCTTACCTTCCATCCGGGCGACGGCGCCGGAGAAGATCCACGGATGGCGACGCAGCAGGGATTTCTCGCGTCCTTTGGTTAACACTAAGCGGGGGAAAATGGAGTCTGTCATGGGGCTACCTTTAAGCAACGGGAATGTCGGCACCGAAAAAATGGCGCGTAGATTAGCACATGTGGCTGAGGCAAGCACCATTCCACCGGTATCGACAAGTGAGCGTTTCGGCACAAAACGCAGGCGCTTTGGCACAATAAAAAACATGCCGGGATCTTACAGTATTTCCTCACCTTACGGAGGAAAATACGATGAAAACAGGATTGAAGGTCGCAGCCGCGATGATGGTTATTATGAGCGGGACGGTGATTGCCGCGCCGTTTAGCGTCAGCAGCGCGGATATGCGCGACGGCCAGACGCTGGCGCAGACGCACTGGTTTGGCGGTTTTGGCTGCACCGGCGGCAATATTTCACCGCAGATCGCCTGGAAAAATGCTCCGGCGGGTACCCGCAGTTTCGCGGTGACCGCTTACGATCCGGATGCGCCGACCGGGAGCGGCTGGTGGCACTGGACGGTGGTGAATATTGCCCAACAGGTGACTGGCTTAGCCGCTGGCGCCGGAGACAAAAATAACGCTAAACTGCCCGCCGGGGCGATACAGGGGCGCAATGACTTTGGCTATGCGGGTTTTGGCGGCGCGTGTCCGCCCGCCGGAGATAAACCGCATCGCTACCGCTTTACGGTATGGGCGCTTGATACCCCGACGTTGCCCATTGATGGCGAGGCCAGCGGGGCGTTAGTCGGATTTATGTTACACAGCCACGCTATCGCCAGCGCGCAGTTAACGGCGCTGGCCGGAAGATAATAAAAAGGGCGGCATGATGCGGAACATCCATTTTCACCATAACGCGTTAACGGCGGCGGAAATCACTACCCGTCGTTTATGCAAACTGCACCGCGTCACGCTGTTCTCGCCCGCGATCTGCCGGGTAAACCGCGGCAGTAAGGTCATTGTGCAGGGTGCCAGCGAGATGCTGGCAACGCCGCAGCAGCTGATTATTTTGCCCGCCGAGGTTGAGCTCGAGGTGATTAATCAGCCGGAAAACGGGCTGTTTTGCTCCGACCTGCTCTCTCTCACGCCGGAACTGCTGGCGGATTTTAAGCACCGCTATATGAGCGAGCCGCAGACCGGTCGTCTGACGTCGCTTTGCGCGCCGCTGGCGCCGGAAATGTCGTTTATGTGGCAAAGCGTCCTGCGGGCGGTACGGGAGGGGCTCAGCGCCGAGCTGCAGCACCATCAGGCGATGGGATTGCTGCTGGCGCTGTATCAGGCTGGCTACGCCGGGCCGCTGCTCAACGAGCGGCGCGAGGACATAACCGGTCAGGTCAGGCAAATTATTATGCTGTCGCCTGCCGAAGCGTGGAGCGTGGCGAAAGTGGCTAAAATGCTCTTTCTTGGCGAATCGACGCTGCGCCGTCGTTTGCAGCAGGAGTCCCGGAGCTTCCGCCAGATCGTGGAAGAGGTCCGTATGGCCTACGCGCTGGGGCAATTACAGTCGACGTCGCGACCCATTGGCGACATTGCGCAAAGCAGCGGCTACCTGTCAGGCTCGCGCTTTAGCGCCCGTTTTCGTCAGCACTATGGATTATTACCTAAGCATGTACGCTGACGGAATTTGCTATCCTCTGTATTGAGTCATTGGCCGAAAAGGGGGGAACATGGCAACGGTTTGCACGATGGCGTGGGTATACGGCTCCGTTCAGGGCGTCGGGTTTCGCTATTCGACCCAGCGCGAGGCGCTGCAGCTTGGATTAACGGGATACGCGCGCAATCTCGACGACGGCGGCGTGGAGGTTCTGGCCTGCGGAGAACCGGACCAGGTGGAGAAACTTATTGCCTGGCTGAAGGCCGGTGGGCCGCGCAGCGCGCGGGTGGACAGGGTTCTGACCGAGCCCCATCAGCCCACCAGAGAGTGGCAGAAATTCGCCATTTTGTATTAGATGCATTTAACCGGTTTAGGCAGTCCGGCGATTTTTGTCGCCTGCTTAGCCGGGCCTTTCGGGAACAGGCGGTAGAGATAGCGGCTGTTGCCTTTCTCTTCGCCAAACTTGTTCGCCATGGCCTTCACCAGCATACGAATCGCCGGTGAGGTGTTAAATTCCAGATAAAAGTCGCGCACAAAGCGCACCACTTCCCAATGCTCAACGGACAGGCTGATGCCCTCCTGCTCAGCGATAACGGCCGCCATCGCTTCGTTCCACAGGGTTGTGTCCTTCAGATAGCCTTCGCTATCGGTCTCTATTTCATTGCCTTCAAAGATAAACATGATTCTTCACATACCGCTGAAAATGGCGGCAGTGTAGCAAAAAATAAGGCCCCGCATAAGCGGGGCCTGAGTACAGACGGGGAGAGGATTAGTCTCTGCTGGCGAAGCCAAGGATGCTCAGCAGGCTGACGAAGATGTTGTACAGCGAGACGTACAGGCTAACGGTCGCGCGGATGTAGTTGGTTTCACCGCCGCGGATGATGTTGCTGGTCTCAAACAGAATGGCGCCTGAAGAGATCAGGATAAACACCGCGCTAATCGCCAGATGCAGGGCCGGCAGCTGCAGGAAAATGTTGGCAACCATACCGATAAGCACAACCACCACTCCCGCCATCAGCATTCCGCCGAGGAAGGACATATCTTTACGGGTGGTCAGTACGTAGGCCGAGCAGCAGAAGAACACCAGCGCGGTACCGCCCAGCGCCAGGCCAATCAGATCGCCCATACCCGCAGACAGGTAGGCGTTAAGCATTGGCCCCAGGATGTAGCCCAGAAAACCGGTAAAGGCGAACGCGGAAATGATACCCGTTGGCTTATTCGCGGTTTTATAGGTCAGGAACATCAGGCCGTACATACCGACCAGCGTCAGAATCAGACCCGGAGAAGGCAGCATCAGCACCGTGCTGGCCGTCGCCGTAATAGCGGAAAATGCCAGCGTCAGGCTAAGCAGGAAATAGGTGTTCCGCAGAACTTTGTGCGTGCTAAGTAGCGATGAACGGTCTCGCGACGATGTAATTATACGATCCATGAGTCACTCTCTTATGACAGATGTAATTAATAACGAAGCATAAAAAAAACAGGGCCTAAGCCCTAATGCTTTTACCCATCTTTACTCAAAGTCAGCGGGCTGAATGCAGCACATTATTCCAGGAAAAAAAGAATAAGTGGCATTTTTATTTGTTCGCCTTCCGGAGTCAGATCGAAATCTGATAACTCACTGAAAAATATTGCGTTATAGCCATTCTGCGACTAACTCTGGAGAGGGTACTCACGAAGCGTAACAAAGGCAAGGGATATGAAAACACAAAAATATAATCACATCACAAGCGTACTGGTGGCCGTCGGTCTGTTCTCCATGGTCATCCCGGCGCTGGCCGCTCAGGTACCGCCGGGAACGGCGTTGGCCGAAAAGCAAGAACTGGTCAGAAATAACGGCAGCGAACCGTCGTCGCTGGATCCGCATAAAGTGGAAAGCGACGTTGAAAACAACATTATCAGCGATCTTTTTGAAGGGCTGGTCAGCGTATCGCCAGCAGGAGAGATTGAGCCCCGGCTGGCGGAGAAGTGGGAGAATAAGGACAACACCGTCTGGACGTTCCACCTGCGTCCCGGGGTGACCTGGTCCGACGGTACGGCGATTACGGCGCAGGATATTGTCTGGAGCTGGCAGCGTCTGGTGTCGCCGCTCACGGCGTCGCCTTACGCGAGCTATCCCGGCAATATGCATATCGTCAACGGGGCAGAGATAGCGCAGGGCAAAAAAGCGCCCGAGACGCTGGGCGTCAAGGCGCTGGATGATGCCACCTTCGAGGTGACCTTAACTCAGCCGAATGCGGCGTTTTTGGCGATGTTGGCGCACCCGTCTCTGGTTCCGCTCGATAAAGTGCTGATATCGCGCTACGGCGACAAATGGACCAAACCGGAGCATATGGTGACCAGCGGGCCCTATAAGCTGTCGCAGTGGGTGGTGAATGAGCGCATTGTGGCCGAGCGCAATCCGCGCTACTGGGATAACGCGCATACGGTCATCAATAAGGTGACCTACCTGCCGATAAGTTCTGAAACCGCCGACGTCAACCGCTATAAGGCGGGAGAGATCGATATTGTGTATACGGTACCGATTAATCAGTTTGCCCAGCTCAAAAAAACCATGGGCGATCAGCTGGATGTTTCGCCGCAGCTGGCCACCTACTATTACGAATTCAACACCACCCGGCCGCCGTTTAACGACCCCCGCGTACGACGGGCGCTCAATATGGCTCTCGATAAAGACATTATCGCGGAGAAGGTGCTGGGGCAGGGGCAGCGTCCGGCCTGGCTTATCAGCCAGCCTGACATCGGCGGGGTAAAGCTGCACAATCCAGAGTACGCCAGCTGGCCACGCGATAAGCGTATCGCCGAGGCGAAAAAGCTATTAAGCGAAGCCGGGTATAATGAGACCCATCCGCTGGTCTTTAATCTGCTCTATAACACGTCCGAATCTCACCAGCGAATTGCCATCGCCGCCAGCTCAATGTGGAAAAAGAACCTTGGCGTTGAGGCGAAGCTGCAAAACCAGGAGTGGAAGACCATGCTCGACGCCATGCATACGCATAATTTTGACGCCGTGCGCTACGCGTGGATAGCCGACTATGACGACGCCGCGACGTTTCTCAATAACTTCCGCACCGGCGACAGTGAAAATACCAGCCAGTACAGCAACCCGGCCTACGATGAGGCGCTGCGCAATGCGGCAAAAGCCTCTGACACGACGGCACGGGGCAAGTTCTACCAGCAGGCGGAGGATCTGTTAGGTCAGGATGTCCCGGCCATTCCGGTCTATCACTACGTGCGCACCCATCTGGTCAAGCCATGGGTAGGGGGATTTACGCCGGATAAGCTGGGGTATTACTACACCAAAGATATGTACATCAAAAAACATTAACGCGAAGAGGGCGGTTTGCGCTGAAAATCTGCGCAAACTGCCTGAATTTCAGACGAATAACGCGTTTTTGTTTAATTTTAAGGCAGTTGAATAAATTGGTGCTTTACAGCCTGAACAGAGGTGTTTATAGTGCGCCTCATTGGAAGCGTGGCCGAGCGGTTGAAGGCACCGGTCTTGAAAACCGGCGACCCGAAAGGGTTCTAGAGTTCGAATCTCTACGCTTCCGCCAAATTCTAAATAAAATCAATAGCTTGAAGAATGATTTTGATTTTATGGTACATAGAGTGATGTAAAAAAGCCCGTTTATACGGGCTTTTTTACATCTAAAGTCCGTCCTTTGCTCAATAAATATCCTTTCAGTAGCAATGCCCCCTTTTCAGGTAAGAGGCATTACTGTAAGTCGATACCTATGGTAAAGATACTTTGTTATTAGTGCCCATCAATATGCTACTTTGTGATGGTAAAAATTCCCCTTTATTTTCATCTCTTCCTTGTAATAATATTTTTGCATCATCTTTATTATAGTCACGAACGGCTTTAGCTGATAGCTCACCGATAATAGTGTCAGATGAGCGTAGCCGGTTAATAATAAGAACACACTTTGTGTCATTAAAGTCGGACATCATGTTTTGATCTCCTTCGCTATCGCCAGCAACTAATATTGGTCCTGTATTTTTGTAATGTTGTTGTATAAATTTCTTTATAGTTTCGGTTTTACCTTTACCTTGCGTCTGGGGATAGTATGGATCGAGGCTGTGAGTCAATCTACCTTCTTTATCATATAAGGGATGCATTGCATAGACATGAGACTCAGGAACAGAAAAACCATATTTTCCTGTAGTAACGATGCTTTTTATCACATCTAAAGCTGAAGCGGAAATGACATAAACATCAACACCTGCCTGCTGTAGGTTTTTATATAATGTCTGCATTTCTGGGATCAGCCTGAATCCGTTTTTCCATGTTACTGATACGATACCAGCTCGGCCTGCCATATCTGCCGGGCTTACCCATGTCACCTTTCCGATAGGCTGGTTATTTTGCCACTCAATAGTATCGTGCACTAAATCAGCTACTTCTTTTTTGGACATGCCAGAAAAAAGATACGTCACCCATGGATAAGATACCTCATGGTCGAATGACCCACCTATTGCATCATATAAATATCTCATTTTCACTATAAAATTCATATAATTGGAATTTTTTTTAATTTCATCAAGCGTTTTATTACCCGCAAATCCGCTGTAATTATTGTATAGCCATGTGTAGCTATCAATAATGTCTTGACCAATGAGGTTTATATTAACCGGTTGATGATTTTTATTATTATAATCCGAGTTAAAGTTTGAAGGCGGTATATCTTTGTAAATTATCTGTTTCAATATCTCAGGTTTCATCGAAAATTTAAGGTTTTCTAGTTGATAGATAAGCGTTGCCTCTTCGATATCCAGAAAAGCTGTTGTGTTGTCAAAATCAAAAACAGCATATAAAGAATGCGCAGGCTTCTGCTTTGCTTCTTGAATGAGCCTGTCAATTTTTCTTGAGTTGAACTCGTCCCAATTGCCGGTAACTATTTGCTTTTGTTGGGGAATTGTAGTTTCTAAATTTTGTGACACTTGATTTGTGTTACTGGCACTGGCCGTTGTTCCATATACTCCAAAAAATACGGATAGTAGTGCATATATTATTGTCATTTTCATGATTAATTCCTTTTTTAGGGTGCATTACCATCTGTAGCAAAAAGTAAAAGCTAGCTATATCAAAAATTGGCATCCTGATCATGAATGTGATGGTTATCATATTTTATGAATATATGAAAATGGTGAGGGAGTAAGCCAGAATTATCTACAGAGAAATGTTTAGTATGACAAGGTAGCAGGTCAAAAACAGTTCGAACTATCTCCGAGTGTTATTTTAATGTCACTTATCTATCTACGGCTAGTCCTGATGGTTCTTTTGCTTTCTTCGGCATCGTGCAATCCTGTCATACAAACCCCGAGCTATTTAATCGCTCGGGGTTTTTTCTTATGTGCCGCTATTCAGTATGCCATTCGGTTGAGTAACCCGCTCTGGCCGTTTGAAGCTGACAGGTGCGGTTCCCTTCGCAAAGTCCCCCTCATGCGCTGTTGAGGGGGGCGGGCTCAGAAGATATTGATGCTGTAGCCGACGATAAACTTCACGTCGTTACGATCGGTTTTATAGTTGCTGTCTGTCGCCCGGAAGAGCGCCGGGAGCAGGGTAAAGGAGAGGCCTTTCGCCATGCCGTCCGCCACCTGATAGCGAGCGGAAAGATCGAACGACACCATGCTCCCGTCGTACTTTCTCGTCGAACCGGTTTTACTGACATCGCTAACCACGTGCCAGCCGTAGGTTCCGGCACCGCCCAGGGTTAACTCCGGTAGATTAAGATCGGCAAAGTTATAACTCACGCCAAAACGAACCGCGCGGGCGCCGGAAACGTTAAAGTCTTCCAGCTGCGACAGCGTCGGCTGATAATCACGCTTATCGGAGTTCGCCCACGGGGTTAAGCGGAAGTTGTAATCTCCGGTGTTCGGGGCGTAGTTCTGACTATAGCCAAGGGACCACACGGTGTTGTCGTGGCTCAGGTTAAAACCAACCCCCACATAATATTCCGTTGCAGGATCTTTAATTTTCGACAGATCTTCAATGTAGCGCGCGCCCTGGTAGAAGAGCTTACTCTGCAGGGAGACATCCTTTGTCAACGTATCGTGACGCTCTACCTGTGCCTGCCAGTTGCGACGGTAGCCTTTACCTTCGCCATAGCCCACGTCAAGCACGGTACTGCCAAAGTTATAGACTGCGCCCACCGTGTGAATGTAATCGATGATTGCACCGGCTTTAATGGTTTTGCCGTTGTCATCGAGTCCGGCGGCGTTGTTCTGGTGCCAGGCCGTGGTCATCGGTTTAAAATCACGGCTCCAGTCGTTCTTGAAGCGGTCGGCCCAGGCGTAGGTCAGCCTCAGTTTGTCGAGGGTCAGGGCACTGTCAAACCCGCGAAAAGCGTGAGGGTTGAGGCCCCAGCTGCTTTTTACGGTACCGGAGTTAATGGGGGTATAGCCCGCGGCCAGCTTGAAGTTGGTGCCTGCATCGCCAAGGTTGAGCTTGAGTGCGGCAACCGACACGCTCATGTAGGACTTCTCGCACGGGCTGAACTTGCCCGGCTCGCCGCAATCGTAGTCGTAGTAAAGGATCTCCGACTGACCGACGGTATGCCCGAGCTTAATGTTGGCGTTGCCCCAGAAATCAAAGCCAATAACGTCCTGGTAATAGCCTGAAATATAGCTAATTGCCACGTTACCGGTCTGGTTCTGGATCCCGGCTGGACCCAGTCCGTATTTACCGGTCGCGGGGTCTTTTACAGCACGATGACGAATATATAGTGAGGTATTGAGATTTAATTTGCCTTCATCATAAAACGCTTTCTCAAACTGAGAAGGCGCTTCATAATCCGTTTCTTCTTCCGCAAAGGCATCTGCGGCAATAAAAAGAAACAGCGGTGTACACAGAGAAACTCTGAGTCTATGACTTGTCATTATTATATACCTTATAAAACCATGTATTATAGGGCGAGGGGATGTACTGCTTATTTAAAACTCGTGTTATTTATGAGCTCCGGGATTTGCGCACCGTATTTTTCGAGAAGATATTCATTATGTTTTGCGGAATTCGCAATGTTACCGCTCAAAAATACCGGCAGAGATTTATTTTCACTCCCCAGGTTCGCTATGATTTCCGCGAACAGGGTGTGCATAATAAACAGCCCGGTCATTGAGGAAACCGGCGCGAACGGCGTTGCATGCTCCGTAAGGGAAAGCACCGCATCACCGATGGGCACCTGGTTATCAATGGCGACATCCACGCAGTCCCGCAGCTTAAGGCCAGCCTTGTGCTTCGACGGTTGGGTCTCGGCATACAGAAAGCTGGTCAGCGCCAGGGTAAATGCCCCGTGCTGTTTTGCCCAGAGCGCTGCATCGACCGGAGCGGGGTTAATCCCGGAAGTTGAGATAACAATCAGCGCATCTTTACTGGTGATCGAGAATCTCTCCAGGTGCTCAGCAATATAGTCATTCTGTTTTTCATAATATGATGAGGCCGCCGCCCCCTGATGTAACATTAAAGGTTCGATAAATATTGGCCGAACCGGGGCGATTCCTCCGGCACGATAAAATACATCTTCAGCGAAAATATGTGAGTGGCCGCAGCCGAAAATATAAATTACACCTCCCTGGTTAATGATTTTTGCCAGTTCCACGGCGGTGGAAGTGATTTTATGGCTTTGCTGTTGAGTAATGTCGTTAAGTTTTTTCTGGACGATATCTAAATAGCTCTGAATCATTGTCATAACCAGTATCCTGACCATTGTGGTTGGTAGACTCGGTATAACGCTTCCATATAGAAGTAATCTCCCCAGAGATTACATTCATCGATGCCTTTACCGAGGGCATAGGCGTAAACACCATGTTTAAGTAAGCCTTCGCAGACATCATCATCGCGGGCAGACGCGCCGCGCATTAATGCCAGCAGACACTGACGCGCCAGTTTCTGGTAACCGGCATCCGGAAAGTGCTTATGCGCTTCCAGCAGGCCGCAGACCGCAATCGCCAGCGCGGAGCTGTCTTTCGGGGCGTCCGGATCTGCAGCCAGCAGCAGATCCCAGGCGGGAACGCCGTCCTCCGGCAGGTAGCGGAAGAAATACTCGCAGGCCTGCTGCCACCGTTCGTAGTGGTCGGTTTCGCCGGTAGCCGACCAGTGAAGCGGGATGCCGAGAATGGCCCACGCCTGGCCGCGGGCCCAGCAGGAGTTATCGCTGTAGCCCTGAAAGGTTTTCCCGTGCGAAGGCGCACCGCTTGTCTGGTCAAAATAGAAGGTATGGAAAGTGGAGCCGTCTTCGCGAAAAATGTTGTTGATGACCGCCGCATAGTGGCGTTCAGCCACTTCCCGATAACGTGATTCACCGCTGATCTTTGCCGCCACGTGGAGCAGGGGAAGGTTAATCAATGAATCGATAATAAGCCGGTACTCCTGCGGGTCGTTAAGCGTCCCCCAGGCCTGGATAAAACCGGCGCTGTGGTGAAAACGGTTTACCAGCAGATCGGCCGCCGCCAGAATAAGCGGGGTTAGCGCTTCGCGCTCCGTCAGTTTCCAGTACGCGACTGCCGACAGGCTATAAAGGAAGCCGATATCGTGGTGATCGAGGACGTGGTGCGCCGCCAGGCGGGCTTTAAAACTCGCCACATTGCGTTCAACGCCGTCCAGGTAGGCGCGATCGCCGCTGAACTCCCAGGCCATTGCCTGCATCCCGGTCCAGAATCCGTTGGTCCAGTCGTTATTCTCTTTCAGAACGTAGCGATTATGGATCGTGCAGGCTGAGGGGAATTTCTCGCCGTACAGACCCATGTTACGCGCGATGCGTCGCGCGCACGCCGTCAGCTCATCCCGACAGGCGTCGGGCGTGAGGGCAGAAAAGGGCAGCGGTGTGAGGCGATTCGACAGACTCTCTTTCATGATTTTTCCCTACAGCGTGAATACGCGCTCTTTGTACTGACTCATCAGCATGTCGTTGTATTCTTTACCGCCGGGCAGATTGATGCTGCGCATCACCGGCGGCGCGATACCTTGTTCCAGCAGCATCTCGATGCAGCGGATCACCACGTTATTGATGATGAAGGCCGCAGACAGCGAGGACACCGGACCGGTCATGATGTTGCCGTTATCCATACTTAGCGTGCAGTCACCGGACGGGCAGCCGTTATCGAGAGTGACATCGGCATAGTCGCGAATGCTCTCGCTCGTTGGCGTCGACTCACCGGCGTAGCGGGTGATAACCACCAGCTTCAGCCCCCTCTCTTTGACCTTGCGTGCCAGCTCAACGTGCAGCGGTTTAGTGCCGGAGTTGGAGATAATCACAAAGCAGTCTGACTCGCGCAGATCGAGCAGCCCGGAGAAGATGTCGCCAATCCCTTTCAGCGAATCAAACCAGCCGGTTGGCCCATAGAACTGGTCAATGGCTTTGGTATTGACCAGGCCGCCCGCACGACCGGCCAGCTCAACCGCCGCGGCAAACGAGTGGCCGGATCCAAAGCCGTGAATAATGCCGTTGGCTTTGACGCACTCGGCAAACAGCGCCGCCGCCTGCTCAACTTCAGCGCTCTGAGTAAGAAACACCTGATTCAGCGTCGCTAAAACATGCTGATAATACTGCTGCTGATGTGGTGACATCCCTTATCCCTTATCGGCTTTTAAAAACGTGGTGATACAGGCGTTCGGCTCTTCCGGCGTCATCTGCGCCGTCACCGCCACGCCTTTTTCCAGCAGCGCGTTGATGGCCGCGATCTCAGCATCGTTGACGCTGACCGAGCGTTTGATCTGGCGGCGATCGTCTTTGTTGGACATATTGCCGATATTGAGCTGGGGGAGGGCAATTCCGGCGTTCATCAGCTTCAGCGCCAGCTCCGGGGTCTTCAGCAGGATCAGTACGCGCTGACCGTCGTAGTTGCCGGCGAGGATATTGGCGCTGGCTTTCTCAAAAGAGAGAATAGAGGTGTTGCAGCCTTCCGGGGCTGCACTGCGCAGCAGCATTTTCTCTACCTCGTTTGCAGCTACGGCGTCGTCAATCACCATAATACGGTTGGCGTTGAAGTGGCTTACCCAGCGGGTGGCCACCTGGCCGTGGATCAGCCGGTCATCGACACGAATATGCACAATACCTTTCATGATAAATTCCTTAAATCAATGTGTTACTTAACCGAAAATATTCAGGTTGTAGCCGATAATACCTAAAGCAATCAGGACAAAAATGACCCGAGTCGAGTTCATCTTTTTGAGCCCCAGCAGCCAGTAGGTGAACCCCACAACCAGCAGCGGAATAAGCCCGGGCATAATCTGGTCGGCAATGCTCTGCAGCTTGAGCGACACTTCGCCGTAGCTGAATTCGAAATTAAGATTCGCCTTCACCACCGAGGGGATAAGCGCCCCGATAACCGTCAGCCCGAGAATATTGGCTGCGCGGGTAATTTTGTTGAGGCTATTGGTCAAAGACCCCAGCAGGTTGACCCCTTCCTGATACCCTTTGCTGATGCTAAAGCGCATAAACAGCATGCGAACCAGGGCGAACAGTAGCCAGAGAACAAGCCCCACCGGGTTGCCCTGCAGCGCGAGGTACGACGCGACAGAACCGATAATGGTGGTCGGAATAACAAAGAACAGCGTATCTCCGATGCCCGCCAGAGGCCCCATCAGACCGGTTTTGATCCCGGCAACCGCATCTTTCCCCGCAAGCCCGGTCTGCTCTTCCAGGGCGATGTTCACCCCGAGGATCCCCGGCGCCATGGTGTTGTTGGTGTTAAAGAACTGGCTGTGTACCTTCGCCGCGTCCTTCTGCTCTTCGGGTTTTGCGTACTTTTTCTCAAGGAACGGATAGATGCTGTACAGATAGCCCAGACCCTGCATTTTTTCGTAGTTCCAGCCTGACTGACCGAACAGGAACCAGCGCCAGAACACGCGTTTTAATACTTTATTCATCGCCCATTGCTCCATTTGCCGGGGATTCGGTAGTTTGCGTTACCTGTTTTTCTGAGTTGAAGACGTAAAGCGCAATTGCCAGACCCAGCAGCGCGGCGCCCAGCACCGGCACTTTCAGATAGGCCGCCAGGAAAAAGCCCAGAATCAGAAACGAGATGTTCTTCTTAATCGGTAAATAGCGCAGCAGTATGGAGATACCCAGCGCAGGCAGTAGGCCCCCGGCGACTTTAAGACCGTTCATGATGGACGCGGGGATCCAGGTCACGACGTCATTAACAAAGGTTGCCCCGAGGATCAGCGCCAACAGCACCGGCAGCATACGCGAGAGCGAAATAGGCACCTGGCCCAGCAGGTTCATCCTGGCCGCCGCCTTCACCTGACCCTCTTCAATCAGCCTGTCGGCCTTATGATGGATAAAGGTGTTGCTGAAGCGGGCGAGGATATCCAGCTGTACCATTAAGAGACCAATCGGCACCGCAATGGTGGCGCCAAACGCCGCGCCCTGGCCGCTGATGATCGCGAAAGTGGTACCCAGCACCGCACCGGTCATGTAGTCCGGGATCGACGCGCCGCCGAAGTTGCCCACGCCCAGTACCAGCAGGTTCAGGGTGCCGCCGACGATAAGCCCGGTGGTCATATCGCCCATAATGAGGCCGGCAAAGAAGCCCGCCATGCTCGGTTTCACTAACCCAAGCGTCGTGTTGTTGCCGTCGTATATCGCCAGCCCTGAATAAAGCGTCAGTAACGCTATCTGCCAGACCGCAATGTGCTCCATTTTTTACTCGTCTCCGTCGTCTGTGTGGGCGGCAAGCGCTGCCTGCTGTAAATGGTAAATACCATCACGCGCCGTAGTTATTATTTCATTCAGCGAGGCTGGCGAGTGACTTTCATCAATTGCCATGGCCATTTCCAGAATTAAGTTTAAATTCATCCCAGAGAGCAGGGTGATATTATTCCATAGGTTGTTAGTGACAATAATCTCCATTGCGGAGTTATACGGCGAACCACTTTTTAAATCAGAGAGGATAATAATTTTGGATTTTGCTGCGCTAAGGATGGTGATTTTATCGAGAAGTTCCTGTTTAAATACTGCTATCCCTTTCTCACCATCCAGTTCAACTACATGAAGGTTTGGCTGCGCTCCGAGTATTAATTCTGTGGCCTGTCTGGCACCGCTGGCGAAACCCCCATGAGAGATTAATAATAATTGGTTCATCCTGCCCCCTTATCTGGCGTTCTTATTTCAATATAAAATGATTCTAACCGTTTCCAGGTCTCAATATATTCAATCACCTGACCTTGCTCGTCGTGGGTATAGCGTTTCATCATGATAACGGGCTGGTGAGCCGTGAGCTCAAGGTGCTGCAGGACTTCTGGCGCAGCATCGGTCAGGGCGCAGATGGTCTGCCGATAGGGCATGGTGTACATATCAAGACCATTGTTAACCTTAAAAGCCTCATAAATAGAGCTGAGTGCCGAATTCTTAATCGTCAATTGACTGGCGAAGTAGCGGGCCGGAATATGCGAAATCTGTAATGCATAAGGTTTGTTATTATCAAACTTTAAACGCGCAATACGATAATATCTTTCATCATCATTTAACCCGAGTTTTTCTTTAATACACGGATCGTTTTCCAGTTCACAGGCGATAACTTTAACCGACTGCATGCCTTTTAAATCGTTATCTGATTCTGAGAAAATAATGTTCTCATTACGTTTGGCTTTCGAAACAAAAGTGCCTTTACCCTGATAGCGAATCAGGTAGCCTTCATTCACCATTTCGTGAATAGCGCGAATAACCGTGGCGGAACTGACGGAGTAACGCTCTTTTAATTCCGACTCACTGTAGAATTTTTCCCCGGGTTTAAAAGTACCGTTTCTTATTTCATCTAACAGTGCTGCCTTTATCACCTGGTATTTCGTTGACTGTGCCGTTGCTTTCATTGTTTCGCCAGTTTCTGTTTACATTTATTTTATTTCGTAGGCTTACGATACCCGTACCCGATTGTCCGATCAACCTCTCAACTCAACTTAACCGGTTAACCTGTTAAGTTATTTCCTGGACTGTGATGCATTTCGCAATTTCGCCCCGACGGAGGGGGCAGGGGCGAGGAATTTTTGCTGCGCTATTGCGCTGGCGAGCTGAGAAAACGGAGCGCCCGCATTCAACAACCCCGGCCAGTACATCGCGCGGGGTTTTCTTTTTACAGGGCGCCATTGTGGTACTTGCGTGTCCTAACGCAGCTGCGCGCAGGCTTCGGCAATCCGCTGACAGGCCTGCGTCAGTAGCCCATCTTCTACCGCGTAGGCAATACGTAAATACCCCGGCATGCCGAACGCGGACCCGTGTAACACGGCCACCTGAGTGTGTTCTAACAGCCAGTTCGCCAGCCCGCTGTCGTCGCGGAGAGTTTCGCCGGTGGGCGTCACTCGCCCAATGAGCCGCTGGCAGTTGGCAAACACATAGAATGCGCCCTGGGGGATGCCAGCGCTCAGGCCCTCGGTAGCGGCAATCATCCCCAGCACCTGCTGACGGCGTTTATCCAGCGTGTGCAGCCAGCCGTCTAAGAAGTCCGCCGAATGGTTAAGAGCAGCGACCGCCGCAGCCTGCGAAATCGCGCTGGGGTTGGAGGTGCTTTGTGATTGCAGGATCTGCATGGCGGCAATGAGCCACTGCGGCCCGCCCGCATAGCCCAGACGCCAGCCGGTCATGGCGTGGCTTTTGGACACGCCGTTCACCGTCAGCGTGCGCGAAACCAGCTGCGGCGCGGCCTGAGCAAACGTGGTGAACGGGGTATTGTCGTAACGCAGCGGCTCATAAATGTCGTCGGCCATCACCAGCACCTGCGGGTAGTCCGCCAGCACGTCTGCCAGCGCGCGCAGCTCCCGTTCGCTGTAAACCGCCCCGGTCGGGTTGCCCGGCGAATTGAGGATCAACCAGCGCGTTGACGGGGTGAGGGCGGCGGCCAGTTGTTCCGGCGTCAGCTTCCAGCCGTGTTGTTCATCGCAGGGCACAATCACCGGTTCGCCGTCGGCCAGAGAGACCATATCCGGGTAAGAGACCCAGTAGGGCGCGGGAATAATCACCTGCTGCCCGGCGTCCAGGGTTGCCAGAAAGGCGTTGAAAATAAGCTGTTTGGCGCCGCTCCCGGCGATGATCTCTTCCGGACGGTAGCGCAGCTGATTGTCGCGAGCGAACTTGGCGGCAATGGCCGCCTTGAGCGCTGCGGTGCCGGAAACGGCGGTATACTTAGTCTGGTGATGCACGATAGCTTCAATGCCCGCATAGCTAATATGGGGTGGGGTAGCAAAATCCAGTTCCCCTTCGCCCAGGTTGATAACCTGCTTGCCTGCGGCTTCCAGTACCCGTACCTGGTCAGAAATGGCCGCGGTCGGAGAAGGCCGTACGGATTGCATACGACGGGCGATTTGACTGTTATTCATAAATCCTCTTTTGTATCTAATGATTCAATTAATACAATTAGGTACCCAACATCAGCAGGAAACTCGCCGTGTCACCGATCTTTATTCTCGATAACAGCTCCGCGCCCGCCCGCTACGGTATCACCGCCAGCCTGTGGGCCAATCGTCTTGGGTTGCCCCTCTGGAGCCTTCGCCCCGACTTCGCCGGGGATGTACCCGATAGCCACCAGCACGTCATTCGTGCAGGGTACTGCGTGACCAGCGGCCTCTGGCGCAGCGATACGCTGCGTGAAGAGGTGCGCGATATCGCCCGCCTGCCGTCATCAGACGCCGTCATTGTGCTGGCGTCCTCGCAGGTGCCGCTTATCGCCGACCTGCCGGGCCAGCGGCTTTACAGCGACGACAGCCGCCACCGCCTGACGCTCAGCGATGGGCAACACACGCTGTTAGATCTCACCGCTGACCGCTACGGCCGCTGGGATAGCGGCGTGTCGTCGTCTGCCGGCGGGTCCTTGCGCATCGCGCTGATTGGCCGCGAGGCGGACCACCGTCTGGTCTATCCCGCCACGCTCGGCTCGCTGGGCGATGCCGCGGCGTCGCTGGGGCTGAACCTGGAGGTCCATTTCTTTGCGCCGGTCAGCCTGTCCACGGGATTACACGAGCTTCAGGCCTTCCAGGGCGTGGTGCTGCCAGGCGGTTCCTCGATGGCGGCGGTCAACGGACAAATCCGCGTGGCGGAAGAGACCCTGGCCCGCGGGCAGCCAACGCTGGGGCTGTGCCTGGGAATGCAGAGCATGATGACCGCAGCCGTGCGCCGTAGCCCGGGTTTCGAATCGGCCATACCCGCGGAAGTCGCCCCCGATGAAGCCCTGCACAGCTTTGTTCCCTTTGCCGATGGCCGTCATCGCTGCGGCGTATTCCCTTTTTCCTCCGGGCTTATCCCCGGCGATATCCGCGAAATGCACTACAACCATCGCTACTGCTTTAACCCCGAGTTATTGCCGGCGCTGTCTCCCGGCGGGGTCAGCGTGAGCGCGCAAAGCGACGGTATCGTGGAAGCCGTTTCCCAGCCTGAGCTGCCGTTCTGGCACGGGGTTCAGGGGCATCCGGAACTGATGTCCCGCCCGGATGCGCCCCATCCGCTGTTCGTCGCGTTCCTACAGGCGGCGCTTAACGCGCCAGCGTAACCCCGCTGCGAGGGTCGCTGGCAAGCTCCTGCATTACGCGGGTCAGCTCTGCCAGCGCCGCGTCGCCGATCGGTTTTAACGGTGCGCGTACGGTGCCGCCGTTAAAGCCGCGCAGCGCCATCGCCGCTTTCACCAACTGCGGCTGACCGTGTTTGCGCGCCAGCGCTCGATACGCGTACCACAGCTGATGCAAATCGCGGGCGGTGGCGGCGTCGCCCCGTTCTACGGCGCGGAAGGTATTGACGATCAGCTCCGGCAGCGCGCCGCTGTTGGTCGTGCTGATGCCGTCAAACCCGGCCATCATCGGCCCGAGGAAAGCCAGATCGGAGGCACAGAACAAACGCAGCCGCCCGCGCAGGCGGTTGGCAATCTGATCGATGGCGGTTGGGTTGAGATCGCCCTGTTTGATGCCGACCACGTTCGGGATCTCTGCCAGCCGTTCCAGCAGCGCCGGGGAGAGGGTGATGCCGATGCCCGGCGCGTTGTACACCAGAATGCCGGTTTTGGATAACGGCGCCATCTCATTGAAGTAGCTGACGATCTGTTCGTCAGTGATTTCGCTAACAAAGGGGGCGGTGACCATCGGCAGCCCGCCCAGCTCGCTTGCCAGCCGGGTCAGCTCGCGGGCGTCGCGCGGGTCGGAACTGGCGCTGCACAGCATCACCGCCACGCGGTCGTCCACGCAGCCCATCACCTCATGAAACAGCTCTCGGCGTTCTTCGACGGTCATTACCGGAAACTCACCGTAGGTGCCGCCAATCAGCAGGCCGTCATAGCCCAGATCAATCACGCGTTCGATATTTTCACGCAGCGCCGGGAAGTCGATCGCGCCGCTGGCGGTGAACGGGGTGACGGTGATGTTGAAAATGCCGCGCAGGCGTTCACGGCACTCGTTGATATCTTTCATCTTTCTTTCCTTACAGCAGCGTTAATGGGCGAGCCAGGGAACCCAACTGGCGATATCCGGTTTCAGTCACCACCACGGTTTCGCTGACGCCGACGGTGAATTGACCGTAGATACGCAGGGCCGGCGGGATGTGGAAGGTCATGCCAGGTTGCAGCTCGGTGGTGACGCCGCTGTACAGGCTGAGAATGCCGCCTTCGCCCCAGTCCGGCGCGAAGGCGATACCGATGGAGTAACCGGTGCGTTTTTTGAAGTTTTCGGTGAATCCCGCGCGGTCGATCACCTTCTGGCAGGCCAGGTGCGGCGCTTCGCAGGTGGCGCCCGGACGAATGGCGTCGAGGGCGGCCTGCAGGGCTTCCTGACAAACTTTTTCCATTTCGATGGCGATAGCGGGCGGACGGCCCAGCCAGGCGGAGCGCATCATCGCGGCGTGGTAGCGATCGTGGGCGGCGGACATCTCCAGAAAGACCGGGTCGTTATCCTGCATCACCCGACGTCGCCACGTGCCGTGCGGCACGCCGCTGCGTGGGCCGGTAGAAACCAGCGGTTCCATGCCGACATACTCGGAACCGGCGGCAATAGCGGCCCCCATCATCGCGGAGACCAGCGCGTTTTCGTCCGCGCCGCTGCCAATCGCCGCCATCCCGGCGCGCATGCCCGCATCCACATAGCGCGCCGCGAGGGCGATTTTTTCCACCTCCGCCGCCGATTTCACCGCGCGCAGCGGTTCGATGACGCCCGCGGTATCGGCGATGGTGCCGAGCTTCGCCTGCAGGGCTTCATAGACGGCAATCGGCAGGAACCAGCCGCGTTTGTCCAGCCCAATGCGTTTGTTGAGCCAGCCGCGCTGTTGCAGCCTGCCTACCAGAAAATCCACCGGGTTATCGCCATCCTGGTAGATGGCGGCGTCTGAAATAAAGGTGTTGGCGATAAAGTTAAAGTATTCGAGCTGGCGAATCACAAAGACCGGATCCCCTTCTACCGGCAGCAGCAGCGCCTGAAAGGTGTAATAGCCCGGCGTTTGCTGACCGGTAAGCCAGAAAATGTTTTCCGGGCCGGTCACGATCATCACGTCCACGCCCGCGCGGCTTAAGCGTTCGCGGGTACGCTGAATGCGCAGCGCATATTCGTCGGCGCGAAAGGCGGACTCGCTGCCCTGAATCACATTGTTAACATCTTGCATCATTAAACTCCTGGAGTAAGTTGGCCCGCGCGGCATCGAACTGCACGCCCAGACCGGGAGAGTCGTTAACGGCGACCATGCCATTGCGGTATTCCAGCCCGCTGACGGGATCGTCGGTTAATCCATCGGCGCCATACAGTTCGGCAAATGCCGGTTGCACCACGCGGCACAGCTGGAGCGCGGCGGCGGTGGCGGCATGGCCTTCATTCATCTGGCCAATCATGAACGGCACGTCGGCGAGTCGCAGACGACCGGCGGCGGCAAGCGTCGGAGCAAGCCCCCCCAGTTTCACCAGCTTGAGATGCCCCCACAGCGCACCTTTGGCGGCGATAAGCCGGGTGATGGCCGACTCGCTGTTGAGGCTTTCGTCGAGCATGATCGGGATGCCGTAGCCGTACAGTTCAGCAAGCTGGCTATCGTTTGCCGGGCTTAACGGCTGTTCGATATAGCTGAGATTCAGCTCGCGCAGATAAGGGAACGCCGCGTGAGCCTGCGCCAGCGACCACTGGCCGTTCACGTCAATCGCCAGCGAAATCTGCTGACCAAACCGCAGCCTCAGCTTTTGCAGGCGGGCCAGGTCGGTGGCGAAATCCGCTATCCCCGTGCGTAACTTCAGCTGGGTAAAACCGCGATCGACATAGCGCTGCGCCTGCGCCAGCATCTCTGCTTCGCTGCCCCAGAACAGCGTCTGATTGGTGTGCCAGGCGGGCAGGCCAGCTGGCGCCCCCAGCCAGGCGGCGACGCTGACCCCGTTCTGACGCGCCATCAAATCGTGCAACGCCATATCCAGCGCCATGCGCGACGGCGGCAGCAGCGTGCGGTCCTCCTCGTGCAGCGCGGCAAGTTGCGCCGCGGGCTGCTGGCGCCAGTCCCAACCGTTGAGGCGCTGAAGCAGGTTGTTCAGCACCTGCTCTTCGCGGTAGCCGTGCAGGTAGCGAATGTTGAGACGCACTTCGCCAATCCCCGTCACGCCACGGTCCTCCAGGCGCAACCAGAGGGTGTCGAGCGCCGTCACCGGGCCGGAGGCGGCGGTATGCAGCGTCACGCCGGCGTAATGCAGGTCTCCCCGAAAGAGCTGCGCTTTCATAAATCGGACGCCGGCGGCAGCATGGCGAGCGCAATATCGAGATAGATATCTGCCGCGGCGATAAATTCATCGACGGGGACGAATTCATCGGGCTTGTGGGCCACGGCCAGCGAGCCGGGGCCAATCACCACGCCCTTTGCGCCCAGCGAACGGAAATGCACCAGGTCACAGCCGCCCTGAAAACCAAACGGGCCGGGCTCGCTCTGTCCGTGACGGCGGCAGGCGGCAAGGCTTTGCTCGACAATGGCTTCGCTGCTGTCGGTTTGCGTCGCGCCGCCGGTGGTGGGCTGCCAGGCGATAATTTCCGCTTCCACGTTTGCCTGCGCGTACGCGTGGTCGAGCAGCTGTTGCAGTTCGGCTTTAACAACCTCTTCGTCTTCCCCCGGTACCATGCGGCGATCGAGCAGCAGCTCGCAGCTGTCTGGCACCACGTTGTCCGCATGGCCGCCGTTGATGCGGGTCACCGTCAGGCTGGCATTGCCGACCAGATCGTGGCAGCGGCAACGCACCTGCTGGTGGTGGGCCTCTTCGATCAGCCCTAAAAGGCGCGCGGACTGGTAAATGGCGTTAACCCCCAGCTCCGGCGTGCCGGAGTGCGCGGTGACGCCTTTTACCCGCACGCGAGGACGCAAGCTGCCTTTGTGAGCCGAGAAGGTCGCATTCGATGTCGGCTCGCCAATCACCGCGAAATCAATCGCCGGCGGGGTGTCGCGTACGTAGAATTTCGCCCCTTCGCTGGCGACCTCTTCATCGGCGGTGAACACGCCCATCAAGGTGCCGGACCAGCGCTGACGGTTGGCGGCCAGCAGACGCAGGGCTTCAACCATCGCCACCAGCGGGCCTTTGGCATCGCAGGATCCGCGCCCGTACAGGCGGCCATCGCGTTCGCTGAGGGTGAAGGGATCGCTGGCCCAGCCGCTGCCCGCCGGAACGGTGTCAATATGGGTATTGAAGGCGAAGCACGGCCCCGGTCCATTGTGCAGGACGGCGATAACGTTGGTCCGCCCCGGCGCATATTCGCTAAAGGAGAGATCGAACCCGGCGGTCAGCAGCCAGCCTTCCAGACATTCGGCGGCTTCACGCTCATGGCCCGGCGGATTTTCCGTATTGATGGCAACCAGCGTCGCTAAATCCTTTTTCATTCGTGCGCTGTCAACCTGGTAACTGGACATAGGAACTCCATAATTAATGTAATATTTGCGTCAGGAAGCGCTGCGCGCGCTCGCTGACGTGGCCGGCGAAGAAATCACCGGTGCTGGCGCGATCGATAATTTCGCCGTCTTCCATAAAAAGAATGTTGTTGGCGGCCCGCCGGGCGAAGCCCATCTCGTGGGTCACCACCATGCTGGTCATCCCTTCCGCGCTGAGCTCTGCCATCACTTCCAGCACTTCGCGGATCATCTCCGGGTCGAGAGCTGAGGTGGGTTCGTCGTAGAGCATCAGCTCGGGCTTCATCGCCAGGGCACGGGCAATCGCCACGCGCTGCTGCTGGCCGCCGGAGAGCTCGTCCGGAAAGTGGTCCGCGCGTTCGTTGATGCGCACCTTCGCCAGCAGGTTGTCCGCCAGCGTGCGGGCATCAATGCGGTTCATCCCCAGCACCGTCATTGGGGCCAGCATGATGTTTTCCGCCGCCGTCAGGTGCGAGAACAGCTCGTAGTTCTGGAACACCATGCCAATACGCTGGCGCAGTTTGTGCACCGGCACTTCGCCCCGGCTGATGTGCTGGCTGGCGAAAAAGATGTCGCCGCTGTCGGCAGGTGAGAGCATGTTGACGCAGCGTAGCAGGGTGGATTTTCCCGAGCCCGATGGCCCAATCAGCACCACGGTTTCCCCGCGCTGCACCTCAAGTGAGCAGTTCTTGAGCACGGTCTGGCGACCAAAAGTCTTATCAATGCCGATCATCTCCAGCAGCGGTTTCTCGCTCATGGTTCCTCCCGGGCGATTTTCGGTAATTTAAACAGGCGGGTCAGTCGCTTCTGGCTCTTGCTGCGCCGCTGTTTGGGATCCAGTACGCTTTCAAGCCACGACTGGAAGATCATGAACAGGCTGGTGAGCAGCAGGTAATAGAGACCGGCGGCGCAAAGCGCTTCGAAGTAGCGGAAGCTGGCGCTGGCGGTCTGGTTGGCGACCAGCAGCAGCTCCTGAACGGCGATAACCGACACCAGCGCGCTCGATTTCAGCATGCTGATCATCTGGTTACCCATCGGCGGCAGAACGATGCGTGCGGCCTGAGGCAGCACGATTTTTCGCATGATCTGCTCGTGGGTCATCCCGAGCGCCATGCCGGCGGTGCGCTGGCCGCTTTTTACGGCCTGCAGGCCAGAGCGCAGAATTTCCGCCATGTAGGCGCCTTCATTGAGCGAAAGCGCCAGCACTGCACAGGTAAACGCGGAGAAGCGTAAGCCGAAGCCTGGCAGCACGTTGTAGACAAAGATTATCTGGAACAGCACTGGCGTCCCGCGAAACAGCCACAGGTAGAAAAAGGCCAGCCCTCTCCCGGCGCGAAACGGCGCTTCCTGCAACAGCGCCAACACCAGGCCCAGCACCACGCCACACAACAGTGAGCAGAGGGTAATCAGTAGTGTCATCCACGCACCCTGAACAAACTCGGGTGAGAGGAAGTACTGCCACATTAGTTCGATCGACATAGCTTTCTCCGGTTAATGGCAAAACGGCTTAGAAAAGGGCAACGGAGTCAGGGAAGTTCCATTTCTCAATCAATTGCTTATAGGTGCCATTTTTGACGAGACCCTGGAGACCTTTCTCCAGCAGGGCCCGGGTTTCGGTGTCGCCTTTACGCACGGCAAACGCGATATGGGTATCCGCTTCGAATTCGTCGCCAACCGCGGCAAACATGCCCGCTTTTTCGGTTAACAGGGCGACGGTCCCCGGCGTGGAGAGGAACTCGGCATCGGCGCGGCCCTGGGCGACGGCGACGGCGGAGTCGGTGGCGGCGGGGAAGGTCATGACGTTAATGGCCAGTTTTTTGGCGTCCAGGCAGCGCTGGTTATCTGCCCGGGCCTGGCTCTCTTCGATCCCGCCGAGCGTCACGGCGATGTTTTTGCCGCAGAGGCTCAGGTCGCGTCCGGTGATTTTTGCCGGGTTACCTTTGCTCACCACCACGCGGCTGCCGATTTTCAGATAGGGCACGAAGTCGACCTGCGCGGCACGGGTCGGGTTGACGTACATGGCGGAGTTGATGATATCGAGACGTTTCCCCTGCAGCGCTGGGATAAGCCCTTTGAACTCCATCGGCATCGGCGCAGGCGTCAGCTGGATCTCTTTGCTTAGCGCGTTAATCAGGTCGATATCGAAGCCGGTGAGCTTGCCCTCTTTCACGAACTCAAAAGGCATAAACGTCGCCGCCGTGCCGTAGGTCAGCTTGCCCGGGGCGATGGTTTCCACCGCAGCATGGCTTACCAGCGGAAGTGCGGTCAGCGCGAACATCAAGGTACGCACGCGGCGAAACAGTAAAGAATTGCTGGACATAGTCGTCTCCTGGTTAAGATTTAAATTGAATTTATTGAGTCAATAAATACAATCAAGCGTGTGAAAAAAATGTCTCATCCTGGTGCGTATTGCACGCTAATCGTGCAGTCCTTGCTTTGTTTTGCTGCGTTTTGTTGCCTGTGATATTGTATATATCGATCACAACAATGCATTTCAGGGAACCGTTCTCCATGCAGCCTGACTCCACTGCGAGCAGTCGCCGGATCGCCCGGCAAATACTCGACCTGATATCCGAAGCAAAATTCGATCCAGGTCATCATTTACGGGAGCAACATCTTGCCGATGCGCTGGGCGTGTCGCGTACGCCGGTGCGCGCCGGGCTAAAAGAGTTGACCCGAATGGGGGCGGTTGAAGCGCGTCCGAATCAGGGCTTTTTCCTGCTCAAACGCAGCAATGAGCTGGAGCTGCTGGAGATTGAGCAGTCCAAGAGCAATGACCAGAAGCTGTACGAGCAGCTGGTACACGATCGTATTGCGGGTGCGCTGCCGGAATCGTTTACCCAGACCGAAATCAGCCAGCGCTATGATGTCGATCGCGGCGTGCTGACCCGTACGCTGGTGAAGCTATCGGAGGACGGCCTGATTGCCCGTAACGCGGGGCACGGCTGGCGCTTCCTGCAAACCCTCAACTCCGATGTCGCCCTGCGCAACAGCTACGGTTTTCGCCTGATGATTGAACCGACGGCGCTGCTGACGCCCGGCCTGCATGTGGACAGGCAGATGCTTAAACGCCTGCGCGCAAGGCATCTGCGGCTCATCACCCATCCGGACATTACGCAGGTGCCGGCAAAAGAGATTTTCGAAACCGACGCTGAGTTTCACGAGTTGCTGGCAGAAGCCAGCGGCAACCTGTTCGTGTTACAGGCCATTCAGCAACAAAACCGGCTGCGCCGTCTGCTGGAGTTTGGCAGCTATCACAATAAGCGCCGCGTAAAAGCGTGGTGTGAAGAGCATGTTGCCATCATCGATGCTCTGCGAGAGAACAAGCCGGAACTGGCGGCAGAGTTGATGAGAACGCATCTGCAATACGCCTTTGACCAGGTCAATGTTAAAAACGCCCGCGCATAACTGGCATCGCTCTTGCACATATTGCTTCTGAAAATACAATCAGGAGCACTTATGGATTTTCAGATACAACAACGTGTGGCGCTGGTCTGCGGTGCCGGCAGTGGTCTGGGACAGGCTATTGCCCTGTCCCTGGCGCAGGAAGGGGTGAAGGTGGCGGTCACCGGCCGCAGCGCGGAAAAACTGGCGCAAACGGTGGAACGTATCACCTTATTGGGCGGTACTGCCCGCGCCTGGCGGTTGGATCTCGCCGCCCCGGAGCAGTTTGATCGAGTGATTGCCGATATCCGCGAGCGGTGGGGCGATATCGATATTCTGGTTAACAACTCCGGTGGTCCGCCGCCCGCACCGGCGCAGGGGACGGATGGCGCAGTCTGGCAACAGCAGTTTTCAGTCATGGTCGCCTCGTTGATTCAGCTCACCGATAAACTCCTGCCCGCCATGCGCAGCCGCGGCTGGGGACGCATTATTACCACCACTTCATCCGGCGTGATAACCCCCATTCCCGGACTCGCCCTGTCGAACGCGCTGCGCATGAGCCTGCTCGGCTGGTCGAAAACCCTCGCCAGCGAAGTGGCTGGCGACGGCGTGACGGTGAATGTGATGGTGCCAGGGCGCATCGCGACCGACCGCGTCAGTCAGCTGGATGCTCTCAAGGCGCAACGGGAAAACAGCAGTGCGGAAGCGGTCGCCGAAAAGAGTCGTCAGAGCATTCCGGCCGGGCGCTATGGCGAACCGCAGGAGTACGGCGCCGTCGCTGCGTTTCTGGCAAGCCAGCCTGCCGGCTACATTACCGGCGCGGTGATTCGGGTTGATGGGGGATTGATCGGCGCGATTTAGCCAGCGAGAGTGCGCCATGCCAGCCGGTTCGCAACGGGCTGGCATGGCGGCTTATCAGCCGCTCCGAATTGTTTATTTTGCAGGCAACGAAATCCATGTCTGCAAATTTAACCCGTGGCATCGGGATCGGCTCTGACAGCGATTCATTTTCTGTTTAACGGGTTTATTCTTCCGGCGTTGTTAAAGTGGAATGGTTCACCATAAATAATGCGCAAAGCGCGAGCAGTACGGCCCCGCCGGTAAGTAGCCACCCGGCGTGGTGAAACGCGGCTAAACTCCCCCGGGTATGGGCAAATCTGACGTAGCAGGCGGTTATCAGCGCCGCGCCCGCCATCGCCCCAACGCGCTGGAGGATATTCAGAACAGGTGCGGCATCAGCGACGTGACGGCTGCCAGCCATTGCCAGGCCCGCAGCCATCGCGGGCACCGTTGCCAGGGCTAAACCGAACCCTCTGACCGCTATTGCGCCCCCCACAAGCGTATAGCGACTTCCCGCATCAATCATTGCCAGTGGCAATGTGGCAAATGCCGCGAGCAAACCGCCAATGATAAGCACCGTTCGTGGCCCCAGCTTGTCAGAGAAGTAGCCGGCTACCGGAAATCCTATTGCCGAGCCGATTAACTGAGGGGTGAGAAGCAGGCCCACTTCAGCAAGCGTTACATGGCAAACGTCGCGGAAATATAAAGGAAGCAGGAACTGACCGCCAAAATTCACCGCGCCGCCGATAGCCATCAATAAGGCAGATAAAGTGAAACCCCGATGCTTGAAAAGCTCGAGATGCAGTAAGGGGGACTCAATGCGCAAAGAGCGATAAATAAACAAGCAGGTGAACAGGGCGCCCACGCTGAGCATGATGACGTTCCAGCCATATTTACCACTATTCAGGCTGAGCTCTTTCATGCCTTCCATCAGCATCGGCAGGCTGCAGAAGACCAGCGCCAGTCCCAGCCAGTCCAGGGAGAGGGGCCTGTCAGTTTTTATTGTCGGACGGGGAAGCAGCTTCCATCCGGCCAGATAGGCGCACAGACAGAACGGCACCGTGATCCAAAATAATCCTCGCCATCCGCAGATTTCAAGCAGGACCGCGCCCAGCGATGTTCCCAACAAAGGAGCAATAACGATCGCCACGCCAATCGTGCCAATCACCCGCCCCAGACGTTCGCGTCCGACGACCAGACCAAGGATCGTTTGCCCTGCCGGTACGAGTAATCCCCCTGCCAGGCCTTGCATAACTCTTGCAGCAAGCAGCAGCTCAAAACGCGGGGAAAGGGCGCAAACTGCCGAAAAAATCGCAAATAAAATAAGGCCATAGAGCCAAAGCTGCGTAGCGCCAAACCGCCTGGCCGCCCATGCGCTAAGCGGAACGCCTGCCGCAAGGGCCATAAGATACGCCGTTGCTATCCATTGTATTGCCGTGTCCGTCACGCCAAGGCCGGCGGCCATCGCGGGCAGCGCCGCGCTCAGCATCGTTGATGAGAGCATCGTTGCAAACGCCCCCAGGGTAATGATGGCCGCCTGCATCCACAGCGTCGGAGGTATGGCGTTTATCGGTCGTGGATGGGTTGTTTCCTTGACCCGCTTGTCTTGATTGATATTCATAAAAAGCCCCCTAAGGACGATGAGCGAAGAAATCTATCATTGATCAATAAACCTATCAATGATAGATTTATTTGCATTAAAGATTCCGTCAGGCGCTGAGTTCAGACAAAATGGCGCTTCACAGACCACTGGCCGGTTTGATGCATCAATAAAGGGGGAATATCATGGCGAAAATCCAGCGAGATCAGGTGATTGAGGCAGCATTAGCATTATTAGATGAGGTCGGCCTGGAAGCGATTACGACCCGTAAGCTGGCACAAAAACTGGGGGTGGAATCAGCGACGTTGTACTGGCATTTCAAGAACAAGGCCAGTTTACTTGAAGAAATGGCTTCCGCGGTTTTAGCCAAACACCATTCCCTGCCTGTCCCCGAAGACATTGCTGAATGGGCAAACTGGCTGGCGGAAAACGCCCGTAGTTTCCGGCGCGCTCTGCTCGCCCATCGGGACGGCGCCCTGTTACATGCCGGGACATCACCGGCCCGGGTGGGAGGGGATACGTTTCGTCCCAAGGTGGCGTATCTTGCGCGCGTCGGTTTCACTGAGGCCGACGCCGCTATGATATTACTCACTCTGAGTGAATACACCCTGGGATGCGTATTAGAGGAGCAGTCCCGCTCGGGCGGTGATGGTAAGCAAATTTTATCAAAGCCATCGCCAGGAAGTGCCTCTATCGAATCGCTGGTTTATCCCCATCCGGATACTGCGTTCGAATTCGGTCTGTCATTGATAATGAAAGGGTTATTAGCGCCCTGAGCTTCACGCTGTGCCGGTGACAACATGATGTGCATACCTTACGCAAAAACTATCTTGATAAAACCGGCAGCATTCAGAAGGGGAGGCGACATGTTTATTTCCGAAACAGTGATAGCCGTCATCATTGACTGGATCGACAATAACTTACATAAACCACTGCGTATAGAACAGATAGCCCGTTATTCAGGGTATTCCAAATGGTACCTGCAGCGTTTGTTCTTGCAATATCGAGGCGAGAGCCTCGGGCGCTATATCCGTAATAAAAAACTGGACTCAGCGGCCCGCGATTTACGCGAGACCGATGAGAATATTTACAGTATTGGTTTGCGCTACGGCTATGACTCGCAGCAAACATTCACCCGATTATTTACGCGTCATTTTCATTTGCCGCCCGGTGAGTATCGCAAGAAAAACAAAACAGCCTGTTACGTACCGGGTAAGGCTGAATCTTAATCTCCTTTCCGATAGCCCTGGCAAAGCCGCCGCAGAAAAATCGATGCGAAGAGATTTATCAAAAAATAGAAAAACAGACAGCGCCGAAAAGACAAAACCTCCTGTTCTTTGAGTAAACATGGGGAACGGCGCGGAAAACGCCGCGCCTGGTGAGTTATCAGAAGGTAGCTGGTCAGCTAGCGATTAATGGTAGGCGGGAAGCCAGCTGCCGTGTGCTTCAATAAGTTCGTCGCACAGTTTGCGGATGTCATCGATCGACAGCTCTGCGGAAGTATGCGGGTCGAGCAGGGCGGCATGGTAGATGGCTTCGCGTTTGCGCGTCACCGCCGCTTCGATGGTCAACAGCTGAGTATTGATGTTGGTCCGGTTCAGCGCTGCCAGCTGCTCCGGCAAATTGCCGACGTAGCATGGCGTGACGCCCTGGCCATCGACCAGGCAAGGGACTTCGACGCAGGCCTCGGAAGGTAAGTTGGTAATCAAGCCGGTGTTGAGCACGTTACCGCCAATTTTGTAAGGCCGATCGGTTTCCATCGCTTCGATGATGTAAGACGCGTATTCATGGGTACGGCTGTGGGTCAGGCTGGTGTCATGGGTCAGCGCCACTTTCTGCTGCTGCCATTGGTCAATCTGTTCAATACACCGGCGCGGATATTCATCCAGCGGGATATTGAATCGTTCAATCAGCTCCGGGTAGCTGCGTTTGATCCAGTAAGGCATATATTCGGCGTTGTGCTCTGACGATTCGGTGACGTAATAGCCGAAAGTTTTCATGATTTCATGGCGCACCATATCATCATGTTTGCTCTGCAGGGCGCTGGCCCGGCGCTTGATTTCCGGGTACAAATCCTCGCCGTGACGGCGAATGTCCAGCAGCCAGGCCATGTGATTAATACCCGCGATATGAAATTGCACGTCGTCGGTTGGCATATCCACGCTTTTCAACAGCGTTTCAGCACACACCTGAACGCTGTGGCACAGTCCTACCGTTTTCACTTCCGTATGGCGCAGCATGGCGCCGGTTATCGTGGCCATCGGGTTGGTGTAGTTCAGCAGCCAGGCGTCCGGGCACACGGCTTCAATATCCCGTGCGAAATCAAACAGCACGGGTAGGGTGCGCAGCGCGCGGAAGATACCGCCAATGCCCAGGGTATCGGCAATAGTCTGCTGCAGACCATATTTTTTCGCGATCGTGAAATCGGTGATGGTGCACGGATCGTAGCCGCCAACCTGAACCGCATTCACCACGTAATTGGCGTTTTTCAACGCCGCGCGGCGGTTCTCAACGCCAAGGTAGGCGGCGATCTTCGCTCTGCCCGCATTGGTATTGCGGTTGATATTATTCAACATGGCGAGGGATTCATTGAGACGGGCGCTGTCGATGTCGTACAGCGCAATCTCCACCTCTTTCAACGCCGGCGTCGTCATAATGTCGCCGAGTACGTTCCTGGCGAAAATGGTGCTGCCTGCGCCCATAAATGTCACTTTAATCATGGTATTTCTCCGTTCCTGCTGTTTTCACCAGGCAGAATGTACGCTGCGGCATGAACAGGAAATATGGCTAAATGTGATATTGGTATGGCGAAAAATGATGTCGCAATGAAAGTGTGAGCCAGCTCCGAATCTGGCCGAAACGCGGTGACTTTACTGCAGGCATCTCTGATAACGTGGGTGAAAAAGAGAGAGCGCGACTGATGCACAAGACTTTTACCCTTAATCATACCGACAATATCGAATTGAATTTGTACCAGTACGGCGAGGAGAATTGTCATAAGGGACATCGCTTTGGCCCCGCAGTCCGCCAGCATTACCTATTTCATTATGTGATAAGTGGAACCGGCACATTTTACAGTGAGTTTGGCGCTTTTCCTGTCGGCGCCGGGGAGGGGTTTCTGATCCATCCTCATGAGGTGACAACCTACTGCGCTGATAATAGGGATCCGTGGCATTATATGTGGCTTGAGGTCGATGGGCTGATTGCCGCCAGAATTTTCGAGGAGTGTCATCTTAGCCGGCAATCTCCGGTTTATCGACCCAACCTGAATAAAGACGACTCCAGCGCCTCTGGCTACCTGCGGCAAATTGTCGAACATGGCGATGAGCATCCGCTGAAGGTGCAGGGATTGTGCTATCTCTTCTTTTCTTCGCTAATCAGCAATACGCCCGGCGAAAAGGCTTCCCTCCCTGATGACAAAACCCGGCATCTGCAAAGGGCGATCAAAAAAATTGAAAATCGCTACCACGAACATCTGACGGTTGATAGCCTGGCCGCCTATTGCAATATCAATCGCAGCTACCTCTGCCGATTGTTCAAAGGCGCCTACGGTATCGGCCCCAGGGAATACTTGCTTAATTTTCGTATGAACATCGCAGTGAGCCTGCTGAAAAACAGCGCTACGGCGATTAAAGTCGTGGGCATTTCCGTAGGCTATGAAAATCAGCTGCATTTTTCTAAAGCCTTCAGGAAGCTGTACGGCATATCTCCGGCTAAATGGCGGCAAAAATACCTTTCTGAACAGCAGGCGCTGAGATGACGTTCAGCGCTTATTCTCATCGGCGGTGATTCTGCGCGATCGCTATTTTGCGGGCGTATCCTGATTGAGAATGCGCGATCGACAAACATCCAGAATTTCATCTGCCAGAGAGGAGCTATCAGGACAGGCGCGGGAAAGGACCAGCGCGCCGACAAGATGCGCAATCGTATCGATCAGGTCGGCACGCGTAAGGCCTTCCGCGGCTTTCTCATTTGCTAAGGTGGCCAGCTGAGCTTCAATGCCAGCCGCAAAGGTTGCCTTAATGGCTTCAGATTGACGCGCGGCGTCACTACCCAGAGCCGACATCACACACCCCTTTGCCATGTCATCACGATGTTGGCGGGAGAGGTAATACTCCACAAACGTTTTCCGGCTCACATCGGCCGTACGTTCTGCCGAACGCGTAAAGCCGCAATGCATCGCCTCCGATAATAAATCGGCCTTGGAACCAAAGTGTTTGTAAAACCCTCCGTGGGTTAAGCCAGCCGCTGACATCAGCTCCGCTACGCCTACGCCGTCGTAACCGCGCTCACGAAAAAGTTCTGAAGCCGTTTCAACGATTCGCATCCTGTTTTCGCGAACCTGCTCTTTTGACACTTTCATGGCTTACCCCCCTCAAAACAAAGGCTAAGTATACATTGATGATGATCATAATCAAACCAGTTGACTTTATAGATGATGATCATCATCATTAATCCTGCGCCTTTACCCGCTACCCAGCAGAGGAAGAAACATGACGAATTCCCCCTTATTTCACCCCTACGAACCTGGAACGATAACGCTTGCTAACCTGAACAACATCTTGAGAGCGTACTCAGAATGAACAATAAACGTGTGGCTCTGGTGACAGGCGCTTCTTCAGGCATCGGCGAAGCGACGGCTCATCAACTTTTAGCGGCGGGTTATAAGGTTTATGGCACCAGCCGGCGTGGCTCTCAGGCGGGTACACACCGCTTTCCGCTGCTGACGCTTGATGTGACTGACGATGCTTCGGTCGGGGCCGCTATTGACGATCTGCTGCGCCTGGAGGGGCGGATCGATATTCTGGTCAATAATGCGGGCTTTGGGGTCGCGCCAGCCGCCGCGGAAGAAAGCTCTATTGAACAGGCCTGGAGCATTTTCGATACCAACTTTTTGGGCATCGTCAGGCTGACGCGGGCTGTGCTCCCTCATATGCGCCGTCAGGGCAGCGGGCGCATCATCAATATCGGTTCGATTCTCGGGGTCGTGCCGTTGCCGTATGTCGCGCTTTATGCGGCCAGCAAGCATGCGGTCGAAGGGTACACGGGAGCACTCGACCATGAACTGCGCACCCAGGGCATCAGGGTTTCCGTGATCGAACCTGCCTACATAAAAACGCAGTTTGAAGCCAATAACAGAGAAGCGGATGCAAAGCTGGAAGAGTATGACCTTATCCGGGCTAAGCTGACGAAAGTGGTCAGTAAGGCAATGGCCGAAGCGGAAAGTCCGGAGGTTGTGGCTAAGGTGGTGGTTAAAGCGGCCCAGGCTCTACGGCCCAAGATCCGCTACACGGCAGGATCGCTGGCCGGTAAATTGAATTTCATTCTCCGATTCGCGCCTGCAAAAATCCTGGATAAGGTCGTGCGCAACAGCCTTCAGCTTGATGCGAGAGAGTCATCATGACATTTTCGCGACTGGCCGCGTCAGGCATCGTCGAGCGGCGTGAAGGATATGCTAACGGGCAAATTCTGTTTGCCGTATTTATCGAGCCGTTACTGGGAACCGCTTTTTTACTCGGCAATAGCGGCGCCAGAAAACATATCAGGACAAATACCAGGAAACCAGCACCATGAAAGCCTTCACGTTTAAACGCTACGGTAAATCCCCGGCGCTGGGATTTGATGACGTCGATTATCCCACCCCCGCGGCTGATGAACTTCTGGTTAAAGTTTACGCCGTTGGCCTGAATCCCATTGATAACGTGATTCCTGGCGGCCTGTTCAAACCGATTTTGTCTTTTAAACTTCCCGCAACGCTGGGCAGCGACTTGTCCGGGGTGGTTGTGGCAACGGGAAGCCGCGTGACGCGTTTTAAGCCAGGCGATGAAATCTTCGCCAGTATTTTCGACAGGGGAACCGGTTCTCTTGCCGAATTTGCGCGAGTACCTGAAAATCTCGCTGCCATGAAACCCGCAAACCTGGATTTCGAACAGGCAGCGTCGCTCCCGATGGTGAGTCTCACCGCCTGGCAGGCGCTGACAGAGAGAGCCGGACTGCAGCCAGGGCAGAAGGTGTTCATCCCGGCGGGGTCCGGAGGAATAGGCAGTTTCGCGATCCAGCTGGCAAAGCATCTTGGCGCAAAGGTGGGAACGACCACAAGTTCAGGCAACCTTGCGTGGGTGAGTCGTCTTGGCGCAGATGAGGTGGTTGACTACAAAAAGCAGACGTTTGAAAACGTGCTGAGCGGCTACGATATTGTACTCGGCACTCTCCGGGGAGATTCGATTGAAAAAGCCGTTAAAATACTCAAGCCTGGTGGCAAGATTGTTTCCCTCACCGGACCATTGGATGCCGCGTTCGCCCGTGACCGGGGGTTAAATTTCTTTTTGCGTTTTATCTTTGCGCTGATGAGCCGAAAGATCCTGCGTCTTACACGAGTGCGGGGTCTTAGCTATTCGTTTTTATTTGTCCGCCCCGATGGCGAGCAGCTCGCGCAAATTAGCCAACTCATCGAATCCGGGCAGATCGGGCCTGCGATCGACAAGGTGTTTCCCTTTGCCGAAACAAAGGAGGCGCTGGACTATCTTGCCCGGGGCCATGCTAAGGGAAAGGTGGTCGTTAGGGTGTCTGGGTCATAACCGCAGCGGTTTTCCGCTTCAACAAAAACACTTTCGTTTAAATCCGTCGTCCTTACTCTCCATCGGGAGCGCCCTGAGGACGGCCTTAGCCCGCAGGGAAAAGCGGGCGTCACGCCGTAGCGTTCACTTCCATCATTGAGATAAGCTGTCATAGGTGAGCCGATGCTTTTGTTGGCAAAGGATTTTGTCTGATACAATTTTGCTCGGGGAGCATCCGAATCTGGCCCAACAGCGTATGTCGCCTGACGCGGACGCTCCGGGCAGGTGCCGTCACCTGTGAGGATGATATTGCGCGATCCTGAAACAAGTCGAAATCGTGACTTAATTCTAAAATGGTTACTGGTTGTCAATCAAGGCGCATCACGCTAAGCTGAAAAAATGACTAAGAATATGAACGTCCCATCATCACGCGGCCCGCTCGATCACAGCGTCCGGGAGCAAATCGTCGACGCCGCCTTTGAGCATTTCGGGCATTACGGCTATGAAAAAACCACCGTGGCGGAGCTGGCTAAATCTATCGGTTTTTCAAAATCTTATATCTATAAGTTTTTCGAATCCAAACAGGCTATCGGCGAAGTGATCTGCGCTAACCGCCTGGAAATGATCATGGCCGCGGTACTCTCAGCGGTGGCTGACGCGCCGTCAGCCAGCGAAAAATTACGCCGCCTCTTCCGGGCGCTCACCGAAGCGGGGAGCGAACTCTTTTTTCACGATCGTAAACTCTACGATATTGCCGCCGTCGCCTCGCGGGAGAAGTGGCCTTCAACAGAAAGGTATGCGGAACGGCTGTTAAAGCTGATTGAGAGCATTCTTGTCGAAGGCAGGCAGGCCGGGGAGTTCGAAAGGAAAACCCCCCTTGATGAAGCCACTTATGCGATATATATGGTGATGTGCCCCTTCATCAATCCTGTTCAACTGCAGTTTAATCTCGAAACGGCCCCAACGGCGGCGGTTCTTCTCTCGTCGCTGATTTTAAGAAGCCTGGCCCCCTGATTTGTGACCATTGACTTTATTGGTCACTGGTCTGAGAATGCGGAAACCATCCTGTTATTTGATTAAGGGTTTCCCATGCTCAGGCTTCATTCAGCCCGCTTTGCCGCTTGTCTTCTGCCGTTGGCCCTCGTGGCCTGCGGTGATAACGCCTCGAGTGACGATCCGCGCACCCAGCCGCCGCTCGTCAGATCCGCATCCGTAGAACTCGCGCACGATACCTCTCGCACCTATACCGGCGTGGTGGTGGCAAGGACGCAAAGCGATCTTGGTTTTAGAGTGCAGGGTAAGATCCTTGAACGCTTTGTTGATACTGGCCAGACCGTTAAGCGCGGTCAGCCGCTGATGCGGCTGGATCCCGCCGACCTGAAGCTGCAGGCCGTGGCTCAGCAACAGGCCGTTGACGCCGCCAGGGCGCGGGCGCGAAAAGCCATCAGCGATGAGGCGCGCTACCGTGGCCTCGTTGGCGCTGGCGCAGTCTCCGCCTCGGAGTATGACCAGATCAAAGCGGCGGCAGATTCCGCGAAAGCGGATCTCAGCGCAGCCCAGGCGCAGGCAAACGTGGCGCAAAATGCCACGGGCTATGCCGTGCTGCTGGCCGACTCTGACGGCGTGGTGATGGAGACGCTTGCCGAACCCGGTCAGGTTGTCAGTGCCGGGCAGGCGGTGATCCGGCTGGCCAGAGCGGGGCAGCGTGAGGCGCTGGTACAGCTGCCGGAGACGCTGCGCCCCGCCATCGGCAGCGAAGCGCTGGCGACGCGCTATGGCGACGAAACGCAGCCTGTCGCCGCAAAACTGCGCCTGCTTTCCGATGCCGCCGATGCCACCACCCGTACCTTTGAGGCGCGGTACGTGCTGGAAGGCCCGTTAGCCAACGCGCCGCTGGGGGCGACCGTAACGCTGCACATCAAAAAACAGAGTGGGGAAAGCCAGGTCATGCAGGTGCCGCTGGCCGCGCTTTATGATGCGGGCAAAGGACCGGGCGTCTGGCGGATCTCCGCGCAGCCAGCCAGGGTCGCATGGCAGCCCGTCAAGGTGCTGAGCGTGGGCGAGGAGGCGGCGCAGGTAACGGGCGAGGTGAAGCCCGGTGAGAAGATCGTTGCGCTAGGGGCGCATCTTCTGCACGAGGGCGAGGCTGTCCGCCTGGCTGGGCAACCGGATACGGCCCGGACGGGGGACAAACCATGAGCCAGGGCCGCTTTAACCTGTCAGCGCTTGCGGTGCGCGAGCGCTCGGTCACGCTGTTTTTAATTATTCTGGTGACCATCGCCGGTATTTACGCCTTTTTTGGCCTCGGGCGAGCGGAGGATCCCCCCTTTACGGTTAAGCAAATGACGGTTATCACCGTCTGGCCCGGCGCGACCGCGCAGGAGATGCAGGATCAGGTGGCTGAGCCGCTGGAAAAACGCCTGCAGGAGCTCAAATGGTATGACCGCACGGAAACCTATACCCGGCCCGGCATGGCCTTTATCACGCTCTCACTCCAGGACAATACGCCGCCATCACAGGTGCAGGAAGAGTTCTACCAGGCGCGGAAGAAGCTTGGCGATGAAAGCAGAAACCTCCCCGCCGGCGTGACGGGGCCGATGATAAATGATGAATTTGCCGACGTCACTTTCGCCCTGTTTGCGCTGAAAGCGAAAGGAGAACCGCAGCGCCTGCTGGTCCGCGATGCCGAAACGTTACGCCAGCAGCTCCTGCACGTCCCGGGGGTCAAGAAAGTCAATATTATCGGCGAACAGGCCGAACGGATTTATATCTCCTTCTCCCATGAGCGTCTGGCTACCATGGGGCTCTCGCCGCAGGATATTTTCAATGCGCTGAATAACCAGAACGCATTAACCGCGGCAGGTTCAATTGAAACGCGCGGCGCGCAGATCTTTATTCGCCTCGATGGCGCTTTCGATGAATTGCAGAAGATCCGCGATACGCCATTTATTGCTCAGGGTAAAACGCTCAAGCTGTCCGACGTGGCAACGGTAGAACGCGGTTATGAAGATCCGCCCACTTTGCAGATTCGTAATCAACATGAATCGGCGCTGCTGCTGGGGATCGTGATGCGTGAAGGCTGGAATGGGCTGGCGTTGGGTAAAGCGCTGGATGCCGAAACGGCAAAAATCAATGCCAGTATGCCGCTGGGGATGACCCTGACGAAAGTCACCGATCAGTCCGTGAATATCAGCGCCGCAGTCGATGAGTTTATGATCAAATTCTTCGTCGCCCTGCTCGTGGTGATGGTGGTCTGTTTTGTCAGCATGGGGTGGCGCGTGGGGGTCGTGGTCGCGGCGGCGGTTCCCCTGACGCTGGCGGTTGTTTTTGTGGTGATGGAGGCCGCCGGTATCAACTTTGACCGCGTGACGCTGGGCTCCCTGATTCTTGCCCTGGGCTTACTGGTTGACGACGCGATAATCGCCATCGAAATGATGGTGGTGAAAATGGAGGAGGGCTACGACAGAATCAAAGCCTCCGCCTACGCCTGGAGCCATACCGCCGCGCCCATGCTGGCCGGTACCCTGGTCACGGCTATCGGCTTTATGCCGAATGGTTTCGCCCAGTCCACCGCCGGGGAATACACCAGCAATATGTTCTGGATTGTTGGCCTCGCCCTGATTGCCTCATGGCTGGTCGCCGTTGTTTTCACCCCTTATCTGGGGGTGAAAATGCTGCCGGATATCGCAAAGGTAGAAGGGGGGCATACCGCCATCTATGACACGCCGCGCTATAACCGCTTTCGCCGCCTGCTGACCCGCGTTATCGCCAGGAAATGGCTGGTGGCCGGTTCCGTCATTGCGCTTTTCGCGCTGGCGGTCATGGGGATGGGGCTGGTGAAAAAACAGTTTTTCCCCACCTCTGACCGCCCGGAAGTGCTCGTTGAAGTGCAGATGCCCTATGGCACCTCGATTGAGCAGACCAGCGCGGCAACGGCCAAAATAGAGGACTGGTTGGAAAAACAGCCGGAAGCCAGGATAGTTACCGCCTACATTGGCCAGGGTTCACCGCGTTTTTACCTGGCGATGGCCCCCGAACTCCCCGACCCGTCGTTTGCCAAAATAGTGATATTGACGGACAGCCAGGCATCACGCGATGCGCTCAAGTTGCGGCTGCGGCAAGCCGTGGCCAGCGGACTGGCGCCTGAAGCACGCGTTCGCGTGACGCAGCTGGTGTTTGGCCCGTATTCCCCTTTCCCGGTCGCCTGGCGAGTGATGGGGCCGGATACCGATACGCTGCGCGACATCGCGGACCGGGTTAAGGGCGTGCTGCAGGCAAGCCCGATGATGAGGACCGTCAACACCGACTGGGGATCGCGCGTGCCGACACTGCATTTCACCCTCGATCAGGACCGTCTACAGGCAACCGGCTTAACGTCCAATGCCGTTGCTCAGCAGCTCCAGTTCCTGCTATCGGGCATTCCCATCACCGCCGTGCGGGAAGATATTCGCTCGGTGCAGGTGACGGGGCGCGCCGCGGGGGATATACGTCTGGATCCGGCCAAAATTGAGGGGTTTAGCCTGGTCGGCAATGCGGGCCAGCGCATCCCGCTCGCGCAAATCGGGAAGGTGGAGGTCAGAATGGAAGATCCTTTACTGCGTCGCCGCGACAGAACGCCCACGATTACCGTGCGGGGGGATATTGCCGACAATCTTCAGCCGCCGGACGTTTCCGCCTCCATCATGAAACAGCTGCAGCCGATTGTGGACTCGCTTCCGCCAGGGTACCGCATCGAAATGGCGGGGTCGATTGAGGAATCGGCTAAAGCCACCCGGGCGATGGCGCCGCTGTTCCCCATCATGATCGCCCTGACGCTGCTGATCATCATTGTGCAGGTGCGCTCAATGTCGGCCATGGTTATGGTATTTCTTACCGCTCCGCTCGGGCTTGTCGGCGTGGTTCCCGCGCTGCTGCTTTTCAATCAGCCATTTGGTATCAACGCCCTCGTCGGGCTGATTGCGCTTTCGGGCATTCTGATGCGTAATACGCTGATTCTTATCGGGCAGATTCACCATAATGAGAAAGAAGGTCTCGATCCGTACCATGCGGTCATCGAAGCGACGGTGCAGAGAGCCAGGCCCGTCTTACTGACGGCCATGGCCGCCGTTCTGGCGTTCATTCCTCTGACCCATTCGGTGTTCTGGGGGACGCTCGCCTATACCCTGATTGGCGGGACGTTGGGGGGAACCATCATGACGCTGGTGTTCTTGCCCGCCATGTATGCGATCTGGTTCAGGATCCGTCCTGAAGCCCGGCGCCATGCTGAACAACATTAAGGCGCTCGCCTGCCTGCTCAACGAGCGCCTGGCATGACCGTCCGAAAGCAGAGAAAAGCGCCGCAGTCCGCGGCGCTTTTCATCACGCCTGAATAGAGCGATGAATGTTGGGTCCCATGGTGTATTGTTCGGCTGTCAGATTGGGAAAACCGGGAGTTTTTGAATATTCGGGTTATCCCGGTTCTTTTTTATTAAAGAAAAGCGTAAATCATCACTAGCCAGAGTATGGCTCCAACGGCAATAATCATTTTCAGGATGAAGTTACTGGCCGGGAAAAATATACCGCCGGCAGTGCGGAACGCCTGGCCTTAATGAGTAAATAAGGCGGCAATAATATACTCCACAGCACCAGCGAGATGCCGGCAAAGGCCAGGGCAGACAAAAATCCTTGCGGGGCAAATACAGGCCAGCGCGGCAGGAAAATAGGTCAAAATATGGCCAGCGGGCGTGAGCCCCGGCGGTTAATTTTGTTCAGCATATCCTCGAGATAATCACTCAAACCGATTGAGGCTGACATTAGAGAGGCTAAAACGGCAATACATCCAAAAGAGACCAGCATCCGTAGGCGGCCTGCCGAAGCAGGCCGGCAGCAGCTATTTATTTCGTGGCTTCAGCCAATGATTCTCTGAAGTTTTTATGGAAGTCGTCGATTTGCCCGCTCTCGTGGAGCGCCGACAATGCGCAGCGCAGAATGGCGTGTCCTTCTTCAACGGTTGGATACATCGCCACGGTCGTCGCGAAGCCGCGATCGTGCAGTTTTTTGCACATCGTGATGGCGAGATCTTCGTTACCAATCAGGATCCCCCGAATCGGCATCGTCGTACCCCGGTTAACGATGTCGATCTTGCCGAAAACTTCGTCAAAATAGCGAATGACGTTCTGAAGCTTCTCCTGGCGGGCAGCGACGGTGCCGTCCAGGTGGAGATCGGCGGCGGCTACGCAGGCGGCAATTCCAGGCAATGAAGGCGGCCCACCAAAGGCGTAGGTTGTGCCGTAGGTCTTAATAAATTTGATGGTCTCAGCGTCGCGACAGGCGATAAATCCGCCGTGTGAGCCAAAGGCTTTAGATAGCGAGCCGGCGATAATAATACGTTCGTCAAGCCGATGGCCGAGGCATGACATAACGTATCCGGAACCGTACTCTCCGTAGATAGAGGTGCCGTGCGCATCGTCTATATACGCGTAGCCGTCATACTGATGCGCCAGGCGGACAATATGCGCGACGGGGGCGACGCCGCCCATTGAGCCTACGCTGTCTGATACCGAGATCGGCGTTAATCCCTGGCTGGCCGCATAGCGAAAAGCCTCTTCAATCCGCGCCTTATCCTGAAAATCAATTCTGACGACTTCCCCAAACTGCTGTAAAAGCCCGCGGTTGATCTGCAACGTCGCGTGCGCGGTCTTCTCCATAATAAAATAGGGTTTTTTGCTGAACGTAAAATGCGGCAGCGTCCCGGATGCCAGCAGCGGCAGCACCGCGATATGGCAAGGGGTCACGGCGTTAAACGTCAGAGTATGAGCCCCATGCATGATGTCGTTCAGTCGTGCTTCCAACTGTGGGAACAGATCGACTTTTACCCGCGTTCTGGCGACAGAAACCTGCACGCCAAAACGCTCAATGGCGTCGACAACCGCTTTTTTCAGCGCCGGGTGAGTCTCTAGCCCAAGATAAGAGCATGAGACAAATTCCACCATTTTTCTGCCATCTTCGAGGGTGATGACCTTACCGTCCCTTTTTACCGCGACCAGTTCATTAATATGTTCAGAGAATACCCGGGTCTGATATTTTAGCGACCTGTCTATTTTCCTTTTTTGCCAGTTTTCCATTGCGTTACCTTCATTGTCGTGACTACCAGAAGAGACAGAATTGCCAGCGTTAACGTGCTGGCACCGAGGGTTCTGTCAAACCCCATACCGGTATCCGTTAGTTTTACGGCGAAATAGCTGATGGCGCCGGCGCTCACCGTTTGAATAAATCCGGTGACGGACGCCGCAATACCTGTTTTGCTGCCTTTGATTTGCAGCGCGATAAAATTCGCGCTCGGGTAATAGGCGCCAAGGGTGAGGTTAAAAATCATCGAGCCGGCGATGCATAATAGTAGTGAGTGGCTACCGATAATAAATGGGGTAACCGCCAGCGCATTCAGGATAAATAAAATCCACGGGTTAATTATTCGCTCAAATTTGGCGATCTGATTGCCAATAATAAAAAATAATACGGAAGCAGAAAAGAGCAGCGAGTAGTGCATGGTGCTTAGCCCCAGCTGCTGCATAAAAATGGCCGGCGACAGCGAGATATAGCAAAACAGCGAACTCAGAATCAGTGAAACCAGCAGCGTTCCCTGAATAAATGCCGGGGTGATAAACCCGGAAGAGGAGGGCGCCGCGGCCGCATCGTGCTGCTCAAGGCGACGCGGAGAGAGCACAAGGGTGACGACGCTAAACAGGGCCATAACCAGGAATATCGAATTCCAGCTGAGATAGCCGAGGAGTGCGGCGCCGGCCAGCGGCGCAATAAGAGGAACCACCGCGCTGGCGGAAGAAATATCGGAAAGCGCGCGCTTGAGCGTTAGCGGGGAGAACGTCTCTTTAGCGATAGCTTTAGACAGGACCGGCCCGGCGCCGGCGCCCAGGGCCTGTAACGCCCTGCCGGCCAACAGCATCATTAAACTATCGGACATAAAACAAAGGAGGCTGCCCGCGAGGAAAAGCAAAAAGCTGGCCGTCAGTACACGTAATTTACCCAGCTTTTCGCCAAGAAATCCTGAGAATAACTGGCTCGCCGCGTATATCACCAGAAAACCACTAATGGTTAACTGAATAGCCGAATAATCGGTAGTAAACGCTTCTTGTAATAGGGGCAGCGCGGGCACGATCATATCTGTCGCCAGCGCGGAAACCGATGCGGCGAGAATAAGGTATAAGTATATCCTGAGCATATTAAACTCTTCGGTGAATATGGGTTAAAACGTTAGATTATTATTTATGAATACGCCGCTGCTTTTTTAGCGAATGAGCAAATCGCGATTCCGGTCAAAATTAATAGCGAGCTCAGTAAATGATAGAGATGCGGCTGGGTATGTAAAAATACAATGCTTAATATGCCGCCGGAAAGCGGAATGATATGGGTATAAATCTCACCGCGAGTCGCGCCAATAGCCGCGATGCCTTTATTCCAGAACAGGTAGGCCAGCCACGAGGGGAAAATCACCAGATACGCCAGTCCAGTAAGGAACGCGATATCGTGGTAGGCGGCGAATGAGGTGGCGGGGTGCAGCCACAGCCAGAAAATCACCACCGGAAGCAGAATAAGGGTGCCAAGAAGCGAACTGACGGCGACGAAAGCATTGGCGGGGATACGACGATCTTTGTTACGCAACAGCGAGCAGTATACTGCCCAGCTTAGCGCCGACCCCATTGCCCACAGATCGCCCTGGCTAAACCCTTTTAGCCCCTCTGCGTTGTTCAGGTTGCCATGCAGCAGGAGCAGCAGCACGCCTGCGGTACTAAAGATCACGCCCCACCAGTTCCGCGCCGATACCCGGTCATGGAAGATCAGGCGATTAATCATCAGCACCATACAGGGGGTCGCAGACATGTAAATCGCCGCGTTCAGCGCAGACGTCGACTGCAGACCAATATAGAGGGTTAAGGGAAAGCTCACCTGTCCACACAGCGTTAGAACCAGCAGCGTTGCGCCATTCTGGCGGAACAACGGCCGACTGTCGCGGATTTGACGCTGATACAGCAATACCAGCAGTAGTGCGGTCAACGCCCATCTCGCTTCGGTCATGAGAATCGGATCCGCGCCCTGAACGAGAATATGCCCTACGACATAATTCCCTCCCCAAAACAGGGCCGCCAGCGTGAGTAACAGGTAAGGCATGCTCATTCCTTGCATCGCTTAGAACTGTACTAAATGGTAACTTTATTTTTTTTAATATATCAATTAAATTTTATGGTTATTGGGGGATTTTATTATTTTTTTATTTTAAATCATGCATTTAAAAATTAGTTACCTGTGTGCAAAAAATCTGATTGCAGCATATTTGTCTGTACGATAACGTATACATACCATGCATTATACAGGGATAAATCAATGCGTAAGACAGAAAATGGTTTCACCGGGAACGAACAACATTCCGCAATGGCCAAGCTCTCTCTGGATGACATGATTGACCAGCTTCTTCACAGCAACGCGCTTTCACTGAAACTGACGGCCAATCCGCTACTGGCGGACAGAGCCTGGTACCTGACCGAAAATACCTGTACTAAGGCTTTTACCGCCAACGATCCGCAAGCGAAAAAACGTGCCCACAGCGCGCTGTTTAAACTCTACCAGGCGTGGCTGGCGGAGCCGCTATCGGCGGCGGCAAAAAACCAGTTTCATCCATTACTCTGCGGGATCAGAAGCTACATCGAATCAGAATGGCTCCGGGTGGAAAAAAAACGTTTCAGTTTCCCGATACCCGCGCTTGACGCCGGGAATATCGTTGAGGAACTCCGTCATTTATGTCAGAAACATCCGGCTTCGCACCATCCCCTCTTTGATTTCCTCTCCTCTTCCGCCTCTGCTACGCAAATAGACTATTTCTTCAAAAGCGATAGCGCGCTCAATTTGCTGTTTTTCGATCTGGTCGCGATGGGGCTGGTCGGTTCTCTGCCAGAAACGCGTGCAGAAATTGCCCAGAACCTTTGGGATGAAATAGGCCAGGGCAGCCAGGAGTTTACGCACGTTAATTTGTATAAGGATTTGCTGAAGCGCAGAGATATTGCGCTACCTGAAAACCATTTCGCCCATCTGTATGACTGGCAGGGGCTCGCCGGGTATAACGCGTTCATGCTGGGCGGCGTTAACCGTCAGCATTACTACAAATCGCTCGGCGTGATGGCGATGACGGAACTGCTGGACCCGCCGCAGTACCAGAAGCTCGTGACCGGGTGCCGTCGCATTGGCCTTACGGATCGCGACGTGCATTATTACGCGGAACATATCGAGGTTGATATCGGTCACGCCGATGGGTGGCTGAATAACGTTATCGTTCCGATCGGCAATAAAAACCCGGCTGCGCTGGAGGAGGTCTACGTTGGCGCAGCGCTGCGTCTTCAGACCTGCTGCGATTACTACGATTGTCTGCTGGAGGCGTTACGTACCGTTGTTGAACGCGAGTCAGAGGGTGCCGCCCTCTGAATAAATAAGCGCTTTTGCCGCGCTCCAGGCCGTTATTCCGGGAGGGATCTCCCGGCATTCCGAGGACTCCGCCTGCTGAGCGGCAATGGCGCCGTCAATCAGCATGAGCATCATCATCGCCACCCGTTCCGCAGGTTCCGGTTTTAACAGCAGGGTAAGAATGTCGCGGAAAAACTGGTAGAGGCGCGATTTAAACCGTGAGCATGTCGCCCGGATAGCGGAAGACGAGGTTCCATATTCAAACAGGGCGCGGGTGAACATGCAGCCGTGGAAATCCTCACAGGTGAACCAGTTATTGTAATATTCGAAGACGGCAAACAGCTTCTCGCGGCCCGAAGGTTTATCGGCGGTAATCTCCTGCAGCGCCTGCATAAACTCACTCTCTTTCTGCTGTAAAATATCAAGAATGAGCGCCTCTTTATCCGCATAGTAGCGGTAGAAGGTCATTTTGGAGATGCCTGCATTCTCCGATATCCGGTCAATACTCGGCGACTGATACCCCTCTTTGTTAAACAGAGACATTGACTGGCGGATAATTTCCGCTTGTTTTGGCTTCATACTGTTTCCCGTGGAATGAAGTAATACAGAGGGTTTCTGGTAGCGAGCAGTCATTCATTTGATATGGCGGGCGGCACGCTGCAACGACGTATGCGCAATGTCATCCCGATGGCCGATATCCCAGCCCCTGCGGTGAGCGGCATCAGTGAACGCGTTGACCCATAAAAATTGTTGTCGATTCTTACATCCGGCTGCAAAAAAAGCAAAAATCCCTCAGGCGATCTTTGCGCTGCGCGAATCAGGGCTGCGCTGGGCCGCCACGTTATGCCCTTAGCCCTCCACGCTGCGCGCGGGGAGGATAAAGAGAGGCCCGGGAGAAGTCAGCATCCCCCCCGAACAGGGGGTGATGTTTTTGTGATGCACATCATAAAATAACGCCTGGTTATTGTGATGTTATTTGCAGTCAATGGATTTGCATTTGAATCAACCCGCGCTATCTCTGCGGGTTTTTTTTCGTCCGGCGATAGTCGGCGGGCGGCGACTCCGCCTGCTGTAAATAGTCCTGATACCAGCCGCTGATACGTCGGGTCACCGGATTTTCGTTGAGGTCGAAGCGCCTGCCGTCGAGCCTGTTTACCGGGGTAATACCTGCCAGCGTTCCGGTGACAAAAGCTTCGTCCGCAGTGAAGGCTTCGGCAAGGGTAAAGGATCTTTCCTGCACGCCGAGGCCCTGCTGGCGCGCCAGTGACAAAATAGTGTGGCGGGTAATACCGTTAAAGCAGTACAGGCCGTTTGAGGTCCACAGCTCGCCCTGGTGTACGATAAAAAAGTTGGTGGAATTGCAGCTGGCGACAAACCCATGAGGGTCCAGCATCAGCGCTTCATCTGCGCCGGCGTCCAGCGCCTGCAATAGCGCCTGGATCAAATTCAGGCGGCTGTGGGAATTAAGACGCAAATCGAAAACATCCGGCGCGCTGGTACGATAGGTCGAGGTGAACAGGGCAAGGCCGCGCCGTTTGGCCTGTTCATCCACAACCTTATATTCCGCCACGCAGACGATAGTAGCGCCGCCGAGGATAAAGCGCGGGTCCTGATTTGGCGTGCGCTTTTTGCCGCGGGTGATCATGAGCCGCAGATGGGCGCCGTCCGTCATACCGTTTATCTTCAGCGTGCTGTACATAATATCGGTTAGCTCCTCACGACTATGGCCGATATTGAGCTGGATAGCGGCCGCCCCGGCAAACAGGCGATCGAGATGCGCCTGAAGGGCGATCAGCTTGCCGTTCACCAGCCGCAGCCCCTCCCAGACCCCGTCGCCGCAGACGTAGCCGGAATCGAAAACGGAAACCGTGGCGCGATCGCGGTGAACGAATTCGCCGTTGACGTACACCTGCACATTGTCGTTGCGCGTATCCTGCAGGTACGCCTGACTGCTTTGAGCGGAGAGAGCTAAACTCATCATGTTTCCTTGCGGTTAAAATGCCCGTTCAGCGAAACGGGAAAGGAAGGCCTGGGTGCGCGGTTGGCGTGGATGGCGCAGCACCTCTTCCGGGGTGCCCATTTCATGAATCACGCCGTTTTCGATAAAAATCACCCGATCGGCGAAATGCCAGGCAAAGCCCAGCTCATGAGTGACCAGCAGCAGCGTCCGCCCCTCATCTGCCAGTTCACGGATGGTATGCAGCACTTCCCCCACGAGTTCAGGGTCGAGGGACGAGGTGGGCTCATCGAATAATATTATCTCTGGCGCCATTGCCAGGGCGCGAGCAATAGCGACGCGCTGCTGTTGACCGCCGGACAGGCTGCCGGGCCAGACCTGGTGCTTATGGCCGAGCCCCACTTTTTCCAGCTGCGCGTGGGCAATGCGCATCGCCTCTTCGCGACGCATCTTTTTCACCGATATCAGGGCTTCGCTGACATTTTGCAGCACCGTGAGATGCGGGAAGAGATTAAATTGCTGAAACACCATCCCCACGCGCTGGCGAACATCGCTCAGCTGTTTTTCGCTATAGCGCCGCTGACCGCGGCTGTCGATTTTACCGAGGGTAACGCCGTCCAGTTCTACGGTGCCAGCGCTGGGTATTTCCATAAAGTTCAGACAGCGCAGCAGGGTGCTCTTACCCGAGCCGCTGCCGCCAATGATGGCGATTTTCTCACCGGCATAGATATCTAAATCGATGCCCTGTAACACGCTTTGCGCACCAAAGCGTTTGTGCAGGGCGCGTATCCGCATGACGACTTTTTTCTCTGACATGGCCTTTCTCATCATATTAAGGATGTGGACGGTAGCGGCGCTCCAGACGTGCCGCCAGGTAACTTCCGGGCCAGATCAGCACAAAATAGAGCAGGGCGACGACGGTGAAAATCTCCACTGGGCGATACCAGGTACTGCTTAGCAGCCTGCCCTGATACATCAGTTCGTTAACCGTGAGAATCGAGGCGAGGGAGGTCACCTTCGCCAGTTCAATCATGCGGTTTGTCAGGGCTGGCAACATACGGCGAAATACCTGCGGCAGGATAATACGCCGCAGCATCACGCCCGGCGGCATGCCTAAGGCTTTTGCCCCTTCCCACTGCCCGCGTTCGATGGACTGTAGCCCGGCGCGAAAAATCTCGGTGCTGTAGGCGGCGGTGTACAGGGTTAACGCCAGCGCGGCGGCGCCAAAAGTGGAAAACTGAATGCCCACCAGCACCGGAAAGGCATAGTAGAACCAGATGAGCTGGATAAGCACCGGCGTATTGCGGAACACCTCGACAAAGGCGCTGGTAAGGGGATAAAAATAGCGCGGCCCGCGGGCACGGACGACGCCAACGGCAAGCCCGATCAGCGTGCCGACAATTCCCGCCAGCAGCCATAGCTCCAGCGTAACGCCCAGTCCCTTCAGCAGTACCGGCAAGTTTTGCCAGACAAGGGAAAAGTCCCACTGATAATGCATGGTTGTTCTCTCGTTAACGTGAGTCGGAGACGGCAAGGCGTCGTTCAAGCAGCTGGCTGCCCTGGCTGATAATCAGCAGCAGGGTGAAGTACATCACCGCAATAAGCGAATACACTTCCAGGGGCCGGTAAGTCTGACTGTTGATTTGCATCGCCTGATACAGCAGCTCGCTGTACGCCAGAGACGAAGCAAGGGCGGTGGATTTGAGCAGTTCGAAAGAACGCTCAAGGAAAGGAGGAATCATTCTGCGCAGCGCCTGAGGGAAAATGACCCGGCGGAGCGCGGTGGCGCGCGACATGCCCAACGCCTTCGCGCCTTCCCATTGTCCGGCGCCGATCGACTGGATGCCGCCGCGGTAAACTTCGGCATAAAACGCGGCCGACTGGGCGGAGAGCGCCAGTACCGCGGCAGCAAACGGCGAGAGCGTCAGCGGGCTGACGACTGGCAGAGCGTAGTAGATCCAGAAGAAGTGGACGATAGCGGGAGTATTACGATAAAAGCCGATCAGTATCAGCGCCGGAAGACGGAAGAACGTTAGCGGCGAGGCCTTCATCAACGCCAGCGCAATGCCGGCCAGCATGCCGAATAAAATACTGGTGACGCCGATCTGAATGGTACCCCACAGCCCCTCCAGCAACAGCATGCGATATGGCCAGATGGCGGCAAAATCCCATTGATACGACATAGTTCTGGAACCCCTGAAAAACGCAAAACGATGGTGATGGTTTTAGAACGACATCATCTTAGCAGTAGCGAAATGTGATAATTAAATAATAAAAACCATTGCTATTATCTCTTTTGGTTATAAATATTTACGCGAGAAAGCAATGCCAAACTCTGATTCCTTAACCGCTACGCTGGCGCGTTTTGCCGGCGAACTCACCCCGTCTGCGATATCGGCGTCGGTGAAAGCCAGGATCGCTCTGCATTTTATTGATAGCCTGGGCTGCGGCGTTGCCGGCTGCGAAGACAGCGTGCTGCGGAAAAGCGCGCGGGTTATTCGTAGCCAGTACGCGACCGGCAAAAGCGCGGTGCTCGACGGTGGAACTCCGCTCTCCGCCAGCGGCGCCGCGTTCCTCAACGCCGCTGCGATAAACGCGCTGGATTATGACGATGGTTTTGAAGTCGCCGGGCGGGGGATGGGGCATCCCGGCGCCACGCTGGTGGCCGGGGCGCTGGCCGCGGTGGGCCAGGGCGGGCCGGTCAGCGGCGGGGCGTTGCTGACCTCTCTGGTGGCGGCCTGGGAAATCAACAGCCGCGTGATTATCTCTCAGCAGCCGAGTCCTGAACGGTTTCAACAAGTGTACGGCGTGTGCCAGCACGAATCGCTGGGGGCGGCGGTGGCGTATGGTTTACTGCGCGGCTGCGATGCCGCGGGGCTGGAAAATAGCCTGGGACTGGCCGCCTCGTTAACCCCTTTGCCCACGTTGCATAAATACAACTGGCAGGCGCGTCCACTGGTTTCGTTTAAGGATTACAACGCGCCGGCGGCAGAGGCCGGCGTACGCGCGGTGGAGCTACACCTCGCGGGGATAGTGGGGCCGCGCGAGATACTCGATGGTGAACAGGGATTCTGGCGGATGTCAGGCTCCGACCGTTTTCAGCCAGAACGGCTGACGGAGCATCTGGCGACGCACTGGCAGCTCAGGCACGCCAGTTTCAAAGACTATCCGGTATGTCGCTGGATGCATACGGCGCTGGCGTCGTTTGAGCGTCTGCTGGACCGTATTCCGTCGCCAGAGTCGATTGAGCGGATTCGCGTTTACGGTAGTTTTACCCTGGCGCGTTTTTTCGCCGACGCGCGTCCCGTCAGCAATACCGATGCGCAGTTCAGTCTGCCGCTGGCGATAGCCTGCCTGGCGTTTAAAATCGCGCGTCATCAGTGGAGCAGCGATCGGACGCGCGGCGCGGCGCCACTCCTTGCCTTCGCTGACCGGGTTGAAATCATCGCCGATGAGACCTTTGAACAGCTGATGCTGCAGCATCGCCGTCCCGCCGCGCGCGTGGACATTGTGGTAAAGGGAAGGACGATCGCCGGAGAGCGTATCGACTTCCCGCCGGGGTGTGCAGAAAATCCGCTGCCGGAACAGCGGATCGTGGATAAATGCGTGGCCAACCTATCATCACGCCTCAGCGCGCCGCGGGCAGCGCGGCTGATTGACGCTCTGCTGGATATGGAACGCTGCGCGGACATTGGCGCGGCAATCTCGCCGCTTCTGTCCGCGCCAGGAGAGTAGTCGCTTATTTCCACTCTTCTTTAATCACCGAGGGCACTTTGCTGATATCCACACCGCGTAGCTTAAGGGCGTCTTCATAAAACTGTTTGCTCTGTCCCGACTGGTAAATTTTGGCAAACTCTTCATTCAGAAAGTTGCGGAAGCGGGGATCGCTCTCTTTGCGCAGCGCGCCGCCGGTGCTGATGGCAATAATCGGTTTTGGCAGAATCAGGTTGCCTTTGTGCACTTTTGCCTGCTGCAGAGCCAGCGCCGGGTGGACGTACGAGAGGGCGTCGACGCGTCCGGCGTAGAAGGCTGCGACGCCTTCATCCATATTGGTAAAGCGCACCAGCTGCACTTTGGGTAATTTTTTGGTCAGTATCAGGTCCGGGCTGCTGCCGAGCGTGACGCCAATCTTAATATCCGGGCGATTGAGATCTTCCCAGCTCTCGGCCTTCACGCCGTCGCGGATCAGGACCCCCTGCGCATACCAGAGGAAAGGCTGGTCGGAAAAGTCGGCGGCTTTGCGGCGTTCATCGGTGGGGTCCAGCACCAGCATGGTATCAATCTGCCCGGCCTGCAGCGCGGCGACCGCATTTCCCCAGGTGGTCTCCACCGGCACCAGTTTTACGCCTAAATCTTTTGCCAGTACTTTACCCACGTTATAGCCAATGCCGTTCCACTGACCGGTGGCTGGATCTTTGAAATACCACGGTTCTCCCTGCGCGACGCCGATGCGCAGTTCGCCCGATTGCTTAATATGATCCCAGGTGGACTCTTCGGCATGGCTGAAAAAAGGCGCGGCGGCGATCGCCAGCGACAACAGCAATTTATGAATTTTTGTTGGCATATTTTTACCCTGATGAGAAAGTCATTTCTGAAAAACAACGTATTACGCGAACACGATAACGGAGTTTGTTATCAGTGCATTATTATTTTTTGGTTTAACTCATGCCCGAATGTTATTTGCTGATACCTAACCGGTTTCGCTTAAATTACGGCGCGTTGCACATATTATTCATAACTTAATGCGCTATTGTTCTAAGGTGCTTTATTTCCGTCGCCGAATATAAAAATTCCGATCTGGTGGGAGTCATAGTTTGCCGGGACGTTAAAAATATCACTTCTGACAGCCAGGCTTATAAAAGAGCGACAATAATTGCCAGACGAGCGCGTCCCCGGCCTGAAAATGATATCGCCGCGTCCCTCACGCAGCGTCAGGCGCTAGAGTGCCGAAGATAAAAGCGGCTCTACCGGGTAAATTTCCCTATCCACGGGCTGCTTGTATCCTGTGACCAGAGTTGTAATAGCATCTCCCTGAACTTTTCCGCTGCAGGGCTCAGCGCCGTTTCTCTGCGCAGCACGAGACCGAGCGTGCGGCGAATAACCGGCTCAACGAGCGGACGGCTGACAAGAATGTGATGCTCATCGGTCGGCATGGCCAGACTGGGAACCACCGCCACGCCAAGCCCTGCCTCTACCATACCCAGCGACGTCGACAGATGCCTGACTTCATAGAACCAGTTGGGCTTCCAGTCCATATTCTCCAGCGCTTGATCGATCAGCGAGCGGTTACCGCTTGAACGTCTAACGCCAATAAGCCTGAAGTTGGCCAGGTCTTCCCACAAGATCAGCGATTTCTGCGCCAGTTCGTGGTCCCGTCGGCAGGCTAATACGAAAGGTTCATTGACCAGCGGCGAGAAATCGATATTGGGATGTGTGATGTTTATCATGTTTATGCCGAAATCTGCGTCACCGTTTAAGACGGCTTCAAGACAATCGCTGGCGCTATGCTCGAGGATGCGGATACGGATATTGGGGTAGTGATTGTTATAGTCCCTGATGACCGAAGGGAGGAAATAGAACGCCGCGGTGGGGAGACAGGACAGGGTGACAACGCCGCTTTGATGGGTGGCCATTTCTTTAATACTCAGGATCGAGCTTTCATAAAAATCTATTAAATTCTTTGCCTTAGGTAAAAACTCTCTGCCTACAGCCGTGAGTTTAATGTTTCTGGTTGTCCGTTCAAATAGCGTAGCTCCCAGCTGCTCTTCAAGTTTTTTAATCCGGCGGGTTAACGCCGGTTGGGATGTGTGAAGAAAATGTGATGCTCTTGTGAAACATCCAATTTCTGCAATTTTAACAAACGCTTGTATACCTTGAAGATCGTGCAGCATGAGATTTCACTCCAGACTTTATCGCGATGCAAACACACTAACCTAACCGCTATTTATACGCAAAACGTATTAATCGATAGTTTTATTGGCATTAGAATTATGTATTCGTCTGTGGAATCCTGACATTGCTCTTATCAATGCGTGAAACGAGAAACATAATGTTAAAGATTCCTTGTGTACTGATGCGTGGCGGTACTTCGAAAGGCCCGGTGCTTCTGGCCAGTGATTTACCGACAAAAATTGAAGAACGCGATGCTGTGCTGCTGGGCTTAATGGGCGCGGGTCACGAACTTGAAATTGATGGTATTGGCGGCGGCAGCCCCCAAACCAGTAAAGTCGCGATTGTTAGCCCCTCGGACAGTCCGGATGCTGACGTCGACTATTTATTTGTTCAGGTGATGGTCAACGAGCGCCGCGTCGATACCACGCCTAACTGCGGTAATATGCTCTGTGCCGTAGGGCCCTTCGCGATTGAAAAAGGCCTGGTTAAGGCGCAAAGTCCGGTGACGACAGTGCGGATCCGCAACCTGAATACCGGTACGCTGGTTGATGCGGAAGTACAAACGCCGAATTTTTATGTCAACTATGAAGGCGATACGCACATTGATGGCGTTCCCGGCTGCGCTGCGCCGATTGGCCTGACTTTCCTTAACTCCGCCGGATGCAAGACGGGAAAGCTGCTGCCAACCGGTAACGTCGTCGATGTGATTGATGATGTGGAAGTCACCTGCATTGATATGGCGATGCCGATGGTGCTGATTAGGGCAGAGCGGATGGGCAAAACGGGAGACGAATCACCGGCCGACCTCGATGCCGATCGCGCGTTTATGAATAAGCTGGAAACGATCCGGCGCAAGGCAGGTGCGAAAATGGGGCTGGGCGATGTCGCCGATAAAGTGATCCCTAAACCGGTTCTGCTGAGCGCGCCCGGCGCAGGCGGGACCATCAGAGTTCGTTATTTTATGCCTCATACCTGCCATAAATCACTGGCTATTACGGGCTCTATCGGCATATCCACGGCCACGATAATTGAAGGATCGGTGGCCCATCACATTGTGGCCGACCAGCCGAGGACGCCGTATACCAATATTATTAATATTGAACATCCGAGCGGAAAAATTTCCGTATCTTTACTCAAAGAGGGAGATGATATTGAGAAAACGCGTGCCGCAGTGATTAGAACCTCCCGTAAATTATTTGAAGGCACGGTTTGCGTCCCGGAATATGTTTTAGCGGAGGAATTATAAATATTTTATATCATTAATGCGGTGCAATACTGATGTCCTCTCGCGTGTAGTTGCTACATAACTCTGTACCTAAAAAAATAATGTCGAGGATTTTATGGCTATAACCCATACGAAAGATAATCAGCTTAATTCTGCTCCCGTCAAGGTCAGTAATTATATTCGGATCATCCTGGCCCTGGCGCTATCCGGCCTTGCAGAATTAGCCTCACTCTTTTTTATTCAACCTCTGTTACCCGTTCTCGCCGTCGAATATGATGTGCCGGTGAGTCAGGTGAGTATCATTCTCTCCGCAGAAACGGCGCTTCTGGCTATCGGTTTATTATTCACCGGAACGCTGTCCGATCATTACGGCAGAAAAAAATTAATTATCGTTTCGCTGCTACTTGGCGGACTGCTGACGATGCTCTGTCCTCTGGTCGAATCATGGGCGATGCTGGTGGCCCTGCGTGCGGTTATTGGCCTGGCGCTCAGCGGTATCGCTGCTGCCGCAACCGCCTATATCAGCGAGGAGGTCGCGCCGGTGGTGGCGGGGGTGGTCACCGGATACTTCGTTTTTGGTAACTCGATGGGAGGGATGTCCGGGCGCATTGTGGCCAGCCAGCTGATCGACCATATCTCAATAAATACCATTTTCTATGGTTTTGCGATCAGCCTGATTTTGGTAGCTTTGCTGGTTTACTTTTTACTCCCGGCGTCTCAGAACTTTAAGCCAACGCAAAACCTCAACGTTCTTCGCGTGGTGAAAGGCGCGGCATCTCACTTTAAAAATAAAAAGCTGGCGTTAGCCTTTGTGATTAGCTTCATCATCTTTGGGGTATTCACCTCTCTCTATAACTACCTGGCTTTCTTCCTGAAAGGCGAACCCTTTCATATTTCTCCGGCGAATGCGGGCCTGCTCTCCTTTAGCTTTGCCTTAAGCTTTTTCACCGCCCCTCAGGCGGGACGACTTTCCGCAAAATACGGCAGTATGAGAGTCCTGCGCGCGCTGTTTGTGATGATGGCGCTGGGAATGCTGCTGACTTTAACGTCTAACGTCGTCACCTTTATTATCGGCGCGGTCATTTTTACCGGTTGTTTCTTTGGTTGTCACTCCATTGGCTTAAGCTGGGTAAGTAAAAATGCAACGCATGCACGTGGCCAGGCCGTCGCGCTGTATCTGTTCTTCTACTACATGGGCGGCTCAGTGATTGGTTTCGTGAACGGCTTTGTTTTCCACTCTATGGGCTGGCAGGGGATGACGGGATTCATTATTGCGCTACTGGCCGTGGGGGCGGTGGTTGCAACGTATTTGTCTTCCAGCGAAACAAAAGCCATGGTTCCGGTTGAGTCTTAAACCTTCGTGGCGAAGTGAATGACTCACGTCATCTCCAGTGGCGTGAGTAAAGAAATTCAATGTTAGTAAGGTGTCATCATGAAATTAGCAAGCTATGTTCATCATGGTCGTAAGAGTTATGGAATATTGACGGATACAGGCATTATTGACCTGGGTAGCAAGATTGGTCATCAATATCGTACGCTGAAGGACTTACTGCAGTGGGGCGCTATTGAGATCGCCGGCCAATATGTTAATTATCCGGTCGATGTCATGATGGCTGATATTACTTTTTTACCGGTCATTGAAAATCCAGGGAAAATTTTCTGCGTCGGTATGAACTATGCGGAAAAAAGAAAAGAGTTTTCTGAAACCAGCGATGCGCCGACCCTCTTTATTCGTTTTCCTGACTCGCAAACCGGTCATGCAACGCCGATATTAAAACCCGCGCTATCCAATGAATTTGATTATGAAGGTGAGCTGGCCGTTATTATTGGCAAACCGGGTATGAATATCGATACTGACGCTGCCCTGAGCCATGTTGCAGGCTATAGCTGCTATATGGATGGATCGGTGCGCGACTGGCAGCATGCCTGGTTTACCGCCGGGAAAAACTGGCGGCAGACCGGCGCGTTTGGTCCCTGCCTGACAACCGTTGATGAAATACCCGATCCCCACCGCTTGTCTATTCAAACCTATTTGAACGGCATTATGGTTCAGAATGATTCAACGAGCAGTATGATCCATAAAGTTGCCGATCTGATTAGCTATATCAGTACTTTTACGGCGCTCAGCGCCGGCGATGTCATTATTACCGGCTCTCCTGGCGGCGTCGGTAAAAAAAGAACGCCCCCACTCTTTATGCACGAAGGCGATCGGGTTGAGGTGGTAATTGAAAATATTGGGCATCTCATGAATACGATTGTCGAATCAAAACCGCAGCACGAATTGCAGATGTCGTCGTCTCCGCGGGCTCAGACAAGATTATTTGACGCTCATTAAGGTATGGGCAGGAGAAACAAGATGTACACCGACCAAACGCTAGAATTCGAGAAAGTGGAAACTAGCAACGGTACCTTCAGAGACGAAATTATTCTCTTTCTGAAGAACAATGGATTAGGCATCGACGGCGACATTGAGCAATTTGTTGTCGCGCGCTGCCAGCGGCAGCTGGTTGCCTGCGCCGGGCTTGCGGGGAATACGTTAAAATGCATTGCGGTTGCCAGAGAGTGGCGCGGGACAGCGTTAGGCCTGAAAATCATTCATGAAGCGGAGCTGCAGGCTGTTCAGAACGGCGAACATCAGCTTTTTCTCCTGACGTGTCCGGACAATGTGCGGTCATTCCAGGGATGCGGATTTTATCCTTTGGTCACCCTCGATAACAGGGCGACGCTGATGGAGAATTCGCCGGTTGGCATCCATCGCTACTGCCGCCAACTGCGGGGCCAGCATTTGGTGACGGCCGGAAATATCGGCGGGATTGTGATGAATGCAAATCCCTTTACGTTAGGGCACCAGTATCTGATTGAGCAGGCTGCAAAAGCGTGCGACTGGCTGCATGTCTTTGTCGTTGAGGAAGATCTGTCCACGTTTTCCTTTCGGCAACGGTTTGCCATGGTTCAGGAGGGGTCACGGCATCTGCCTAATATTACGGTCCATCCTGGCTCAAAATATATTATTTCTCGAGGAACATTCCCCGGTTACTTTCTCAAAGAAAAACAAATTATTAACGAGGTGTATGCCGCCATAGATTTGCTTATGTTCCGCCGTTACATTGCACCGGCTTTAAATATTAATCAGCGCTTTGTTGGTACTGAACCCTTCTGTAAGGTGACCGCGCAATATAATGACGCAATGCATCACTGGCTGGAGGATGAGATGACAATACCTGCCGCCAGTATCAAGGTGAATGAGATTCAGCGGATGACCGATATGAATAATCTTCCCATCTCCGCCTCTGCGGTCAGGAAATTGTTAAGTCACGAAGATATGCACACCGTTAAAAGTATGGTGCCTGCAACTACGATGCCTTATTTATATAAATGGTTATCAGCGAATCAATCTAAGCAGCCCGATTTAGATATGGTTGATGCTTAATAAATCATTGTTCAGGATATTTATATGAAAATATTACATGCGGCAATCGCCGGGACGCTGGAATCCAGCGACCTGGTTGTCAAAGTCAGCCCCTACGATGATGGGCTCGATATTACTATCAACAGCGAAGTGTACAAACAATTTGGTGAACAGATTACGGCGGTGGTTAATGAAACACTTTCCGCATTAAACGTTACGCAGGGGCAAATTATTGTTGAGGATAAGGGTGCGCTGGACTGCGTTATCCGCGCCAGAATGCAGGCGGCGATTTTACGGGGAACGGCCAGCAACGAAATTGCGTGGGAAAAATTATGATGAAAAAATTACGCCGTAGCATGCTTTTTTTACCGGGTTCAAGCGCCGCTATGCTTTCAACAGCCTTTATTTATAAACCCGATTCAATCATGTTTGACCTGGAAGATGCGGTCTCGTTGAAAGAGAAAGACAGCGCGCGGCTGCTGGTGTTCCATGCGCTACAGCATCCTATGTATAAAGATATTGAAACCGTTGTCAGGATTAATCCGCTGAATACGCCATTTGGCTTAAAAGACCTGGAAGCGGCGGTGCGCGCTGGCGTCGATGTTATCCGTTTACCCAAAACCGATACGCCGGAAGATATTTACCAGCTTGAGCGTGAAATTGTGCGTATTGAAGAGAGCTGCGGCCGCCCGGTGGGCTCTACGCAGCTGATGGCGGCGATTGAATCGGCGGTGGGGGTCATTAATGCCGTCGCTATCGCCAGGTCCTCTCAACGACTGATGGGGATTGCGCTGGCGGCGTTTGATTACGTTATGGATATGCAAACGGAACGCGGCGACGGTACCGAGCTGTTTTACGCGCGCTGCGCGGTATTACATGCGGCCCGCGGGGCAGGTATTGATGCGTTTGACGTGGTCTATGCCGATATTAATGACGAGGCCGGCTTTTTGAAAGAAGTGGATTTGATTAAACGTATGGGCTTTAACGGTAAGTCGCTTATTAATCCGCGGCAGATAGAGATCTTACATAATGCCTATGCCCCCACTCAGGAAGAAGTTGATTACGCGGAGCGTGTTATTGCCGCGGCCGAAGAAGGGGAGCGTAGCGGACTTGGGGTGATTTCACTGAACGGCAAAATGATTGACGCGCCGATCATCAACCATGCCCGGGTGGTTATTGAACGTAAAAATGCCTCCGGCATCCGGCAATAATCTCCATTCAGTCACCAGCAACAGGATTTAACTATGAATCAATTAACCGAAGCCCTTCATAATATATCCGGCGCCCAGCACCAGTATGAGGTATTTTCCGGCGCAAATACCCATACGCCCTATCTTGCGGATACCCGGCAAAAATATCAGCGCAAACTTTTTGACACGCTGGATGAAGTTTTATCGCGCTGCGATTTACGCGATGGGATGACCGTTTCATTTCATCACGCCTTCCGCGAGGGTGATCAAGTGATTAACTACGTTATGGCCAGGCTGGCGGAAAAAGGCCTGCGAGGGCTGACGCTGGCGTCAAGTTCCCTGATGACCTGCAACGCGCCGCTGATCGAGCATATTAAACACGGCGTTATTAGCAAAATCTATACCTCCGGGATGCGCGGTGAATTAGCGGATGCGATTTCACACGGCCTGATGGAGGAGCCGGTACAGATCCACTCGCACGGCGGCAGGGTCAATCTGATTGAAAAGGGTGAAATTAATATTGATGTCGCGTTCCTGGCGGTCTCCTGCTGCGACGAATATGGCAATGCCAGCGGCAGCGGCGGCAAATCCCGATGCGGCTCGCTTGGCTACGCGATGGTCGATGCAAAATACGCCCGCAAGGTGGTTTTGCTGACGGAAAGCATTGAGCCGTTTCCGTATATGCCGGCCAGCATTATTCAGGATCAGGTTGATTATATTGTCAAAATCGACAGCGTAGGCGACCCGGCGAAAATCAGCGTTGGCGCCGCGCGCGTGACCAGCAATCCGCGAGAGCTGATGATCGCGCGGTCTGCTGCGGACGTCATTGAGCATTCCGGTTATTTTCGCGATGGCTTTTCTCTGCAAACGGGATCGGGCGCGGCGTCCACCGCCTGCACGCGATTCCTGGAGTCCCGCATGAGGAAACACAATATCGTCGCCGGCTTTGCCTTAGGCGGCATTACCGGCAGTATTGTCGATCTGCATGAAAAGGGGCTGATTACTAAGCTGCTGGATACACAAAGCTTTGATGGCGCGGCGGGGGAGTCGCTGGCGAAAAATCCGCACCACGTTGAAATCTCGACCAGCGTTTACGCCAACCCGGCGGCGAAAGCCGCCTGCTGCGACCGCGTGGATATCGTCATCTTAAGCGCTCTGGAAATTGATACGGATTTTAACGTCAACGTACTGACCGGCTCCGACGGCGTGATGCGCGGGGCATCGGGCGGACATTGCGATGTCGCGGCGGCGGCAAATTTAACTATCGTGGTCGCGCCCCTGATCCGCAGCCGCATTCCCACCGTCGTCAGGCACGTCACGACCCGCGTAACGCCGGGAGAGAGCATTGACGTGCTCGTCACCGACCACGGCATTGCCGTGAATCCTGCCCGTCCGGAAGTCAAAGAGAGGCTGACGGCGGCCGGTTTGCCGGTCGTTGACATCGAGGCGCTTTATCAGACATCGCTGGTGATTTCTGGCGAGCCGAAACCTATTGAGTTTACCTCGCGCATTGTCGGCGTCGTGCGTTATCGCGATGGCAGCGTCATTGACGTGGTAAGGCAGGTGAAAGAATGATCGGCGAAACAACAAACGCTTCCTGCGCCCCTCTCACCCTTGAGGAAGTCCTCAAAGCCAGAGAAGCGCGCGCGAGTGTACAACAGGCGTGGCTGCGCCGCTTCGAACAACCGATGGTATCCACCACGCTCGTCTGGCCCGGAGAGGTAAAAGATACGCCGCTTGCCCGGCAGGTTATGGCGGAGGCGACGGACGCGTTCAGCCAGCTGCTGCGGAAACATCGCTGGGGCGTTTCCAGACACGACGTTCGTTTTCAGCCCACCGGGCCCGAAGCGTTCTGGTCCGTAGCGGCGCCAGCCTGGATGATCAAGCACGTGACGGCGCATCTTGAAGATCATCATCCTCTCGGGCGTCTGTGGGATATCGATGTCTTTTGTCCCACATCCGGATTAATTAAGCGCAGCGCGATCCGACAGCCGATGCGCAAATGCTTCATTTGCAATGAGGCTGCCCACGTCTGTTCCCGTATGCGCCGCCATTCTCAGAATGAACTTGCGCAAGTGATTGAGGATTTAGCCTATGACTATTTTCGCGGTCAACGCTGAACGGGCTGAGCAACGGGAAAGCATCGCCTGGCTGGCTGCCGAGGCGATGTATCGGGAAGTGAGATTAACGCCAAAGCCCGGGCTGGTTGATGGCGAGAACAATGGTGCGCATCGTGATATGAACATCGCCCTGTTTATGGCCAGTATTCGCGCCGTCTCGCCCTGGTTTCCGCGCTTTTTTGCGCAGGGAAAGGCGACGGCGGATTTGCCTGCCCCGCAGACGCTATTGGCGATAAGGCCCACAGGACTGGCCTGCGAACAGGCGATGTTTAACGCCACGGGGGGAGTAAACACCCACAAAGGCGGCATTTTTTCCCTTGGCCTGCTGTGCGCCGCCGCTGGGCGCCTTGTTAAGCGCAACCAGATGCTTAGCCAGCGCAATCTGTGCGAGGAAACCCGCGCGATGTGCGCGGGCCTGGTTAGCCAGGAACTGAAAAGAAAGGGCCTCGCCAAAACCAAAGGCGAGCATATTTTTCAGCGCTTTGGGCTTAGCGGCGCGCGGGGTGAGGCTGAGAACGGCTTTTATACCGTCAGGCAGTTCGGGCTGCCGCAGTGGCAGAAAGCGCGGCGGGAGGGGTTATCTGAGCAGGATGCGCTGCTCAGGATGCTGCTGGCCCTGATGGCCTTCAACCCCGATACCAATGTGGTGTCCCGGGGCGGGCTGAGCGGCCTGCAGTATGTGCAGCGCTATGCGCAACGCGTTCTGAATATAGAACACCTGGCGGGTGAAAAGCTCAGAAAAGCGCTGAGACACATGGATAAGGCGTTGATTGACAGAAATATTAGCCCTGGCGGCAGCGCGGATCTCCTTGCCGTTGGCTGGGTACTTTCCCATTACCCGGCCTGACGGGCGGTACTGAACGTGGAGAGGAAGGCTTTATGACTACCCAACGTCTGGAACAGCTCAGCGAGAAGTTGACGATTATTCTGGTGCCGGGCCTGCGAGACAGCGATGAGCATCACTGGCAAAGCTGTTGGAGTCGTCGTTTTCCTTTTTGGAAGCGGATAAGCCAGCGGAACTGGCTGGAGCCGGATATCGATGCCTGGGTATCCGCTATCCGTCGGGAGCTGGCTACCTGTCAGCGGCCGGCCGTGCTGGTCGGCCACAGCTTTGGGGCGCTCGCCGCATGTCGCCTGATTCAGACGCAAAAGGTGAACATCGCGGGTATCGTCATGGTTGCGCCTGCGGAGCCATCGCTCTTCGAACTGGACGAGGCGGTACTTCCCGAGAGGCTGCGGGTGCCCAGCCTCCTGTTTGCCAGCCGAAACGATCCGTTAATGACCTTTAAGCGAGCGCAGTACTGGGCGCAATGCTGGGGAGGGCGGTTAATCGATCTGGGTGACGCCGGGCATATTAATGCTGAGTCCGGATTCGGGGAGTGGAATTATGGTCTGGAGCAGTTAGCAGAATTTTGTGAAGGCTTACCGCAATTTATTAAAAGTTAATTTTACCAACCGAATATCGCTATTACATAAACAACCTTCAGATAAATAACATCTGAAACGGAGAGCATATGTTAGAAGCTTATAATAAGCATGTGGACGAACGCGCTGAAAAAAATATTCCACCGAAGCCGTTAACCGCTGAGCAAACGCAAGAATTAATTACATTACTGACCAGCAAGACCTGCGATGATAAACATGCCCTTGTACAGCTGTTAGCGCATCGCGTGCCGCCGGGCGTCGATCCGGCGGCGAAGATTAAAGCCGATTTTCTTTATCAGCAGATCAAAGAAGAAAACCCGGCGAGTATTATTGCGCCTCAGCAGGCTATTGAACTGCTGGGCACCATGCAGGGCGGTTATAATATTCAACCGCTCATTCACTTACTGGACGATCCCCGCTGGGCCAGCAGCGCAGCGGAACAATTAAGCGCCACGCTGCTTATTTTTGAAAAATTTAAGGATGTGGAAGAAAAGGCGAAACAAGGAAATGCCTGGGCGCAAAAAGTGATTCAGTCATGGGCCGACGCCGAATGGTTTTTACGTCGTCCGGCGCTGCCGGAGAAGATCACGCTGAAAGTATTCAAAGTGACGGGGGAAACCAATACTGATGATTTGTCCCCTGCGCCCGAGGCATGGTCACGTCCGGATATTCCTCTGCATGCCTTGTCCATGTTGTGTCATCCGCGCGACGGCGTCAGCCCGGATGAACCGGGAAGCCGCGGGCCGATACGACAGCTAGAGCAGTTAAAGAAAGAGGGCTATCCGCTGGTCTACGTCGGCGATGTCGTCGGCACCGGCTCTTCGCGAAAATCGGCCACTAACTCTATTTTATGGCACCTTGGCAACGATATTCCATGGGTGCCGAATAAACGAAGCGGCGGCTTTGTTTTTGGCGGCAATATTGCGCCCATCTTTTTTAATACCCTGGAAGATTCCGGCGCGCTGCCCCTTGAAATGGATGTTTCCGCGCTATCCACGGGAATGCTGATTGATCTCTATCCGTATCGCGGGGAAATTTGCGAAGCCCACAGCCAGCGTCCTGTCACCTCATTTTCCCTGAAAACGGACGTTCTGCTGGATGAAGTGCGCGCCGGAGGGCGCATTCCGCTGATTATTGGCCGCAGCCTGACGGCCAGAGCGCGGCAATCATTGAACCTTGCGCCCTCCGACGTTTTCCGCCGGCCGAAAGCGCCGGCACCCTCCGCCGCCGGCTTTACGCTGGCGCAGAAAATAGTGGGGAGAGCCTGCGGCGTTGCCGGGATCCGACCAGGACAGTACTGCGAGCCGCGAGTCACCACCGTCGGTTCGCAGGATACCACCGGAGGAATGACGCGCGATGAGCTTACCGATCTGGCCTGCCTGAATTTTTCCGCTGATTTGGTTATGCAGTCTTTCTGCCATACTTCGGCCTATCCCAAGCCGGTTGATGTGAAGCTGCATGAAACGCTGCCCGAGTTTATCAGCCGCCGAAACGGCGTGGCGCTGAAGCCGGGTGATGGCATTATCCACTCCTGGCTTAACCGTATGCTGATTCCTGATACCGTGGGGACCGGGGCGGATTCGCACACCCGTTTCCCGCTTGGCATCTCTTTTCCCGGGGGCTCCGGGCTGGTGGCCTTTGCTGCGGCAACGGGCATTATGCCGCTGGATATGCCGGAGTCCGTACTGGTCCGTTTTACGGGAGAGATGCAGCCGGGGATAACCCTGCGCGATCTGGTTCACGCTATTCCGCTCTATGCCCGCAAGCAGGGATTACTGACGGTGGAGAAAAAAAATAAGATCAATATTTTCTCCGGCCGTATCCTGGAAATCGAAGGGCTCGGGATGCTGAAAGCGGAGCAGGCCTTTGAACTGGCCGACGCCTCGGCCGAACGCTCCGCAGCGGCGTGCGTGCTGCGTCTGGAAGAGGAGAACGTGGCGGAATACCTGCGCTCCAATGCCACATTGCTACGCTGGATGATTAATCAGGATTATGAAAATGCCGACACGCTGGCGCGGCGAATTGCGGAAATTGAGGCGTGGCTGGCGAATCCGTCGCTGCTGGTGGCCGATGAGAACGCCGAATATGCCGCGGTGATTGAGATCGATCTCACGGAAATTACCGAACCCATCGTCTGTGCGCCGAACGATCCGGATGACGCCCGGCTGCTGTCGGAAGTCGCGCGTACGCCGATAGATGAGGTCTTTATTGGCTCCTGCATGACGAATATTGGCCATTTCCGCGCCGCCGGTAAAATTATTGCCGACGCCCGCGAGATACCCGTACGGCTGTGGCTGGCTCCGCCGACGAAAATGGATGCGCGTCAGCTTGCCAGTGAAGGCTACTTTAATCAGTTTATAAAAACGGGCGCCAGAATCGAACCCGCCGGCTGTTCGCTGTGTATGGGGAACCAGGCGCGGGTACGTCAGGGCAGTTCCGTTGTTTCAACATCGACTCGTAACTTCCCGAATCGTCTGGGCACCGATGCGAACGTTTTTTTAGCATCGGCGGAGCTGAGCGCCGTGGCGGCGATGATAGGGAAAATGCCGACCGTTGAACAATATTTCTGGCACATGGATAAAATCAAAGCAACAAGGGACGATATTTATCGTTACCTGAACTTCGATCGGCTGCCAGAGTATCAGTCAACGAATGATGGAAAAAATATTATTAAAACATTCGCTGGCTAATTCTTTACTGCATTAAGCAATAACGGTGAATAGCTCACTTGTTCAGCGGAAGCTTCAGAAGAAAGAGGCTTCTGCTTTTAATGACACGGATTGTAGCCGAGGTGAAGCATGTTGAAGTCAAAGCTAATAAAAATAGCGGTGCTTATTTTTATTATTATATTAGCAATCATCATTCCACCCCCCGCGGGATTAACGAAAGAAGCCTGGATACTGGCCGGTATCTACCTGGCATCCATTATAGGTCTGGTGAGTAAGCCTTATCCTGAGCCGGTTATCATGCTGTCGGCGGTAGGCTTGTCGTGCTTAACGGTGGCACGATTTGATGACTCCCCCGTCAGGTCAATGGATGTACTGAGCGGTTTTTCCTCGGGAACGACATGGCTGGTATTTAGCGCGTTTACTTTGAGCGCCGCTTTTGTCACCACCGGATTAGGGAAACGTCTGGCGTACTGGTTTATTTTAAAGTTCGGTGGGACAACCCTGCGGCTGGGGTATGTCACGGCGCTGTTGGATTTAATGCTGTCACCGGCGACGCCCTCTAACACCGCACGCGCCGGCGGCGTCGTATTCCCGATTATCAATAGCATTGCCCTGGTGTTAGGTTCAACGCCAAAAGAGAGTCCGCGTCAGGCCGGACGTTATCTGATGGTGAATATCTATATGGTGACTAAAACCACCAGCTATATGTTTTTGACCGCGTTTGCCGGAAATGCCTTAGCGTTACAGTTAATTTCCGATATTTTTCATATCCGCATAAGCTGGGTAGGGTGGGCTCTGGCGGGGGTACCGCTTGGGCTATTGATGTTAGCCGTCATTCCTTATATCACCTACAAAATAGTGCGCCCGCAATTAAAAGAAATAGACAATGTAAAAATAGCCACTGCGGGCCTAAATGACCTGGGGCCCATCAGTTCGAAAGAGACAGGGCTGATCGTGGTCTTTATCTCCGCACTCTCCGGCTGGATATTTTCTCATTATCTGGGGCTGAATGAATCCTCCGTTGCGGTGATTGCCATGGCTGGCGCTTTGCTCACGAATGTCATTTGCTGGAATGATGTGCTGCAAAATAAGGGCGGCTGGAATACGTTAATCTGGTACGGCGGCATTATTGGACTGAGTGCGACCTTAAGCAAAGAGGGATTTTTTAAATGGCTTGCCGCCTTTATGTCCGAGCATCTGGATTTCCTCGGCGCCGGTAACACGACCATTGTGATTATTGTTTTTTTAAGCATCGTCGTGCGCTATTTATTCGCCTCCGGCGGTGCATACGTCGCGGCTATGGTTCCCGTCTTCGCCACCGTCGGACTGGTTACCGGAACGGCGCCTGCGCTGCTGGCGCTCGCCATCCTGTTTTCTAACTCTTACGGGGGCTGTATCACGCACTATGGCGGTGCCGCCGGGCCGATTATCTTTGCCGCCGGTTATAACGATATTAAATCCTGGTGGTTAACCGGGACCATAATCGCTTTATTAACGTTTCTGCTGCATATGGTTGTCGGCATTCCGTGGTGGGGCTTTTTGATTCAGCACGGAATACTCTGAGGCCAGCCTTGTTTTTTATTACCTGACGGCTCGCGATATAACGAAAAAACCCCGACATGATGTCAGGGTTTTTTAACTGGCGTGAGTCCATCATCGGCAGCGAAGCTGAAATCTACCGCCAGCAAATAAAGCGCAGCTTAGATGGCGAAGACGTTACCGGCAGAAGGGCCTTTCTGGCCATCTTCAATGGTGAATTCGACTTTCTGGCCTTCGTTCAGGGTTTTAAAACCGCCGCCCTGGATAGCGGAAAAATGTACAAACACATCTTTGCTACCGTTGTCCGGGGTGATGAAACCAAAGCCTTTCGACTCATTAAACCATTTTACTAAACCAGTCATTTTATTAGACATTGATAATACCTCAACATATCTGAGCCTTACGGCGAAAAGGTTTCGCACAGAATCTAATTAATAACGATAAGGAGACTCAAAAGGAAGAATTATCAACGGATAACACTTAAGATGAGGACTGCTTTACTGAACCGCTTTATTATGTCTGTGTACTTAACCGACCAATCATTAGTCACATACTTCACCGCGGATAGCAAGACTTATTTCAATTGATATTGCCGGGGCGGAGAGTGATACGGGAAGAGGGGGGAGTGATTCACCAGCGACTTGCTGATGGCGTAATGATAATAACTTTCAGTATTTCATTGAATTAACTCGATTTTTGGTTACGGTGACGTGGATGAATCTGCAGAGAATGTTTTTTTATTTTTCCGAACAGGCTCACCCGGCGGTGAAGCCATATCACCGGTCGCAGCGCGATTAATTTAGGCCGTTTCTCATTATTTATCCCCATCGGGGTATCTGGACGGCTAAAATTTCATTTGCTTATTAATGGTATTCATGCCTTAATGAAATTATTAATCCGAAAAAACGCATGCACTTAAAAATTTTACCGGCCCGTTCTCATTACCAGGCGCTATCGCTGATACCCCCTTTCTTTTGAGTCCATACGTTTAATCCGACACGTTTTCTGTCAATTACCTGATGCGCAACTGGAGTCAGTATGTCCTCAAGAATTAAAGGTCTGGTCAAGTGGTATAATGAGTCGAAGGGATTTGGTTTCATTTCACCTCTCGATGGCGGTAAAGATATCTCGGTCCATTGCTCGGCGCTGCGTGGTGATAATTTTAATACCCTGTTTGAAGGCCAGAAAGTTGAATATGCCATACTCCATAGAGATGACAAAGGCCCTGCCGCCACCCATGTCATACTGTGCGATAAATAACGATTTATAGCGTTACGCCCGCGATAGCGAAAGCCGTGCTGGCGATATCACGACGGCCTGTCCCAGGATTTTCCTCCCTTATTCCATGTCCTGTCCCTGAGCGCAACGACAGCCGCGTTGCGTACGGTTTTTCTTATCCGGCGATGCGGCAGAAATGCGTTCAACGGATTCTGGAAGCGCGTACAATTCATCGGCTTTCAGTCAGTATTTAAATCCGATGACAGGGGATAGTGATGGTCAGACGCTTTTTGGTGTGTTTCTTCATGCTGTGCGCATGCTCAGCCTTTGCCGCTAACGGTGGGAATGGCGGCGACGGCGGGAATGGGAATAACTCGGATGGGGGCAATGGCTCTGATGGCAGCGCGACCGCGTCGGGACGCGATGGTTGCCCCGGCGGAACGCAGCCTGACTCGTCCGGAAAATTTTATCTTCCAGGCACAAAAGAACCGTGCAATCCGGGCAGGCAGGATGCCATGAAAAGCGCGCGCCATTAGCCTTATCAGCCGCTGTTTAGCGGCTGACGACAAGACCGCCGAACGAGTGAGGCAAGTCAGTTTCTTGTTAAATAAGGAGGAGTGTATGGGTCAGATGGTACGAAAAAATTACCCTGAACTGGGCGAGGTCAAGGCGCCCTACGTTCATTCGGTTAAGCACGGGAACACGCTCTATATTTCAGGGCTCACCGCGTTTGGCACCCGTGCGCAGCAGGCCGGTATTGGCGCACAGGCGGAGGAGGTTTTTACGCAGATACGAACCGTTGCCCGCGCCGAAGGCATCGATTTTTCCTCTCTTATCAAAGTCACGATCTTTATCACTTCTTTTGATGAGATCGACGAGTTGCGCAAAGTGCTTTACCGGAACTACGGCGATCATCTACCCGCCAGCTCGCTCGTAGAAGTCAGCCGCCTGTTTTCTGCGGATCTCAAAATTGAAATTGAGGCAATATTCGGCCTGTGAGCCAGTGTTTATTGCCCGGGCCGCGGTCTGCGCCGCCGGGCAGACTCAATCAATTTATTTGATGCATTCGGTTAAACAAACAATATTTATTCTCACCGGGTTATGCGTAAAGTAGAGGCATAACGCGGCAGACACGTTTTTCATTATGCGCCACCTGCCAACGACCTCCCTGCAACCCAGGACACCCACGTCATGAAAAAGATTGGCTTTTTGTCATTTGGTCACTGGACGCCGTCGCCGCAGTCCGGGACGCGCTCGGCCGCTGACGCGCTGCTGCAATCCATCGATCTGGCCGTTGCCGCCGAAGAGCTGGGCGCGGATGGCGCCTATTTCAGGGTGCATCATTTTGCCCGCCAGCTCAGCTCGCCGTTTCCCCTGCTGGCAGCGGTCGGGGCGAAAACCAAACGTATTGAAATCGGCACCGGCGTTATCGATATGCGCTATGAAAACCCGCTGTATATGGCCGAGGATGCGGGCGCGGCGGATTTAATCTCCGGCGGCCGTTTACAGCTGGGTATCAGCCGCGGCTCGCCGGAGCAGGTGATCGATGGCTGGCGCTATTTTGGTTATGTTCCCGGCGAGGGCGAAAACGAGTCCGACATGGCGCGCCGCCACACCGAAGTGCTGCTGGACGCGCTGCGCGGAGAGGGGTTTGCGAAACCTAACCCGCAGCCCATGTTCCCCAATCCGCCGGGACTGCTGCGGCTTGAGCCATATTCTGAAGGGCTGCGCGAGAGAATCTGGTGGGGCGCCGGTTCGAATGCGACGGCAAGATGGGCGGCAACGCTGGGGATGAACCTGCAAAGTTCGACGCTGAAAGACGATGAAACCGGCGAGCCGTTCCATATCCAGCAGGCGAAGCAGATCCGCGCCTATCGCGAGGCATGGGCAGAAGCGGGCCATACGCGCACGCCGCGGGTTTCGGTCAGCCGCAGCATTTTCGCTCTGATGAACGATCGCGACCGGATGTATTTCGGTTCAGGCCGTGACGAGAGCGATTCGATAGGTTTTCTCGACGAGAAGACCCGCGCCATTTTTGGCCGCAGCTACGCCGCAGAGCCGGATAAGCTGGTCGAACAGCTGAAGCAGGACGAGGCGATTGCCGAAGCGGATACGCTGTTGCTGACGGTGCCGAACCAGCTGGGCGTGGAGTATAACGCCCACGTGATTGAGTCCATACTGAAGCACGTTGCGCCGGCAATGGGCTGGCGCGACGCATAAACCCGCGCTGAGCGACGCCCCGCAGGCGCGGGGCGAAAGGGTTTTACGCTGCGACCTTTGGCTGTAGCTGATAGATCCAGGCGGTCACGCGCTGGCCGTCTTCCATGGTAACGTCAACGGCAACGCGGTCGTAGCCCTCTTCAAACGCATCCAGCATTGGCCAGTGGGCGCTAAGATTCGCGGACAGGAACAGGTAGCCGTCGACCCGAGGCCCGTTGTTGTCGAGCACGATCCCCGGAAAATCCGCCGCCGCTCCCCAGCCGCGTTCATAAAACAGACCCTGCACATAGCCGGGCAGCCACTCGCCGCCAATGTTGTCCATAATATGGGCATTGGAGTGGCCCGGACGCAGCGTGCCGTAGACAAATAAACGTTCCATTATTCCTCAATCACTCAAGCGTTGAAGGCCCGGACGGGCAGAGCAGGTCATAAAATACGAGCTCTGGCGGGGGTTGGCAAGGCGCCCCGCGGGACGCCCGCTCTTCATCAGGGCTCAGGTCCGAACATCTCCAGCAGCTGTTTCTTGTCGGGCATGCCGACCACCTGCTGGAGTTCGTTCTGTTCATTCATGTAATAGATGGCCGGCGTCGCGCTGGCGCCCAAATCATCCATCAGCTTTTGGTTATGCTGAAGAAGATTAAAGGTTTCGCGCGGCGTCACGCCGTCAAAGCGCGGCACTTTTTTGCCGCCGGAGAGTTCATACTCTTGCCAGGCGGCTACCGGATCTTTGGCATTCAGGATTGCCGTGGCGTATCGGCCGCTTTTCGGGTTGAGAAAGGCAACCAGCAGGGTATTCAACTGGACCTTACCGGCTTTTACCCACGGCTGCGCCGCCGACCAGAACGTCTTGCAGTAAGGGCAGAACGGATCGGCGAAGACGATGACTTTTCTGGCCGCCGAATCCGCGCCTTCCTTGAGCGGCCGGGCATCGTTCAGCTTCTTCCACATTTCGCGGCCTAATGGGGTATAGATCGCTTCTTTAAAATACCCCTCGCTGAGGTTTTGCCCTTTATCATCGTAAAGATACCCGGAAATGACGTGCTTTCCGTCCGGGGTTAAAAACAGGGTCACCCCCATATCCTGATACTGACCGACCCAGCCTTTTACGCCGCCGGGGGAGTCTATCTCCTTGATAATTTTGATCCCTTGCTGTTCACCAAAGTTTTGAACTATCTGGGGAATCGCCCCCTCCGCAAGCGCCAGGCCCGGTATCATCCAGGCCGCCAGCAGGAAAATATATTTCATCATATCGCCTCTCAATGCAGGGGGAACGCTCCCCCTGACGTGGGTTACTGTTTTTTCAGCGCATCGCCGATTGTGGCATCAAATTGCTCCCAGGGGATCCAGCCCGACAGCATCTCATCGCCAATTAGCGTGGCCGGCGTTCCCTGAATGCCGAGCTTTTCGGCGACAGAGAAGCTTTTCTGAATCGTCTCCAGGCTTTGCGCATCCGGCTTAGCCACGATGACGCCCGCCTTTTTTTTCGCCTGCTCAAGGCTGGCGCCGTCGTGATACCCCTTTTTTGCCATCAGGATCGCATTAAATTTGGCGAACTGTTCAGGATGCGTGCGCCACAGGGTGAGCGCATCCCTGGCCGCGGTCATTGAGCTTTCGGAGCGCCAGGGCAGAAACTTAAAGATCACCGCAACATCCGGGTATTTTTCCACAATCTTCTCCAGATAGGGGTCAAACTTTTTACAATACGGACAGTTATGATCCGTAAAGACCACCAGCGTCAGCTTCGGCTTTTGCGCGCCGATTCGCGGTGAGTGGGGGTCGTGAAAGAGAAAATCGCCGTACTGCGACAGCACCTGGTTGAGCGATTCCTGTTCCGCCCGGGCATTCTGCCGATCGAGCTTATCGGCCGCGGCGATCAAAATTTCAGGATGGCTGAGCAGCGTCTCCTGGACCAGTGCCTGCACGCGGGCCTCCTGCGCCGGCGTGAGCGGCGACGAGGCTGACGCCGTCAACGACGCCGAGAGAAGAAGAAAAGTGAGCAGCGTATTTTTCATCGTTAATTAACCTCTGGCATGAGTGAGCGCGTTCAGGACGCTTTGTTGATCGAGCAGCGGCGGGAGCGTCTCTCCTTGCGGCACGCCTGGACCGTAGACCTGATTGAAGGGAATGGCGTAACGATTTCGGCTTTGCAGGAAACGGGCGATCGGCTCAGAGGGCTTGCTCCAGTCGCCGCGCAGCGCGACGACATCCGGCTCAGCCAACGCGCTGATGATGGCGGGCTGATTTAACACCCGGTATTCATTGACTTTGCACGTGACGCACCAGTCAGCTGAGATATCGATAAACACCCGTTTGCCATCCGCCAGCGCGCTCTGGATGGCCGCCTCGCTGAGAGGCTGCCAGCGAATTTGCTGAGCGTTAGCCTCCGGCGACGAGACGATGGCACCCTCGGCGAGCAGGCCGCGAACCTGAAAGCCGGCAAACGCCGCCAGCGCGATAATCACCAGCCAGAAGGCTGGCGTCGCTCGCGGACGGGCGACTAACAAGGCGATCGGGGCCGCCACGGTGAGGGCCAGCGTCAGCATGCCGCCCGCCGTTTCGCCCAGGTGCAGGCCGAGCAGCGTCGTCAGCCAGAGGCTGGAGGCCAGCATCATGACGCCAAGCGCCATTTTCAGGGTGTTCATCCAGCGGCCGGGGCGGGGGAGCAGGACGGCGGTTTGCGGGAACAGGGCGACGAACAGCCACGGCGCAGCCATCCCCAGCCCGAGCACCAGAAAAATCAGCCACAGCTCCTGAAGCGGAGCGGCAAGCGCGAAAGCGACGGCCGTACCCAGGAAGGGAGCCGAGCAGGGCGTTGCCAGCAGGGTGGCAAAAACGCCCTCGCAGAAGCTGCCCGCCATCCCGGCGCCGCCGGCGGTCGCCATCCGGCTCACGGCTGCCGAGGGAAGCAGCATCTCGACTACCCCGAAGAGGTTCAGCGAAAAGAGAAAGGTGACGGCAACCATTAAGCCGATAAACCAGGGATTCTGAAACTGGATCCCCCAGCCCAGCGATGCGCCGGTGAGCTTCAGTATCGTCACCATCAGCGCCAGCAGAGCAAACGAGGTCAGAATACCCGCGCTGGTGGCCAGAAAACGCAGTCTGACCATGCCCCGATCTGAACCGGCCTGCAGCACCGCGCTGAGCTTCATGCCCATCACCGGCAATACGCACGGCATCAGGTTAAGGATTAAGCCGCCGAGCAGCGCGAAAAGCACTATTTTCCCGAGACTAACCGTCGCCGCCGGGGCGAGATCCGCGCCAGTCGTAAGGTTTATCTGCTGCGCTTTTTCACCATTTGTCAGCACCAACGACAGCGCTTTTCCTGCCAGCGTGGCGGGGATTTCTCCCCATTCGTCGGTGACCGGTACCGTCACCTTGAGGTGGCTGCCCTCGGCGCGAATGTCCGGATCGCCGGCCACAATTCCCCCGTCCATAGGGTCAAAATAGATCCCGGGGTTTTTCCATTCGCCGGTCGCGGTGGCGGTGATGACCAGCTGGCTCCCGACCCGATGCGCGGCGAGATCGTTGGTTATGCCGGTATCTGCCGGGACAGTGCGCATGGCCCGGGCAAAGGCGTCCCGGAAATCGCCGTCCGCGGGCTGATTGAAATCGAGACGCAGCCGGTAGTCGGTCAGCAGACAGACGTTGCTGCAGGTCGATAGCGTAAGCGTGCCTTCCAGCACGTCGCCGGGGGCGGCGGCGATCGTCATCGGGATCGCGACCCGGTCATGGTAGCCCTGGGTCGTCAGGCCGGAAATCTTGAATCTTGACGGGGCAGGCCAGTACCACCGCGCCTGTTCCCCGTTGTTCCAGATGATTTGCGGGGCGACGCCGCCTTCGCCCGGCGAGCGCCAGTAGGTTTTCCAGCCGGAGGCCAGCTCAATAGAGAGCAGACCGTCGATCCGATCGTTTCCTTTTTCCGCCTGGAAGCGGATCCGGGCATGGTCGTTTTGCGGGGATGTCAGCCATCCGGTGTCCGCCCCGTGGGCAACGCCCGCGCAGGCCAGCAACAGGAAGACGAAGCCCCTGAAGATATTCAGCATTTTTTTCTCCGTGAATTAAAAAATTAATCGTTTAAGAACGATTTTTTCATTCACGGAAAACGCAGTTTTTAAGGTGTATTCGCAGCGTGGGCGGCCGGACGGGATCGTCCCGGAAAACCACCGGACGCCCTGCGGTGAGCAGCTGAAGCAGGGCGAGGAAGAGTATGACGGCAGGTAAGGCGCCATCAAAGAATAGCGGCTGCGCGCAGAGCAGGGATTTAGCGCTCAGCTGACAGGGCGAGGGGCCTGGCTCAGCCTCCTCAGAAGACGGCTGCTGGGCCTGCGCGCTGAAGGGTATCGCCTGCGTGCCGGCGCCGACATCGGCCAAAAAATGGTGCAGATAGGCCGCCCGCTGAACAAGGCAGAATGCCATGACCAGGCAGGTCAGTATCAAAAACCATTTACCAGGAAGCCGACGATTGTGCATAGGGTACCAGGACAAGACAGAACCCGAGGATCATAAACAATCCTTATCAATGTACAAGAGGCTGGCGTGTAAGGTTTTGTCTGGATGGATAACGTTGCCGGCGTATGCGGCGGAAAGGCGGGCGTTCAGGTATTTCGTACATTTATATTATTTACAGCGTTGATGCATTCGGCTACTATTCGCGTCGCTAAGCGGTACCGGCACGCCGCTGCCGGACGTGACTGCTTAGCGCCTGACCGCCATTAGCTCATCTGGAAGAGCGAACGACGTACGTTGTAGGGAACGGGGTTCGAGGCCTCGATGGCGGCCCAACACTTGCTTAGCGGATCCGCACGGTATCGGTAATAAAGCCTCCCGCTTCTGTTGAATACGCCTCTGAACATCTTTAATCACTCCTTTTAGATCTCTTTCCTGCTATTGCTACATAGCCGTTATTATTGCCTGTGAAATAATTTCTCTTCTCTCGCTATTACTCGCGACGGAATGTGATTGCCTGGTTTTATCGCGACTGCCCTGGCAAAGGAATATCTGAATTTGGAGTGTTTAAGATTTACCTAAGCAAATCTGAATAATTTTAATGTGAATCTACTTATTAGGATTTAGTCGCGTATTTTTCAGAAATTTCATCACTTTTTATATGGTATTCTCCCTTGTTCAAGGAGTGAACGAAGGAAAAAAGAATGCTTTACCGCTATGCCGTTTTCTCCAGAAAACATAATACGTTTCATATTCTTTTACTGTTTACCATTTTGATAATAAGTTTCATACATTTGAGCGTGCTGCTGGAAACCGATAACACATGGCTGCTGGGGCCGATGGTGATTTATCTGCCCATTTTTTTCCTTTGGCGAAAGGTCTCAGTGTTACGAAGCAGAATCGCTGATTAATGTGCTGGTGGAGTTCCCTACATGAGTGAAAATACAACATCTAAAGCAACCTCTGAACCGAAAGTCCGGCAGCCCGTCTTGCGGAAAGTCGATCTTAACCTGTTAACCATTTTTGATACCGTTATGCAGGAGCAAAGCTTAACCAAAGCGGCGCACACGCTGGGCATGTCTCAGCCGGCGGTCAGCAGCGCGGTCTCTCGCCTGAAGGTGCTGTTTAAGGATGAACTGTTCGTCCGCAACGGCCGCGGGATAAAACCGACGGAGCGCGCCTTTCAGCTGTTTAGCTCCGTTCGTCGCGCGCTGTCGCTGGTGCAAAATGAGCTACCGGATACGCTTTTCGACCCGCTGGACTGCGAACGTAATTACAACCTTTGCGTCTGTAGCCCGTTGGATAACTACCTGACTCCGCTTATTTTTAACAAAATCAGCGAGATTGCTCCCAGGGTCACTCTTTCCTTTAAATCTTCGCTAAGTCAGCAGGTGACTAATCAGCTGCGCTATCAGGAGGTGGAATTTGTACTCGATTACAACAAATTCAATCATCCGGAATTTACCAGCATCCCGCTGTTCCATGACCGAATGGTGCTGGTGGCCAGGCGCAACCATCCGCGTATCGCATCGCCGCTGAGCGAGGAGGATATTTATCGCGAGCAGCACGCCACCGTCGCGCTGGATCGCTACGCCTCCTTCAGCTATCCCTGGTATAGCTCTGAAGAGCAGCAGGCCTGCGTCGCTTTTCACGGTAACGCGATGGTCAGCGTGTTGAGCGTGGTGTCGCAAACCAATATGGTGGCTATCGCGCCGGAATGGCTGGCGAAAGAGTTTGAAGAGCAGTTTGCGCTACAGCTGCTGCCGCTGCCTTTAGAAATGGACAGCCGTACCTGCTATCTTTCGTGGCATGAAACGGCGGGCCAGGAGAGAAGCCATCGCTGGATGGCGGAGCTGCTAATAAAAATTTGCCAGCGCTAAATAGACCTGAAGAAATGCCTGGTAAGACGCCAGGTATTTTATTATTCACGCTCAACTCTCGCCCTGAAAATTAATTAAGATCCCTCCTTTATTCTTGTTCATCAGGCACTGATGACCGGATAAAATACGCTGTATTAATAAAATTAACCCACCAGAATTTCATTAAAAAATCTATTTACCGAAAATCGCGCATTTCTCCGGCAGAGCCAACCGGCGGTTTCTGTACCCAATGGATTTCGATTTGCTTTGAGGCGGCAAGAGAGTGACAAATTCGTCGGGAACGAATTTGACCAGCCGAAGGCTGGCCGCCGGTGAGAGCTGGAGCCTCTCATTAATCCCCAGGAATTTACTCAAGTAAGTGACTGGGGTGAACGAACGTAGCCAACAAAAAAGCAACTTGAAAGACGACGGGTATATACTCTTATTATCCAGCCGGGCCGACGCCTGAACCAGGGGATGATGTTGATGCGCAGAAAAATGATGAAGCCTGCGGTGGCCGTCGCCGCCCTGATGATGTCATCGACGGCCCTACAGGCGGATGAAATCAACCTGTATTCGGTTAATACCGGCTCCTGGATTTACCATCTGTCGAACAACCACGGCCAGTACACCGAAGGTTTTGACAACCAGTTTGCCTCCGTTGAGCGCAGGTTCTCCGAAGATTCGCCGTACAGCCTGCTGGCCGGAACGATGAAAAACAGCTTTGACGATCGCTGCATTGCGCTGGGGGTTCGCCGCGACTGGGTCTCGTTGGGCAACGGCTGGGTGTTTAAGGGAATTTATGGCTACGTTGGCGAGTTTTTTTTCTCGGCCTTCGAGCACTGCGGCGATCATGGTTCTTATAAGGATTTTAAAGACGCCACCGGCATCGGCTTTTCTCCCTATATTTATCATGGTTTTCAGTACAACTTTACCAATTATTTCGGCGTTGAAAGCGGAATTATTCTTCCCGCCGTCTTTGTGGTGAGCATACAGTGGAGTTTTCGCTAATACAGTGGCGAAAACCCGCCCGCTGTGGGGCTTTGAAAGAACCGTAATAAAAAATGAAGTCATCTTAAGGTTATTTTAATCTTCACCGCGACGGTTATTTTTTTATAGCATTTTTCTCGCCCTTATCCGCCCGCGCTCAGTACATTTCACTTTTTTCATTAGATGGTAATTGTTTGCATTATCATTCACATTCCTCTGTGATTTAATCCTTGCCGGCCGGCGGCCAGTGACTCTTCGCCCACCTCTATTAAGGATTAGTTTATGCGTTTTCGTCTGGTGTCTTATTGCTCCGCTGCATTGATGGCTTCTTCCGCGTTTATTGCCCCGCAGGCGCTGGCGGCGGCCAGCAGCGACGGGATTGTGGTCTACAACGCGCAGCATGAAAATCTGGTGAAGTCCTGGGTTGACGGCTTTACCAAAGAGACGGGAATTAAAGTGACGCTGCGTAACGGCGGCGACAGCGAGCTGGGTAATCAGCTGGTGCAGGAGGGGACGGCATCCCCGGCGGATGTCTTTCTGACCGAAAACTCCCCGGCGATGGTGCTGGTGGATAACGCGAAGCTGTTTGCGCCGCTGGCGGCCGAGACCCTTCAACAGGTCGCCCCGCAGTACCGCCCTGAGCACGGCCGCTGGATAGGCATTGCCGCCCGCAGCACCGTATTCGTCTATAACCCGGCGAAAATCAGCGAAGCGCAGCTGCCGACATCCCTGATGGATCTGGCGCAGCCGCAGTGGAAAGGGCGCTGGGCCGCTTCGCCATCCGGCGCGGATTTTCAGGCCATCGTCAGCGCCATGCTGGCGCTGAAAGGCGAGCAGGAAACCCTGGCATGGCTTAAAGCGATGAAAACCAATTTTGTGGCCTACAAGGGCAACAGCACGGTGATGAAAGCGGTGAATGCCGGTCAGATTGATGGCGGCGTTATCTATCATTACTACCGCTTTGTCGATCAGGCGAAAACCGGCGAGAACAGCAAAAATACCCGTCTCCACTACTTTAAAAACCAGGATCCGGGCGCCTTTGTCAGCATTTCCGGCGGCGGCGTGCTGGCCTCCAGCAAACATCAGGAACAGGCTCAGGCCTTTATCAAGTGGATCACCGGCAAGCAGGGACAGGATGAACTGCGCACCAATAACGCCTTTGAATACGCCGTTGGCGTCAGCGCCGCGTCCAACCCGAAGCTGACGCCGCTGAAAGCGTTAGAGGCGCCGAAGGTTGAGCCGTCTTCGCTGAACAGCAAAAAAGTGGTTGATTTGATGACCCAGGCTGGCCTGCTGTAATCGTCCGTTAAAGTGAACACGCTATGTCTTCTCTGAGTTTCGCGCTCGGAAAAAAAGCCCAACGCCTGCCCGAGCGCAGGCGTCCTGCTTTTCCGATGATCGCGTTAGCCGTTCTGTTTTCTCTGCTGGCGCTCTTGCCGCCGGGTTTTGTTATTGCCGTAGGGGTCGATACCGGCTGGGAGACAATCCAGGCGCTGGTCTTTCGCCCGCGCGTCGCTGAGCTGTTAAGCAATACCCTGTGGCTTATCGCGCTGACGGTACCCCTGTGCATTGCGCTGGGCGTTGGCCTGGCCTGGCTGACGGAGCGCACGCTGCTGGCGGGGCGGCGGCTCTGGTCGGTGCTGGCGGTAGCGCCGCTGGCGATCCCGGCCTTTGTGCAAAGCTACGCCTGGGTCAGCGCGGTGCCGGCAATGCACGGCCTCTCTGCCGGGGTGTTTCTTTCGCTGCTGGCCTACTACCCGTTTATCTATATGCCGGTTGCCGCCGTTCTGCGGCGGCTGGACCCGACGCTGGAAGATGTTGCCGCCTCATTAGGTACGCCGCCGTGGCGGATCTTTTTCCGCGTGGTTTTGCCCCAGCTCAGGCTGGCGATATGCGGCGGCGCGCTGCTGGTGGCGCTGCATCTGCTGGCGGAGTTTGGCCTGTTCGCGATGGTGCGTTTTGATACCTTTACCACCGCCATCTATGACCAGTTCCAGTCAACCTTCAGCGGCCCGGCGGCGAACATGCTGGCCGGAGTGCTGGCGCTCTGCTGTCTGGCTATTTTGCTGCTGGAAGGGGCGTCGCGGGGGAAAGCGCGCTATGCCCGCATCGGTTCGGGCACCGCGCGCGAACAGCAGCGGCAGCCGCTGGGCCGGCTGGCGACGATCCCTCTCCAGCTCGCGCTGCTGACGCTGGTGATGCTGGCGCTGGGCGTTCCGCTGATGGTGCTCTGCCGCTGGCTATGGCTGGGCGGCGTGGAGAACTGGTTAAACGCCGACCTCTGGCTCTCCCTGCGACAAACGCTGCTGCTCGGCGCGGTGGGCGCTCTCCTCACCACCGCCTGCGCTATTCCCATTGCCTGGCTGGGCGTTCGCTATCCGCAGCGTCTTATTCGACTGCTGGAGGGGTGTAACTACATGACCAGCTCTCTGCCCGGCATCGTGACGGCGCTGGCGCTGGTGACGGTCACCATTCACTACGCGCGCCCCATCTATCAGACCGAGGTCACGCTGCTGCTCGCCTGGCTGCTGATGTTTATGCCCCGGGCGCTGGTCAACCTGCGCGCCGGCATCGCTCAGGCCCCCGTGGAGCTGGAAAACGTCGCCCGCAGTTTGGGCCGCAGCCCCGGCCGGGCGCTGTGGAGCGTGACCATGCGGCTGGCGGCGCCGGGCGCGGCGGCAGCGGCGGCGCTGGTGTTTCTCGGCATCACCAATGAGTTGACCGCCACGCTGCTGCTCTCCCCGCTCGGCACCCGCACGCTGTCGACCGGCTTCTGGGCGCTAACCAGCGAAATTGATTACGTCGCCGCCGCGCCTTACGCGATGCTGATGATTCTGCTTTCGCTGCCGCTGACCGGCATTCTCTATATCCAGTCGAAAAAAATCGCAGGCCTGTAAATGCTTGAACTCTCCTCAATCTCAAAATCTTTTGCCGGTACGCGGGTGCTCGAAAACCTGAATCTGACGGTGGCCGCAGGCAGCCGGACGGCGATAGTTGGTCCCTCCGGCTCCGGTAAAACCACGCTGCTGCGGATCCTCGCGGGTTTCGAAACGCCGGATAGCGGGCGCATTGTTATGCAGGGGCGCACGCTGTTTGCGCAGGGGACATTTATTCCCGCCCACCTGCGCGGGGTGGGCTACGTGCCGCAGGAAGGCGCGCTGTTCCCCCATCTGAACGTCGCGGACAATATCGCCTGGGGCCTCGACGGCAGCCGGCAGGAGAAATATCAGCAGGTGGCGGCGCTGATGGAGAGGGTGTCGCTGGACCGTCAACTGGCGAACCACTGGCCGCATGAAATCTCCGGCGGTCAGCAGCAGCGCGTAGCCCTGGCGCGCGCGCTGGCGCAGCGGCCCGCGCTGATGCTGCTGGATGAGCCTTTTTCCGCTCTCGATACCGGGCTGCGCGCGGCCACGCGCAAAGCCACCGCCGATTTACTGGCGCAGGCCGGGGTCGCGTCGATTCTGGTGACTCACGATCAGAATGAAGCGCTCTCCTTTGCCAGCCAGGTCGCGGTGATGCGTCAGGGACGTTTTGCCCAGGTCGGCACGCCGTATGAGGTCTACAGCCGTCCCGTCGATGAAGAGACGGCGCTATTTCTCGGCGATGCGCTGGTGCTGCCCGCCGAGCTTCGCGGCGGGCGGGCGCGCTGTGCGATTGGCGAAATTTCAACCGATGATCCGCATGCCGTCGGCCAAGGAAGGGTCATGCTGCGCCCCGAGCAGCTGGTTATCTCCCCCTCTCCAGCGGATGGACAGCCGCTCACCGTACGCGATGTGGACTTTAGCGGCCACCTGTCAACGTTAACCCTGGCGATGCCCGGCCAGGGCGAGCCGCTGATCGTCAAAACCGTCAGCCGGCAGTTATGGCGGCCGGGGGCGGCGGTACGCATTGAGGTGGTGGGCGAGGCGCGGGTCTTTGCCCGCTAGCGCCGACGGGCTATAAATCAATGCACAGATTCACCGACCGGCTGCGGGAGCAGCACAGGGCGATCTGCTGCGCGCCGGCGGATTTCTCCGCCTCCGACTGCACGGTGTCGCGGTGGTCGACAACCCCCTCGATAACCGGCGTCAGGCAGGCGCCGCAAATCCCCATCTCGCAGGAGAGGGGGACGGCGACGCCGTTCTCCTGGAGCACCTGGGCGATGGTCTTATGCGGGGGCACCGGCCACCGCTCTCCCGAGGACGCAAGCGTCACGCTAAACGTTTCTCCCTCCTCAGCGCCGGCGGGCATCGCGACAGGCTGAAAGGCTTCGCTATGGATCAGCGTTTCCGCCCAGCCCTGTTCCATGGCGACCCGGCGCGCGGCGGCCATAAATCCCTCTGGCCCGCAGAGATAAATCGGATATCCGGTATGCGTCTTGTTCAGCGCGGCGGCTAAATGCTGCCGGGCGCTGTCTCCTTCGCAAGAGCTGTGAATCACCACGCTTTCGGCGCGGAATCGCCGCTGCAGTTCGCGGACAAACGCCCCCTGAGCGCGATTTTTCAGGTAATAGTGCAGCGTAAACGGCACGCCCTCCGCCTCCAGCCTTAGCGCCATTGCGTACAGCGGCGTAATGCCGATACCGGCGGCCAGCAGCGTCACCCGCTCCGCCGCCCGTAAGGGAAACAGATTGCGCGGGGGAGAAATCAACAGCGTCTGGCCGGGGCGCAGCTGCTGATGGATATAGCGCGAACCGCCGCGTGACGCTTTCTCCAGCGCCACGCAGATCAGGTAGCCGTCGTCTGCGTCCTCCGGGCCGGTCAGCGAATACTGGCGGATAATGCCGCACGGCAGATGAACGTCAATATGCGCGCCGGGCTGCCAGGCGGGGAGCGGTCGCCCGTCCCGCGCCACCAGCCTGACGGCGAGGTTCTGGCTGCCCTGGCGCCAGAGGCCGTCAACGATAACCTCTACTACATCGCTCATGATAGCTCTCCACTTAAACGAGGAAAAAGTCGCCGAAGCCCATTTTTTTCAGTCCGCGGCGATAGGCGATGGAGCTGCGATCGGCGGGGATATGCGCTTCGAGCGTTAAATCCAGCGGCAGTCTCTCCGGGCGCTGGGTCTCCACCATCAGGCGATCTTCCTCAAAGACGCGCAGGTTAAAGGCGTGAACATCCTCTACCGGTACGTGCAAATCGAAATTACGCGCGATGGGCGCGAACATCCGGGTTATCCGCGAGGAGACCGGCGAGGCGGCGTTCATAATCACCAGCCTGGCCTCACCGGGAAAATGAATCGTCAGGGTGGCGGTAAACGGCAGATGCATCTCGAAATGGCGCAGCCACTGGAAGCCCTCCGGCGCGCGAAACTCGGAGCTGGCGGGATAGTTGCCGACCGAACTCCAGTAATCGGCGATAAAACCAAACGACGTCTCCTGCGGGTTATAGTTCGGCACCACCTGGTTATCCGGGTCGGCGAAAGTATCGGTATGGATCCAGGCGAAATGGGCGACATCCAGAAAGCCCTCGACCTGGCGCCCCGCAAAGCCGTTGACCTCAAAGGCCGGGCAGTTGATTTGCTGAAAGCCGTCGTCGTGCCAGTGCGGCATCACCGGCAGCGGCATCGGGTTCTCCGGGTCGAAGGCCAGGCAGGTCCAGATCAGGCCATAGCGCTCCTCAACCGCAAAGCTGGTGAGGTTGAGCTTCGCCGGTACCGGCTGGTCGGGGCTGGACGGGATACGGTTACAGCGGCCATCTTCGCCGAAGCGCAGGCCGTGGTACGGGCAGACGATGCCTTCTTCATCGTGAAAACCGAGCGTCAGCGGCACGCCGCGGTGGGGACAGACGTCGCGAGCGACCACCACCTGGCCCTTAATACGATAGATCACCAGCTGCTCATCAAGCAGGGTGGCTTTTACCGGCGCGGGGCCGATATCGCAGGCGCGGGCGACCGGGTGCCAGCATTTCGCCAGGCGCAGCCAGTCCTCCGGCTCAAAGGTGCAATGGGCGGGTGGGGTGGGTTGTGGTCTGTTCATGGCTTCTCTTCCTGCTCACAAAAACATTTGTTTAATTGTTGTGAGTTTATTGTTGTCATATTAGGGTGTTGACATCCATCAGCAAGAATTCATCCAGCCGTTGCAAAAAAGAGAACAGGTCACCGATGAGCCCATTTTCACGTTTCGCCCTCTATTTTGCCGAGGTCGCCCGCAGCGGTAGCCTGCGGCGGGCGGCAGAAAAGCTGCATATTTCCGCCTCGGCCATCAACCGGCAAATCTTGCAGGCGGAAGAGGCCTTCGGCACGCCGCTGTTCGAACGCCTGCCGGAAGGGCTGCGCATGACCACCGCCGGAGAGCTGCTGTACGACAATCTGCTGCGCTGGCAAAAGGAGTTTCATCTGACGCGGCAAAAGTTTGATGAGCTGCAGGGGCTAAAGCGCGGCACCGTTAGCCTTGGCATGGTGCAGGCGCTAGCGGAAGGGAGCTTTGCCGCCGCGCTGGCGGAGATTATCGGCAGCTGGCAGTGGCTCGAGCTGAATTTGCAGGTCGCGGATAGCCATACCGTCAGCCAGAAGGTGCGGCAGGCGGATCTTGATTTCGGCCTGATTCTGGATCCTGAAGGCCAGGCCGGACTGAGCGTACTGGCCTTTGCTGAGCTGGAGATGGGCGCGGTGATGCGTCCGGATCACCCCCAGGCGCAGGCTGCGATGCTGTCGCTAGGCGAGCTCAGCGAGGAGCGGCATATTGTTCCCGGCGCGCCGCTAATCGTCCACGATCGGGTCGCGATGCTTTATCGCCATTATGATTTTTTCCCGGCGAACAGTATCAGCTGCAACGATATCCGGCTGATTAAATCGCTGGTGCTTAAAGGCGGCGGCGTGACCATTCTCAGCCGTCTGGACGTGCTGGAAGAGGTGAAGCTCGGGCAACTGGCGTTTGTCCCGCTGCGCAACAAGCTGCTGCGCCCGCTCACCCTGGCCCTGTGCACCGCGCCATCGCGCCAGCTCTCCCGCCCGGCGCAGATGGCGATCCAGAAGCTGACCGCCGTGATGGAGGAGATGCAGGCCGGGACAGCGGCTTCCCCCCCGTCTGCGTAATATGCCCGGCCTGAAATACTCTGCGGCCTGCTTCCCCGGTGGCGCTGCGCTGACCGGGCTAC
>NZ_JBEAFH010000048.1:0-96818 GCF_040061575.1 Klebsiella sp. CB_Kp196
CTGTCACGCAGGGGGTCGCGGGTTCGAGTCCCGTCCGTTCCGCCACTTATTAAAAAATTAAGCCTGCTGATTAAGCAGGCTTAATGATAAGAAACTTTAGGGGCGTAGCTCAGTTGGTAGAGCACCGGTCTCCAAAACCGGGTGTCGCGAGTTCGAGTCTCTCCGCCCCTGCCATATATAATCCTTTGCTCAGGCAAAGGATTTTTTTTGCTTTAAATTTCCCGCCGATCGTCCTCCATCCCTGGAGGAGTGCGTTTATCCCAATATATTGTGCTTCAGGATCTCCCGAATCTGCGCTTGTTTATCGCTGTTCTGTAGCCAAATCGCATAGAGAGGCCTTGAAAGCGTCGCACTGTCGGTCACCGTATGCAGATTATTTTTCCCCTGTGCCCAGAGCACGGGCAGCCATGTACAGCCCTTAAGCGCGCTGAGCTGTTGGTAAGCTAACTCGGCAGAACTGGTGGTCAGCAGAGGAATATCATCATTTCCGATCAATCCCGCTTCGTTTTGTTGGAAATCGGGCCCCCATTCCAGGCGTAAATAATTCAATTCATTTGTGTATTTAGCCGGAGAGGCACAATAAAGCGCCAGGGTAAAATTACCCAGCAACTGGCTGCTTAGTTCATCCATCTTCGGCGATTCTGTCGTGATCAGGAGATCAAGCTGACGTTCGTGCAGCTGTTTGACCAGCGATTGCCGCTGCGCAATCCGCGCCTCAAACTGTAGGTTATAGGGCTCTGTATAGAGCTTTCCCAGCCATCCATTAAGCAGGCATTCCCACAGAGAAGCGCTGGCACCGATCGAAAATTCATTATGGCGGGAAGCATTCGCGACCTCCTTGCGCGCAGCTTGCCAGGTATTCATCAGGGTTTCGGCGTAGGGTAGCAGTTTCTCTCCGGCTGAGGTCAGACGGATATTATTACGATGACGGGTAAAAAGATTTACCCCCAGCTGGTTCTCCAGCTGACGAATACGAAAGCTAACTGCTGACTGCGTCAGATAAAGCGCCTCTGCGGCTCGGCCAAAGTGGCGAGTTCTGCTCACCTCAAGGAAAGTCTTGAGCAATTCCGTATCCACACTCTTCTCCGCAAAATTATTTGTCGTGATGATTTAAATGTTTTGTTTGACGCTCTGTCAAGCGTAACTAATACTCCGCGCCATAATTAGCTCGGCCAAAGAATCAGGAGCGTGTAGGATGGCGGAAAGCTTTACGACAACTAATCGTTTTTTCGACAATAAAAATTATCCGCGCGGGTTTTCCCGTCATGGAGATTTCACCATCAAAGAGGCGCAACTGCTGGAACGTCATGGTTATGCCTTTAATGAACTCGAACTAGGTAAACGCGAGCCTGTCACCGACGATGAAAAACAGTTTGTTTCGGTATGCCGTGGTGAACGTGAGCCCGCAACGGAAGCAGAACGCGTCTGGATTAAGTACATGGCGCGCATTAAGCGTCCGAAGCGTTTCCATACCCTGTCCGGCGGCAAGCCGCAGGTGGAAGGTACGGAAGATTACACAGAAAGCGATGATTAAGAAAAAGGGCGTAAGCCCTTTTTTTACGCCATCATTTTTTGTAGATGGCTCAACATTCTGTCTATTGCCCGATAGCCGAGAGCCTCCTGCAAATGATGACGTTCGATGCGTTCGACTGCCTCAATATCGGCAATAGTTCGGGAAACTTTAATCAGGCGCTGCCAGGCGCGGATTGAAAGACCGAGCTGTATTAGCGTCTGCTCCAGCCAGACAGCGTCATCTTTATGAAGCCGGCAGCAGATTTTCATCTCATCATTTCCCAGATGCGCGTTAAGTTTTTTCTGCCGCGATAGCTGCCTTTCGCGTGCGGCCAGAACACGTTGGCGTACGCAGGCGCTACTTTCCTCTTCGTTTGTTCCCTGGCTGAGCACCCCCGGCGGCGGAAGCGGGATCTCCAGGGAGAGATCGAATCGGTCAAGAAACGGGCCGGATAAACGACCCAGGTAGCGTAGCGTCTGTTCCGGTGAAGCGCGATTATGCTGGCCCTGATAGTGTCCTGTCGGGCTGGGATTCATCGCTGCAATAAGCTGGAAACGGGCTGGATAATCGATTTTGGCGCGCGTGCGTGAGATATGGATAACCCCTGACTCAATGGGTTCGCGTAACGCATCCAGCACCCTGCGTTCGAATTCAGGCAGCTCATCCAGGAACAGGACTCCGTTATGGGCAAGGGAGATCTCTCCCGGTGCCGGAATTGAGCCTCCGCCCACCATGGCCGCCAGGGAGGCGCTATGATGCGGGGCACGAAAGGGCCTGCGGCGCCAATTTTTCATGGCATGCCTGGAATCGACCAGGCTAAGTATTGCCGCGCTTTCCAGCGCTTCCTGATTACTCAGCGGCGGCAGTAGTCCCGGTAATCGACTGGCGAGCATCGTTTTTCCTGTGCCGGGCGGGCCTATCATCAGCAGGTTGTGACCACCTGCAGCGATGATTTCCAGCGCTCGTTTCCCCTGCCGCTGGCCAATAACATCACGCAGATCAACCGATGTTTCATCCGAATATTCCCCTTCTGGAAGGGGGTTAGCCAGGGTATGTCGACCTTCGAGAAAAGCGCAGACTTCCTGGAGATCGGTGGCGATAAGGCAGTCACTGCCGCCGATTAACCCCACCTCTGGAGAATTCTCATTAGAGATAACAATCTTCCGCCCCGCTTTTATGGCCTCCATGGCGCTGGATATGGCCCCAGGAACGCCACGCAGAGCGCCTGTAAGCGCCAACTCGCCGACAAACTCATATTGATTTAGCCTGGGGGCTTTTAGCTGCTCTGAGGCCACCAGAAGCGCGAGAGCGATAGGTAAATCATATCTTCCCCCTTCTTTTGGCAGATCGGCCGGGGCCAGATTGATGGTGATTTTTTTCGCCGGATAAGCGTAGCCGCTGTTGATAATCGCACTACGTACCCGGTCACGCGCTTCTCTAACCGTTGTTTCAGGCAGTCCTACCATTGTCAGGCCTGGGAGCCCGTTGCTGATATGAACTTCAACCGTGATAAGTGGGGCACCGATCCCGAGAGCGGCGCGGGTGTAAACAATGGCGAGTGACATAACACCTCCTGAGAACCAGGATTATGTCGGGGATTTGCTGTTGAGTAATTCGGCAATATTAAATTCTGCATGCTTGCTCCCAGCCAATTTCCCGGCAATTTCCGTGTTGCACTGGTGTTGGATGCCGGCTCGTAAAATGCTGTCATCAGGCAACAAGATGAGAAAGTGCTGTGGAGCACGCCACAAATTGAAATATTTTCATTTCATATTTTTCCCATTAAAAACAATTGTTTTTTCTTAAATGATTAGCAAGGTAAGGAATCAGGTCATAAAAAAATCTTGTGTTTAACGCGAAGTCTGTGGTACCTCTTTAGGTATTCCTTCGAACATGAAGCCAGAAAGAACATAAAATGACAGCCCTTCTACGAGTGATTAGCCTGGTCGTGATTAGCGTGGTGGTGATTATTATCCCACTGTGCGGGGCTGCACTTGGACGAGGAAAGGCTTAAAAAACAAGCCTTAACGAACTAAGACCCCCGCACCGAAAGGTCCGGGGGTTTTTTTATAACTTAAAAACAGAAAAGAGGAGCAGACGATGGCTGGTAGCATAAAATTCTGTTTCTCTCGATCTACGACGGGGAAGTAACTATGAATGGGGCGCGGTGGGTAGTACATGCTTTGCGAGCACAGGGAGTCGATACCGTTTTTGGCTATCCGGGTGGCGCAATTATGCCGGTTTACGATGCATTGTATGACGGCGGCGTGGAACACCTACTGTGTCGGCATGAGCAGGGCGCGGCTATGGCGGCTATCGGCTATGCCAGGGCTACCGGCAAAACCGGCGTGTGTATCGCCACTTCGGGGCCAGGTGCAACCAACCTGATCACCGGCCTCGCCGACGCGCTGCTTGATTCCGTTCCCGTTGTTGCTATCACCGGCCAGGTTGCGGCCCCGTTCATTGGCACCGACGCATTCCAGGAAGTTGATGTCCTCGGTTTATCGCTGGCATGCACCAAGCACAGTTTCCTGGTGCAGTCGCTGGAAGAACTGCCGCGCATCATTGCCGAAGCTTTCCACGTAGCAAACTCCGGTCGTCCCGGTCCCGTGCTGGTCGATATCCCAAAGGATATCCAGCTGGCTCAGGGCGATCTCGATCCGCATTTTTCCATGGTAGCTGACGACGTTGATTTTCCATATGCGGATATCGAATACGCTTTGCAGATGCTGACCCAGTCGCAGAAGCCGATGTTATACGTTGGCGGCGGCGTGGGGATGGCGCAGGCGGTACCGGCGCTGCGCGAATTTCTTGCCGTTACGCAAATGCCCGTGACGTCTACCCTGAAAGGGCTGGGTGCGGTAGCGGCGGATTATCCCTACTATCTGGGCATGCTGGGGATGCACGGTACTAAAGCGGCCAACCTTGCAGTACAGGAATGTGACCTGCTGATCGCGGTAGGCGCCCGTTTTGACGATCGCGTTACCGGCAAGCTGAATACGTTTGCCCCGCACGCCAAAGTTATCCATATGGATATCGATCCGGCTGAACTGAACAAGCTCCGTCAGGCACATATCGGCCTGACCGGCGATTTGAATGTGATGCTGCCCGCGCTCCAGCAGCCGCTGTCTATCGACGCCTGGCGCCAACGTAATGCGCAGCTGCGCGCCGAGCATGCCTGGCGCTACGACCATCCGGGAGACGCTATCTATGCCCCGCTGCTGCTGAAGCAGCTTTCCGATCGCAAACCCGCAGACTGCGTCGTGACAACCGATGTGGGCCAGCATCAGATGTGGTCAGCGCAGCATATGACCTATACGCGCCCGGAGAATTTCATCACTTCCAGCGGATTAGGCACTATGGGTTTCGGCTTGCCCGCAGCGGTAGGCGCGCAGGTGGCCCGTCCAGACGATACGGTTATCTGTATCTCCGGTGACGGCTCCTTCATGATGAACGTGCAGGAGCTGGGCACCGTAAAACGCAAGCAGCTGCCGCTGAAGATAGTCTTACTGGACAACCAGCGTTTAGGAATGGTTAGACAATGGCAACAGCTGTTTTTTCAGGAACGTTATAGCGAAACCACCCTTACCGATAACCCCGATTTCCTTACTCTGGCCAGCGCCTTCGGCATCCCTGGTCAACACATCACCCGTAAAGACCAGGTTGAAGCGGCACTCGACACCATGCTTTCGAGCCAGGGGCCTTACCTGCTTCATGTCTCAATCGACGAACTTGAGAACGTCTGGCCGTTGGTGCCGCCCGGTGCCAGTAATGCAGAAATGCTGGAGAAATTATCATGATGCAACATCAGGTCGCCTTGCAGGCTCGCTCTAATCCAGAAACGTTAGAACGCGTGCTGCGCGTCGTGCGCCATCGCGGGTTCCAGATTTGCGCGATGAATATGGCAACCGCCGCCGATGCCCGGAATATTAATATTGAACTGACCGTTGCCAGCCAGCGGCCCGTCGAATTACTGTTTAGTCAATTAAGCAAACTGGTGGACGTCGCCTGCGTCGAGATCCAGCAACCTACATCACAACAAATTCGCGCCTGAGCGCAAAGGAAGAACAATGACGACGAAAAAAGCTGATTACATTTGGTTCAATGGTGAGATGGTTCCGTGGGGCGAGGCGAAGGTTCACGTGATGTCCCATGCGCTGCACTACGGGACTTCCGTATTTGAAGGCATCCGTTGCTACGACTCTCACAAGGGACCGGTGGTGTTCCGTCACCGTGAACATATGCAGCGTTTGCATGACTCAGCAAAAATCTATCGTTTCCCGGTTTCTCAGAGCGTTGATGAGCTGATGGAAGCCTGCCGTGAAGTCATTCGTAAAAACAGTCTGACCAGCGCCTATATCCGCCCGTTAGTCTTCGTCGGCGACGTGGGCATGGGCGTCAACCCGCCTCCGGGCTATAACACTGACGTGATCATCGCGGCGTTCCCGTGGGGCGCCTACCTGGGTGCCGAAGCGCTGGATCAGGGGATCGATGCGATGGTTTCTTCCTGGAATCGCGCGGCGCCAAACACTATTCCGACCGCGGCCAAAGCCGGCGGTAACTATCTCTCTTCGCTGCTGGTCGGCAGCGAAGCGCGTCGCCATGGCTATCAGGAAGGTATCGCGCTGGACGTGAACGGCTACATCTCTGAAGGCGCCGGTGAAAACCTGTTTGAAGTGAAGGATGGCGTGCTGTTTACCCCGCCGTTCACCTCTTCCGCGCTGCCTGGCATCACCCGCGACGCTATCATCAAGCTGGCGAAAGATCTCGGTCTGGAAGTCCGCGAGCAGGTATTGTCCCGCGAGTCCCTGTACCTGGCCGACGAAGTGTTTATGTCCGGTACTGCCGCAGAGATCACGCCGGTACGCAGCGTTGATGGTATTCAGGTGGGTGAAGGCCGCTGCGGCCCGATCACCAAGCGCATTCAGCAAGCATTCTTTGGCCTCTTCACCGGTGAAACCGAGGATAAATGGGGCTGGTTGGATCAGGTTAATCAATAAGCATAAAAAAATGGGGCGACACGCAACGCCCCATTTCACCGAAACTGGGAGTAACTAAAGCATGCCTAAGTACCGTTCCGCCACAACCACTCACGGCCGTAATATGGCGGGTGCCCGCGCGCTGTGGCGCGCCACTGGAATGACCGACGATGATTTCGGTAAGCCGATTATCGCCGTGGTGAACTCTTTCACCCAGTTCGTGCCGGGCCACGTTCACCTGCGCGATCTCGGCAAACTGGTTGCTGAGCAAATCGAGGCCGCTGGCGGCGTCGCCAAAGAATTCAACACCATTGCGGTGGATGATGGGATCGCGATGGGCCACGGGGGTATGCTTTATTCACTGCCATCCCGCGAACTGATCGCCGACTCGGTTGAGTATATGGTTAACGCCCACTGTGCTGATGCGATGGTCTGTATCTCCAACTGCGACAAAATCACCCCGGGGATGTTAATGGCGTCTCTGCGCCTGAATATTCCGGTCATTTTTGTTTCCGGTGGCCCGATGGAAGCCGGGAAAACCAAACTGTCCGATCAAATCATTAAACTCGACCTCGTTGACGCGATGATTCAGGGCGCTGACCCGAAAGTCTCCGACGATCAGAGTAATCAGGTTGAGCGTTCCGCCTGCCCGACGTGCGGCTCTTGTTCGGGAATGTTCACCGCGAACTCCATGAACTGCCTGACCGAAGCGCTGGGCCTGTCGCAGCCGGGCAACGGCTCGCTGCTGGCGACTCACGCCGATCGTAAACAGCTGTTCCTCAATGCGGGCTCACGTATTGTTGAGCTGACTAAACGCTATTACGAGCAGGACGATGCCTCTGCGCTGCCGCGTAATATCGCCAATAAGGCGGCGTTTGAAAACGCCATGACGCTGGATATCGCCATGGGCGGTTCCACCAATACCGTACTGCATCTGCTGGCGGCGGCGCAGGAAGCGGAAATCGACTTCACCATGAGCGATATCGATAAACTTTCCCGCAAAGTGCCGCAGCTGTGTAAGGTCGCGCCAAGTACGCAGAAATATCATATGGAAGACGTGCATCGCGCGGGCGGCGTATTGGGTATTTTAGGTGAACTGGATCGTGCCGGGCTGCTGAACCGCGATGTGAAAAACGTGCTTGGTTTGTCCCTGCCGCAGACGCTGGAGCAGTACGATATCACCGTCACGCGGGATGAAGCGGTTAAGAAGATGTTCCGCGCTGGCCCTGCGGGTATCCGCACAACGCAGGCTTTCTCTCAGAACTGCCGTTGGGACACCCTGGATGACGATCGCGCAGAAGGCTGTATCCGCTCGCTGGAACATGCTTACAGCAAGGACGGCGGTCTGGCGGTTCTGTACGGCAATTTTGCCGAGAACGGCTGTATCGTGAAAACCGCCGGCGTTGACGACAGCATCCTCAAATTTACCGGCCCGGCGAAGGTATACGAAAGCCAGGACGCGGCTGTGGATGCGATCCTCGGCGGCAAGGTGGTCGCCGGTGACGTAGTCGTCATCCGCTATGAAGGGCCGAAAGGCGGGCCGGGGATGCAGGAGATGCTCTACCCGACGACCTTCCTGAAATCAATGGGCCTGGGTAAAGCCTGTGCGCTGATTACCGACGGGCGCTTCTCCGGAGGTACCTCGGGTCTCTCTATTGGTCACGTTTCTCCGGAAGCGGCCAGCGGTGGCAATATCGCGATCATTGAAGATGGCGACATGATTGCTATCGATATCCCGAACCGCGGCATTCAGCTGCAGCTGAGCGATGCCGAGATTGCGGCGCGCCGCGAAGCTCAGGAAGCGCGCGGTGATAAAGCATGGACGCCGAAAGATCGCGAGCGTCAGGTTTCCTTTGCCCTTCGCGCCTATGCCAGCCTGGCAACCAGCGCCGACAAAGGCGCGGTGCGCGATAAATCGAAACTTGGGGGTTAATGATGGCCGAGTCTCTACCCCTGTCCGCCGCCCCCGAGGGGGCGGAATACCTCAGAGCGGTACTGCGCGCGCCGGTATACGAAGCCGCGCAGATCACGCCGCTGCAAAAAATGGAAAAGCTCTCGTCGCGCCTCGATAACGTTGTGCTGGTGAAGCGTGAAGATCGTCAGCCGGTGCACAGCTTTAAGCTGCGCGGAGCCTACGCGATGATGGCGGGCCTGACGGAAGAGCAAAAATCGCATGGCGTGATTACCGCTTCGGCGGGTAATCATGCGCAGGGCGTGGCTTTCTCGGCATCTCGCCTGGGCGTGAAGGCGCTCATCGTCATGCCAACCGCCACCGCGGATATCAAAGTTGATGCGGTGCGCGGCTTCGGCGGCGAAGTGCTGCTGCACGGCGCGAACTTCGATGAAGCCAAGGCCAAAGCCATCGAACTGGCGCAGCAGCAGGGGTTCACCTGGGTTCCGCCCTTCGACCATCCGATGGTGATTGCCGGGCAGGGGACGCTGGCGCTGGAGCTGCTGCAGCAGGATGCCCATATCGATCGCGTATTTGTCCCGGTCGGCGGCGGCGGTCTCGCGGCCGGCGTGGCGGTGCTGATCAAACAGCTGATGCCGCAGATCAAAGTCATTGCGGTTGAGGCCGAGGATTCTGCCTGTCTGAAAGCCGCGCTGGATGCGGGTCATCCGGTCGATTTACCCCGCGTTGGGCTTTTTGCCGAAGGCGTGGCGGTGAAACGCATCGGCGATGAGACTTTCCGTCTGTGCCAGGAGTATCTCGACGACATCGTTACCGTCGATAGCGATGCCATCTGCGCGGCGATGAAAGACCTGTTTGAAGATGTGCGTGCGATAGCAGAACCTTCCGGAGCGCTGGCGCTGGCGGGGATGAAAAAATATGTCGCTCAGCATAATATTCGCGGCGAACGCCTGGCGCACGTGCTTTCCGGCGCGAACGTCAACTTCCACGGCCTGCGCTACGTTTCCGAACGCTGCGAGCTGGGGGAACAGCGCGAAGCGCTGCTGGCGGTCACCATTCCGGAAGAGAAGGGCAGCTTCCTCAAGTTCTGCCAGCTGCTGGGCGGCCGTTCGGTGACCGAGTTCAACTACCGCTTCGCGGATGCGAAAAATGCCTGCATTTTTGTCGGCGTGCGCCTGAGCCGGGGGCTGGAAGAGCGGAAAGAGATCCTCAACCTGCTGCACGACGGTGGCTACAGCGTAGTGGATCTCTCCGACGATGAAATGGCCAAGCTACACGTGCGCTACATGGTCGGCGGGCGTCCGTCTCAGCCGCTGCAGGAGCGTTTATTCAGCTTCGAGTTTCCGGAATCACCCGGCGCGCTGCTGAAGTTCCTGCATACCCTGGGCACCCACTGGAACATCTCTCTGTTCCACTATCGTAGCCACGGTACCGATTACGGCCGCGTGCTGGCGGCATTCGAACTGGGCGATCACGAGCCTGACTTCGAAACCCGCTTGCATGAGCTGGGCTACGATTGCCATGATGAAAGCAATAATCCAGCGTTCAGGTTCTTCCTCGCCGGTTAAGAAGCGCTGTACTTGTCAGGCCTACGATCGGCTTGTAGGCCGGTTCAGGCATCCGGCACTAGTGGCCAGGCAGCAAATTCCAGAACGCATTAATCAGCGGCTCATGCAGCCGCTTTTTTGGCGCGCAGACGCCCAGCTCAAACGGGGTTTTCTCGTCGCTACGCTCCAGAATCATCACGCGATTGCGCACTGGCTCAGGGCTGTTTTCCAGCACCACTTCCGGCAGCAGCGCGACGCCGCAGCCGAGCGCCACCATGGAGACCATGGCTTCATGCCCGCCCACCGTGGCGTAAATTGACGGATTACTGATTTTATGGCGGCGAAACCATAGCTCAATGCGGCGACGCACGGGGCCCTGGTCGGCCATAATAAAGGGTACCGTTGCCCAGTCAGGCTTCTCCACTGAGACCTGGTTACGAACCGGACAAGGCAGCGCCGGGGCGATCAGCACCACCGCCAGATTCTCCAGCATGGAAAAAGCCACCGCGCCGGGCAGCGTTTCCGGTTTCCCGGCAATCGCCAGATCGGCCTCACCCGTCACCACTTTTTCCATCGCATCAGCGGCATCGCCGGTGGTGAGCTTTATTTCCACTGAGGGATGCTCGGCGCGGAACCGATCGAGAATCGGCGGCAGATGGCTATAAGCGGCCGTCACCGAACAGAAGATATGCAGTTCGCCCGACAGCGACGGACCTTGCTGATCGATAGTGTGGCGCAGCTGCTGATACTGCAACAGGGTCTGCTGGGCAAACGTTCGTAGCTCTTCTCCCGCTTCGGTAAGCGTTACCGTGCGGTTATCGCGGACAAACAGCGGCTGCCCGAGGTCTTCTTCCAGGCGTTGAATTTGTCGGGAAAGCGTGGAGGGGCTGACGTGCATCGCCCGCGCGCTGCGGCCAAAATGGCGGCTTTCAGCCAGATGCAGGAAGGTTTTCAGATCGCGTAAATCCACCGGCGACACTCCACGATTTTACATTGCAGAAATTGCAACGTGACGTTGTGAATATATCAATTTCCGCAATAAATTTCCTGTTGTAATGTGGGTACATTCTCGCTGAAAGGCGAACCGAACAAAATAAGACACACAACATCACGAGGTATCACCATGGCTAACTACTTTAATACACTGAACCTGCGCCAGCAGCTGGCGCAGCTGGGCAAATGTCGCTTTATGGGTCGCGACGAATTCGCCGATGGCGCAAGCTACCTTCAGGGTAAAAAAGTGGTCATCGTCGGCTGTGGCGCTCAGGGCCTGAACCAGGGTCTGAACATGCGCGACTCCGGTCTGGATATCTCCTACGCGCTGCGTAAAGAAGCGATTGCCGAAAAGCGCGCATCATGGCGCAAAGCAACCGAAAACGGCTTCAAGGTGGGTACCTACGAAGAGCTGATCCCGCAGGCCGATCTGGTGGTTAACCTGACGCCGGACAAACAGCACTCTGACGTTGTACGTTCCGTTCAGCCGCTGATGAAAGACGGCGCGGCGCTGGGCTACTCTCACGGCTTCAACATCGTAGAAGTTGGCGAGCAGATCCGTAAAGATATCACCGTCGTGATGGTGGCGCCGAAGTGCCCGGGTACCGAAGTACGTGAAGAGTACAAACGCGGTTTCGGCGTTCCTACCCTGATCGCGGTTCACCCGGAAAACGATCCGAAAGGCGAGGGTATGGCCATTGCTAAAGCCTGGGCTGCGGCGACCGGCGGTCACCGTGCGGGCGTGCTGGAATCGTCCTTCGTTGCCGAAGTGAAATCCGACCTGATGGGCGAGCAGACCATCCTCTGCGGTATGCTGCAGGCCGGTTCTCTGCTGTGCTTCGATAAGCTGGTGGAAGAGGGTACCGACCCGGCATACGCCGAAAAACTGATTCAGTTCGGCTGGGAAACCATCACCGAAGCGCTGAAGCAGGGCGGTATCACTCTGATGATGGATCGCCTGTCTAACCCGGCTAAGCTGCGTGCTTACGCGCTGTCCGAACAGCTGAAAGAGATTATGGCGCCGCTGTTCCAGAAGCATATGGATGACATCATCTCCGGTGAATTCTCCTCCGGCATGATGGCTGACTGGGCCAACGACGATAAAAAACTGCTGACCTGGCGTGAAGAGACCGGCAAAACCGCGTTCGAAACCGCACCGCAGTTTGAAGGTAAAATTGGCGAGCAGGAGTACTTCGATAAAGGAGTTCTGATGATCGCAATGGTGAAAGCGGGCGTTGAGCTGGCGTTTGAAACCATGGTGGATTCCGGCATCATCGAAGAGTCCGCTTACTACGAATCACTGCACGAACTGCCGCTGATCGCCAACACCATCGCTCGTAAGCGTCTGTACGAAATGAACGTGGTTATCTCCGATACCGCTGAATACGGTAACTACCTGTTCTCTTACGCTTGCGTACCGCTGCTGAAAGAGTTCATGACCACCCTGCAGACCGGCGACCTGGGCAAAACGATTGCCGAAGGCGCGGTAGACAACGCTCAGCTGCGCGACGTGAACGAAGCCATTCGCAGCCACGCTATCGAGCAGGTTGGTAAGAAACTGCGCGGCTATATGACCGATATGAAGCGTATTGCGGTAGCGGGCTAATTCCCCGTCGTCTTTCAACTTGCAGATGCGTTGGCTGCGTTCGTACACCCCAGTCACATAGTTATCTATGCTCCTGGGGCTGTACTCACTTGCCGCCTTCCTGCAAGCTGAAATTCTTAGGGGAAAGCTGTGAGATAAAAAAACCGGTGCAATAAGACACCGGTTTTTTAATTGCGGTACAGCACCTTGATGATGTGATAACCAAACTGGGTGTGCAGCGGGCCGGTCGGCTCCAGCACCGGACAGGAGAAGACGACTTTATCAAACGCCGGCACCATCTGGCCCTGGCGGAATTCACCTAAATCGCCGCCGCGTTTGCCTGACGGGCAGATCGAGTGCTTCTTCGCCAGTTTACCGAAATCGGCGCCGTTTTTAATTTGCTCCAGAAGATCCAGTGCCAGCTGCTCTTCTTTAACCAGGATATGCAGTGCTGCTGCCGTTTTTGCCATGATCGTACCTTGATGGAATAGGAGATGAATCAGGGCGCAATAGTAGCATGGGCTAGCGGCGATACAGCACCTTAATGATGTGGTAGCCGAATTTGGTTTTGACCGGTCCGTAAGGCTTGAGCAGCGGGCAGCTGAAGACCGCCTTATCGAACGGCCCGACCATAACGCCTTGATTAAACTCCCCGAGATCGCCGCCGTTGCGTCCGGATGGGCACTTTGAATAGCGCTTTGCCAGATGATCGAAGCTCACGCCACGTTCCAGTTTGGCGAGGATCTCTTGCGCCAGCTTCTCTTCTTTTACCAGGATATGCAGGGCTGCTGCGCTCTTTGCCATTATTTTGCTCTCATGTCTCAAAGATATCCCGTTACTTTACCATCCGCTTTGGTCGCGGACCTATACTCTTCGCCATCGCGGGACAGGTGTCTCGCCTGATAGACGGAAGCGGGAGATGGGCAACACTTTTCTTCGGCGTTTTCCTTCTGGCCGGGGACAGCCGTCCTGTCCTTATCGTCGTGGAGCGAGATAACATGGATACAATGAAAAAACCTGAATTTTCAGTCGGCTGGCTTTCCGGGCTGAGCGAGATTGTGCGCGATCCGCTGCTCTATGAATTACTGAAATATTGTCCTCTGGAGATCATGCGGCGCTGGCGCTTCGAAGACATTCCGCGCGGTGATTTTATCTGCCGACAGGGGGAAGTGTGCCAGCGTTTTTCGCTGATTATCGCCGGTGAGGTAGACGTTTTCTATGAGGCTGAAGACGGGCGCCGCTACCGCCAGGCCCGCTACCGTAAAGGCGACATGGTGGGCGAACTCGAGATCTTTGAGTCGCGTCATTACATCTGCTCGGTGGTGGCGGTGGACCATGTGCAGCTCCTGAGCCTGTCGCAGGAACATTTCTGCCGCTGGCTGGCGCTGGATAACCACTTTAACCAGCGGATGCTGCGCTTCTTTAGCCAGCAATATTATCAGCTGTCGAAAAAGGCCAGCAGCGACAATCTCTACTCGCTGCATCAGCGGGTGTGTCAGGCGCTATGGCTGCGTTATCAACAGGATGGCGCGAATGAAATCTTGCTGGATAAGCAGAATCTCAGTCAGGAGTTCGCGGCGACGACCCGCAGCATTAACCGTATTTTGCATGACCTGAAAGCGCTACAGATTATTGATACCGATGGTGAACGCATTGTGTTGTTAGCTCCTGAAAAACTGAAGCAGGAGGCTGATATCGGATAACCGCAAGAGAAGGAGGCGGGAGAATGTCGCTGCAACCCCATATCCAGTTAAGCAAAGAGATGACCGGCGCGCGGTACGCGCTGCTGCCGGGCGACCCGCAGCGGGTCGACCGCATCGTCAATTTTCTTGATAATCCACAGCTGCTCGGTCAGAACCGGGAGTTTCGCGCCGCGCGCGGCTGGTATCAGGGCATCGAGATTTTGGTGCTCTCCACCGGCATCGGCGGACCCTCCACGGCGATCGCCATTGAAGAGCTGCGCCAGATTGGCGTAACAACCCTGATTCGTATCGGCAGCTGCGGCGCATTGCAGGATAATCTTGCGCTCGGCGATGTGATTATCGCTCACGCTGCGGTGATGGATGATGGTACCAGCCGAACCTATGCGCCGGCGGGCTATCCGGCCTGCGCCGACCCGCTGCTGACCTGGGAACTGGTGGCGCAGGCGCGGCAAATGAACATCCCCGCCGCGTGCGGGCTGGTGCGCAGCCACGACAGTTTCTATACCGATCGTGAGGCGCAACTGGATGCGCAGTGGTCGGCGCGAGGCGTTCTGGGCGCGGATATGGAGAGCGCCGCCCTGATGACTATCGGCGCTCTGCGCGGCCTACGTACGGCATCATTACTCAATGTGGTTGTTGCCCACAACGGTTGCCTGGATAGCAGCATCAATGATTATGTCCAGCAGGAGGCGCTGTGCCAGCAGGGCGAAGAACGGCAAATTACCCTGGCGCTGCGCGCCATTTATTCCGCTAGCCAGCAAGGAGGTCTGTGATGGACTTTTTTAGCATTAACAATGTGATGGTCAACATTCCTCTCGGCGAAGGCGGCTATGCGCTATCGTGGATTGAGGCTATCGGTACCGTATTCGGCCTGCTGTGCATCTGGTGCGCCAGCCGGGAAAAAATCATCAACTATCTGTTTGGCCTGATTAACGTCACGCTGTTTGCGGCGATCTTTTTCCAGATCCAGCTCTATGCCAGCCTGCTGCTGCAGGTCTTTTTCTTCGCTGCTAATATTTACGGCTGGTACGCGTGGAGCCGGCAAAACGAGGCGCAGGAGGCCGCGCTCAAGGTACGCTGGCTTTCCCGTCAGCAAACGCTGGCGCTGGGCGGCGTCTGCGCGGTGGCGATTGTGCTGATGACGCTGTTTATCGATCCGGTGTTCGCGACGCTCACTCGTATCATGATTGCTCTGCTGCAAACGTTCGGTATGCAGGTCGCGATGCCCGACCTCCAGCCCGACGCCTTCCCGTTCTGGGATTCCACCATGCTGGTGTTGTCGATTGCCGCCATGGTGCTGATGACGCGTAAATTCGTCGAAAACTGGCTGCTGTGGGTGGTTATCGACGTAATTAGCGTGGTTATCTACGCGGTACAGGGCGTTTACGCCATGTCGCTTGAGTATGTCCTGCTGACGGCGATCGCGGTAATGGGTTCATACAGCTGGATCAAGAGCGCACAGCGTAACGGCTATACGCCGCTTGCCGCGGCCGCATCCTGATTGACCGATTTCCAGGCTGCCTGAATGGGCAGCCTGTTGCTCTCTGTGCCCCTCTTTCTGCTACAATCCCCACCCCGTTCGAAGATTGAGCAAAAGACTCCCATGCGTTTAAATCCTGGCCAACAACAAGCCGTCGAATTCGTTACCGGACCGTGCCTGGTGCTGGCGGGTGCCGGTTCCGGTAAGACCCGCGTGATTACCAATAAAATCGCCCACCTGATCCGCGGCTGCGGCTATCAGGCGCGTCATATCGCGGCGGTCACCTTTACCAACAAGGCGGCGCGCGAAATGAAAGAGCGCGTCGGGCAAACGCTGGGACGCAAAGAGGCGCGCGGTCTGATGATTTCCACCTTCCACACGCTGGGGCTGGATATCATCAAACGCGAATACGCCGCGTTAGGGATGAAATCAAACTTCTCGCTGTTCGACGATACCGACCAGGTGGCGCTGTTAAAAGAGCTCACCGAAGGGCTGATCGAAGACGATAAAGTGGTGCTGCAGCAGCTGATCTCGACGATCTCCAACTGGAAAAACGATCTGCAAACCCCTGCCCAGGCCGCCGCTGGGGCGAAAGGGGAACGGGATCGGATCTTTGCTCACTGCTACGGGCTGTACGACGCGCACATGAAAGCCTGCAACGTACTAGACTTTGACGATCTGATCCTGCTGCCAACGCTGCTGCTGCAGCGCAACGAAGAGGTGCGGGAGCGCTGGCAGAATAAGATTCGCTATCTGCTGGTGGATGAATACCAGGACACCAACACCAGCCAGTACGAGCTGGTGAAACTGCTGGTGGGACAGCGGGCGCGCTTTACCGTGGTCGGCGATGACGATCAGTCGATCTACTCCTGGCGCGGCGCGCGGCCGCAGAACCTGGTCCTGCTAAGCCAGGATTTCCCGGCGCTGCAGGTGATCAAGCTGGAGCAAAACTACCGTTCTTCCGGGCGCATCCTGAAGGCGGCTAACATCCTGATTGCCAATAACCCACACGTTTTCGAGAAGCGTCTGTTTTCCGAACTGGGCTATGGCGTAGAGCTGAAGGTGCTCTCTGCCAATAACGAAGACCATGAGGCGGAGCGCGTTGCCGGTGAACTGATCGCGCATCACTTTATTAATAAAACCGCCTATAAGGACTACGCGATTCTGTATCGCGGCAACCATCAGTCGCGGGTTTTTGAAAAGATGCTGATGCAGAACCGCATCCCGTACAAAATTTCCGGCGGCACGTCGTTCTTTTCCCGCCCGGAAATTAAAGACCTGCTGGCCTATCTGCGCGTGCTGACTAATCCCGATGATGACAGCGCTTTCATGCGCATCGTCAATACGCCAAAGCGTGAAATCGGTTCGGCGACGCTGAAAAAGCTGGGTGAATGGGCGATGGGGCGCAATAAAAGCATGTTTACCGCCAGCTTCGATATGGGCCTGACCCAGACCCTGAACGGACGCGGCTATGAGTCTTTGACCCGCTTTACCCACTGGCTGCGGGAGATCCAGCAGCTTTCAGAGCGTGAACCGATTGCCGCCGTCCGCGATCTGATCCGCGGCGTGGATTATGAATCCTGGCTCTATGAGACCTCGCCCAGCCCGAAAGCCGCCGAAATGCGGATGAAAAACGTCAATACGCTGTTCACGTGGATGACCGAAATGCTCGAAGGCAGCGAGATCGATGAACCGATGACGCTCACTCAGGTCGTTACCCGCTTTACCCTGCGCGATATGATGGAGCGCGGCGAGTCGGATGAGGAGACGGATCAGGTGCAGCTGATGACGCTTCACGCGTCAAAGGGGCTGGAGTTCCCCTACGTCTACCTGGTTGGTATGGAAGAGGGGCTACTGCCGCACCAGAGCAGCATTGATGAAGACAACGTCGATGAAGAGCGCCGTCTTGCCTACGTGGGTATCACCCGTGCGCAGAAAGAGCTGACTTTTACCCTGTGCAAAGAGCGCCGTCAGTACGGCGAGCTGGTGCGGCCGGAGCCGAGCCGTTTCCTGCTGGAACTGCCGCAGGACGACCTGATTTGGGAGCAGGAGCGCAAAGTGATTTCGCCGGAAGAGCGCATGCATAAAGGCCAGGCGAACGTCGCCAACATCAGGGCGATGCTGGCGAAAGCGCGTAAATAGCGGCTAGCGGCTGTTTTGCTGTTGAATCTGGAACTGACGTAGCGCTTTGCGACCGGGTGCGCCGTCTGAACCGGGTTGACTGACGACAATGGCCGCCACTTCATTGCCCAGCCGCGTTGCCTGCTGCAAATCCATTCCACAGGCCAGCCCGGCGATCGTACCGGCACAGTGGCTGTCTCCTGCGGCAATCGTGTCGTGGACCTTCACGCGGCAGGCCGGAATATGCTGCGGTGCTGCGTCAGGTTCAACCACCCATGCGCCATCCTTATCAAACCGACAGATCGCCCGAATATGCCAGTCGCTGGCGAGCCGTGAGGCGGCATCAAGGGTCGCGCTATCCAAATCGTATAAACGCGCGCACAGCACGCTGAGTTCATCGCGATTCAGGGTGAGCAGGGGGCGTTTGCGCAGCAGCGCCTGGATAAAGTGAATATCCAGGTCGCACAGACGCGGGCCAAAATCGACGAACAGCGTTTTATCTTCCGTCTGGGCAAGGATCCACTGGCGCAGCGCTTCGCTGGCCAGTTCGTATCCCGAGACGTAAATAATCGCCTCCTTCGGCAGCGGTATTTGCGCTAATAGTTCATCAGTCCAGTGCTGTTCGCAGCCCTCAATGGTGATAAACGTCCGCTCTTTGCTGGCTTCGACAAGAGCCAGACACCAGCCGTTATCGTGGGTGGGATGGCGCAAGAGGACGGGCAAGTTTTCCAGCGCCATTTTTTGCGCAACGGCCTGCCCCCAATCGCCATTGCCTACCGGTATGGCGTTAATGGGAAACAGTTCGAGGCGCGAGAGCGCGCGGGCGACGTTGAACGCACAGCCGCCAATCTGCCGTCCGCCGTCGCGGGCGGAGACATCGCTACCGCTTTGCGGCAGCGCATCGAGATGGAGAATAATGTCGCCAAAAGCGGCGCCGATAACCACGATCGGCCGCTGAGGCGATAGCAGGTCAGCGCTGATTGTCACGGCAGGCCCCCTTTCTCGTTCCGAAGGCGAGATACAGCGCCAGGCTCAGAATAAAAGAGACGAATAACCCGAGGCTGGAGTCCGCGAAAATACCGACCGCGAAAGGTCCGTCGATAAAACCGGTTTTAGAGACCATCAATCCTGCCAGCGCACCGACAATCCAGCAGCCCAGCGCGGTACGGTTTGCGCCGCTCTCCCTGAATAAATCAGCTTCAGGATATCCGGCACGGCGGCGCAGCCGATAAAAATCGACCATAAAGATGGCGGCCCAGGCGGCCAGAAATACGCCGCAGAAAATCAAAAACGCGATAAACGGCCCGAGAAAATCTTTCGAGACAAACAGCACGTAGAGGGCAATCCCCAGCACCAGCACGGCGTCGAGGGCCACGGCGGAACGCTGCTGTAGCTTAATCCCCATGCTTAACAGGTTAAGGCTGGCGGAATAGAGGCTCAACACGGCGATGGTCACGACCCCGGCGGTAGCCGCGGCCAGATAGGGGATTGCCATCCACGAAGGCAGCAGTTTACCGATCGCTGAAATGGGGTTCTCGCTGGAGGCCAGATCGGGGATCTGCGCGGTAAGCAGTATTCCGGTGAGCATCAGCAACAGCAGCGGGAGGGCGGCGCCGCTGACCACGGCGAGAAAAATAGGCTTTTCCCCGGAGTCAGGGCGCTGATCGCGACTATAGTCGGCGCCGGCGATAGCCCAGCTGATGCCGGTGCCTGCGGCAATAATAGACACGGCAGGCAGAAAGCCGGTCAGCCAGCTGCCTGAAGGCAGCGCGAGGATGGCCTGCCAGTCCGCGGTGAAGAGTAAATAGATCACCACCAGCAGCGTCATGGCGCCAAAGATCCGGGTGATCCATTTTTGCATCATCAGCACGGCGTTTTGCCCGAGCACGCTGACCAGTACGGTCAGCCCGCCAAACAAGAAAAGCGACAGCGCGGTGGTGGTCAGACTCTCTTCAAAACCCATGGCGGCAAACAGCGCGACGAGGGTGAGCGTGCCGGTAATGATATTGACTGCTTCCCAGCCCATCAGATTCACCCAACAGAAGCTGGTGGGGGCGATATTACCGCGTTTGCCAAAAATGACGCGGGAGAGGGTTAGCGTCGTCGTACGACCAATTTTTCCGGCGATGCTGGTGATGCCGACCAGCGCAAAGGAGGCGACGCCCGCCACGGCGGCAAGAATCGCCTGCCAGAATGAGAGGCCGAACGACACAATCACCGCGCCGTAAACGACGCCAAGAATGCCAATATTCGCGGCGCACCAGACGAAAAACAGCTGGACCGGTTTCTGGGTCTGGTGGACCGGGGGGACCAGACCGATCCCTAATTCTGCCATTCCGGGATCTGCCGCCTGGATATTTCCATCGTATGAAGCTTTGCTGTCCATAGTGATACCCTCTGTGAATTATGCGAAGCGGTAGCCTGCAAGCCGCTGTGCGTAAGGCGTGAAGTCGATGCTGTTGGCCTGCTTAATCCGTTGTATATGTTCTTCAGGAAAAGCCTCTATGCCATGAAGCGCGCCGCAGATGGCGGTGGCCATCGCGCCAATGGTGTCGGTGTCGCCGCCTAAATTGGCTGCCAGCATAGCGCATTTCATAGGCTGCGTTTTTGCCAGCTCAACCAGAGCAATCGCTGCGGGGACGGACTCGATAATATCCATACCGGCGCCGATGTCCTCATAAATCCGTTCAATACCCGTCAGATGGTCAGTCTCCCCGGCGATCGTTTCCAGCGCCAGGTGGATACGGTTTCCCAGCAGTGGACTAAAAGTGGACTCATAATGGCGCTGCGTCTCATTGGCGAGCGACGCCAGCTCCGTTTTGATTAACGGCCATTCGGCCCCTTCAATAGCGCGGCCGATCGCCCATGCAATGACCACCGCGCCGGCGATAGCGATGTCTGATTTATGCGTCGGCAGGCAGGATAGCCGCACTTGCTCAATGAAAAACGTTCTGTCCCCGGTGGGCAGTAGACAGCCCATCGGCGCCACGCGCATTGCCGCGCCGTTGGTTACGCCGTTGGCCGCGATCTCCTCCAGCGGCTGCCCCTGTTCAAGCGCGATCAGGGAAGCCTTCGAGGTCGGGCCAAGAATATTTTTTTCAAAGGCCTGACAGCGTCTGGCCCACAGCAGAATATGCCTGGCGATGACCAGTGGATCGGTCACGCCGTTGGTTTCATTCAGGGCATCCATGAGTGCGATGCACTGATGGGTATCATCGGTGAACTCAGCGGCGCGAAATTCGCAGGCCGCAATATTCTCTTTCGGTCCGGGGAGGAAGCGCTCAATCCAGCCAAAATGGTTGATAATTCGGCGCTTAGGCCACAGTTCGGAAGGCATACCCATCGCATCACCAATGGCTTGCCCATAAAGGCAGCCGAGGATGCGGTTTTCGGTGGTATAGGTAGGGTGAATAGCAGACATCATCGGCTCCCTGGAAGAAATGAATAAAAGTTATACTAAAAGTAGATCCAGATTAAGTCCAGTTAAAGTCCTTTGTGGCCATGCTGTGATCGAAGACGCATTCTGAAAGAAAAGTGAGAAGCTAAAAAAGGGTGGGGAGACGTTATGAGGGGGCTATTGATTCCAGTATGGATCCACTATGATAAATCCACTGCCACTGAATTCCGGAAGACTACGACATTATGCCGCAATCGCTGCTTGAGTATATAAAAGGGCGTCTGAATGCAGAGGCTCCCGCGCCGCTTTATATTCAACTTAAACAAGCTATTGAAGCGGCAATGACCGAGCGGTTGCTGACGCACGGCAGCATCCTGCCTTCCGAACGCAAAATGTCGCAGACGCTTGAGCTATCGCGCGTGACGGTCGTGAAGGCGCTTGATGCGCTGCTGGAGGCCGGGCTGGTTATTAAACGCCACGGAAAAGGGACCGAGGTGAATCTGCCGGTAAGCTATAACCTTGCCAGCGGCGGATTTTCTGCCCAGCTACAAAATTCAGGCGCGGTGTCCAACCGATGGCTGGTGAGGGAAAAGCTGGCGGCGGATGATTTTCTGGCCCGTGAGCTGGAGATCGCGGTCGGCGATCGGGTGGCGAAAATCAAACGCGTCCGTCTGGTCGATGCCCTCCCGGTGTCTCTCGAAACCATGTTTATCCCCGAGCGTTTCTTACCCCGCCCGGATCTACTTGAAGGTTCGCTGTACGCGCACTGGGCGGAAAATGATATTTATCCCGATCTTCAGGATTACTCACTGACGGTGCATATTCCTTCGGCGGAAGAGCTGAATTTGCTCGACCTGCCGCAAGGCGTGCCATTGATGAAAATTACGCTGAAAAGCCGCAATGCTCAGGGAGAGGTGCTTGAGTACGGAACCGCATTCTGCCTGAGCAATTACTTTAATTTTGATTTCAGAGTGAAGCTGCAATAAGCGCTTTGGCATGGCCGGTGTATAAAACCCGCCATCGCTTTATGCGAGAGCGGATCGTAGCCGACTACTGCTCGTTAAGCCGCAGCGGCCAGTGAACGTAGCTCTGCCACTGGCACTCCTGTTCGACCATTTCCCGGCCCAGCGGATGATTCTCCAGCCAGCCCTGCGGCAGCGTTAACGTCAAATTTTCATCTTCGGCAGCCAGCGTAAGCATCGGCAGCAGATCGTCGCGTCGGCGGCTGGCAAACAGAATCGCCAGACGCAGCAGACGGCACATATGCTCCGCGACTCTCGGAGGCACCGCGTTTTGTTGATGAATGGATGAAAGGTCGACGGCGTTGGTTTGGTTTAACAGCAGCGTTGCCAGCAGCTTCTTTTGTGCGGGGGTAAAGCCGGGCAGGTCAAGATTGCGCACCAGCCAGGCGGCGTGCAGGGGGGCCTGCTTGTACTCCACGCTCAGACCAATTTCATGCAGCTGGCAGGCACTTTGCAGCAAATCGAAGCATAGCGGCTCAATTTCCCAGCTGTTTTCCACCTGATGAACGAAATGGGCGGCCAGTTGGGCAACGCGCTGTGCCTGTTCAGTATCAACCAGAAACCGGCGCTGAATATTGCGTAAGGTACGACTGCGAATATCCTGATCGATCGACAGGTGCAGCATGCCGTAGACCAGACCTTCACGCAGCGCGCCGCCGGCGAGCGTCATACACTGAATATTCAGCTCGCTGAAGATGGCCATAAGAATCGCCAGCCCGCTGGGAAAGACGAGCGCCCGTTCAAGCGTCAGGCCTTCGATCTCCAGCTCTTCCAGACGACCGCACTGAATGGCGCGCTGTTTGAGCTGCTGTAGCTTGGCTAAGGTGATGCGTTCATCCATCCCCTGCGCCATCATGATTTCCTGTAACGCCTGAACCGTACCGGATGCCCCGACGCACACTTTCCAGCCGTGATAGCGCAGCACATCGGCGACGGGACGCAAAACTTCACGCGCGGCGGTTTCGGCCTGGTCAAAGTTCTCTTTGGTCAGGCTGCGATCGGCAAAGTAGCGTTCCAGCCAGGTCACGCAGCCCATGGACAGGCTGAAAAGCGAGGTGGTTTGCGCGCCGGTACCGGTAACCAGTTCGGTGCTGGCGCCGCCAATATCCACGACCAGACGCTGATCTGCGCCGCCTGTTGTATGCGCAACGCCCTGATAAATCAGGCGCGCTTCCTCTTCACCGCTGATAACCTGAACCGCGCAGCCGAGGATTTCCCGCGCTTTCTCCAGAAACTCACCGGCGTTAACCGCCAGGCGCAGCGTCGCCGTGGCGACCACGCGGATTTGCGTCGGGGGGATATCCTGCAAACGCTCGGCAAACAGGCGTAAACATTGCCAGCCGCGCTCCATGGCTTCCGCCGAGAGCGTATTGTCGCCGCTGAGTCCAGCGGCCAGACGGACTTTGCGTTTGATACGACTCAGGGTCTGGATGCTTCCGGCAACCTCGCGTACAACCAACATATGAAAGCTATTGGAGCCAAGATCGATAGCGGCATAGAGCGAGGTGGAGCTCATACACTTCATCCTTCAAGTTGCCTCTGTGTTGGCTGCGTTCTCTTACCCGAATCACTTACCAGCGTCAGCTTGCCGCGATTCGCTTTCCTGCGGCCTTGATGCAACTTGAATGATTTTGTGTATGGCATAGTGCTTTAACCTGAACGACGACGATTACGTGGCGGACCGTTACGACGCGGGCCGTTGCCCGGGCGCGGGCGCGTAAGACGTAGCGGTCTGGGCAGTTCAGTCATCAGCGCGTCCGAATTGTATTTGCTGACCGGAATTGAATGGCCGATATAGGTTTCAATTGCCGGCAGATTCAGCGCGTACTCTTCACAGGCCAGGCTGATGGAGTGACCGCTGGCGCCAGCGCGGCCGGTACGGCCAATACGGTGAACGTAGTCTTCGCAATCGTCCGGCAGGTCGTAGTTAAAGACGTGCGTAACGGCCGGAATATGCAGACCGCGGGCGGCAACGTCGGTTGCGACCAGAATGTCGATATCGCCGCGGGTAAATTCATCGAGAATGCGCAGGCGTTTTTTCTGCGCAACGTCGCCGGTTAACAGACCAACGCGATGGCCGTCCGCCGCCAGGTGACCCCAGATATCTTCACAACGATGTTTGGTGTTGGCGAAAATAATCGCGCGATCCGGCCACTCTTCTTCCAGCAGCGTCTGCAGCAGGCGCATTTTTTCTTCGTTGGAAGGATAGAACAGCTCTTCTTTAATACGGTGGCCCGTTTTCTGCTCAGGCTCAACTTCGACGTACTCGGCGTTGTTCATTTGTTCGAACGCCAGTTCACGGACGCGATAAGAAAGGGTGGCAGAGAACAGCATGTTCAGGCGCTGATTCGCTGGCGGCATACGGCGGAACAGCCAACGGATATCTTTAATAAAGCCGAGATCGTACATGCGATCGGCTTCGTCAAGCACGACAACCTGAATGGCGCCGAGGTTAATATGGTTCTGTTTGGCGTAGTCGATAAGGCGACCGGTGGTACCGATCAGAATATCCACGCCGCTTTCCAGCACTTTCAGCTGCTTATCGTAGCCGTCGCCGCCGTAAGCCAGGCCGAGTTTCAGACCGGTAGCCTGCGCCAGCGGTTCGGCGTCAGCGTGGATCTGAACCGCCAGTTCACGAGTCGGCGCCATGATCAGCGCGCGCGGCTGGTTGACCTGGCGGTCAGCGATCGCCGGGTGAGTGAGAAGATAATGAAACGTTGACGTCAGAAACGCCATCGTTTTACCGGTACCGGTTTGCGCCTGCCCGGCGACATCGCGACCTTCCAGCGTAAGCGGGAGGGCGAGTGCCTGAATGGGTGTACAATTATGAAACCCTTTCTTTTCAAGGGCTTCAATCACTGCCGGGTGCAGGGCGAAGTCGGAAAACTTCTGTTCTGTTAAATGTGTTTTGCTCATAGTGTGGTAGAATATCAGCTAACTATTGCATTAAGAAAGCGTATCCGGTGAAATAACGTCAACCTTTCGTTGGCTATGTATGAAATTATTCAAGGTGCGTCTGCGGCAACTGAACGAATCTTCGAAAGCTTAGACTACTAAGCGAGGCGAGGGTGACAAATCTGCGATAAGCCGGTTTGAACGCTGGTTGCTTTATCTTTTGCGGGGCAAAGTTCATGATGGGCATTGTGATGCAGAGAGATAAAAGAGGCATTCTGAAGAACAGCGTGCATAACGTAGCATCGACACGTCGTTGATGGCCGCGACACCAACACACCAGGCTTATTCCTGTGGAGTTAAATATGAGCGATAAAATTATTCACCTGACTGACGACAGTTTTGACACGGACGTACTCAAGGCTGACGGGCTAACCCTCGTCGATTTCTGGGCAGAGTGGTGTGGTCCGTGCAAAATGATCGCCCCGATTCTGGATGAGATCGCTGAAGAGTATCAGGGCAAACTGACCATTGCGAAACTGAACATCGATCAGAACCCGGGTACTGCGCCGAAATACGGCATTCGCGGCATCCCGACCCTGCTGCTGTTCAAAAATGGCGAAGTGGCAGCGACCAAAGTTGGCGCGCTGTCCAAAGGACAGCTGAAAGAGTTCCTCGACGCCAACCTGGCGTAAGCGGCTTGTTCTCCCGGCGTCCAGCGTCCAATTTTTTGCGGATCTCTGGACGCCCGGCGAGAGTCGTGCTAAGTTAATCTCAGACTTCGTTTTAAACATACCTTTGTTTGAATCTTGTTTTACCCAAAGCGTCCCGCAAAAATGCGCGTGAGGCTTATAATCCGGGCTTATCACTCATTCCGTTTAGTCGTTTCAGTTCTGCGTTCTTTCCTGTGACCAGGCAACGTACAGACACGAGATGAAGGCCGTTAACAGGCATGGATGTTCCTGCCATACCATTCACAACATTAAGTTCGAGAATTACCCCGAGTTTAAGAACCCACACCATTATGAATCTTACCGAATTAAAGAATACGCCGGTTTCTGAGCTGATTACTCTCGGCGAAAATATGGGGCTGGAAAACCTGGCCCGTATGCGTAAGCAGGATATTATTTTTGCCATCCTCAAGCAGCATTCGAAGAGTGGCGAGGATATCTTTGGCGATGGCGTACTGGAGATACTGCAGGATGGATTTGGTTTCCTCCGTTCAGCAGACAGCTCCTACCTCGCCGGTCCCGACGACATCTACGTATCCCCCAGCCAAATCCGCCGCTTCAACCTCCGCACTGGTGACACCATTTCCGGTAAGATTCGTCCTCCTAAAGAGGGTGAGCGTTACTTTGCGTTGTTGAAAGTTAACGAAGTTAACTACGATAAGCCGGAAAACGCGCGTAACAAGATTCTGTTCGAGAACTTAACCCCTCTGCACGCAAATTCACGTCTGCGTATGGAGCGTGGTAACGGCTCAACGGAAGACTTAACCGCTCGCGTCCTGGATCTGGCATCGCCGATCGGCCGCGGCCAGCGTGGTCTGATTGTTGCGCCGCCGAAGGCCGGTAAAACCATGCTGCTGCAGAACATCGCGCAGAGCATTGCGTACAACCATCCTGATTGCGTTCTGATGGTACTGCTGATCGACGAACGTCCGGAAGAAGTGACCGAGATGCAGCGTCTGGTTAAAGGTGAAGTTGTCGCTTCTACCTTTGACGAGCCGGCATCTCGCCACGTTCAGGTTGCCGAGATGGTTATCGAGAAAGCGAAGCGTCTGGTTGAGCATAAGAAAGACGTTATCATCCTGCTCGACTCCATTACCCGTCTGGCGCGTGCCTACAACACCGTCGTCCCGGCTTCCGGTAAAGTGTTGACCGGTGGTGTGGACGCCAACGCCCTGCATCGTCCGAAGCGTTTCTTCGGTGCCGCGCGTAACGTGGAAGAGGGCGGCAGCCTGACGATTATCGCTACGGCGCTGATCGATACTGGTTCTAAAATGGACGAAGTTATCTACGAAGAGTTTAAAGGCACCGGTAACATGGAGCTTCACCTCTCTCGTAAGATCGCAGAAAAACGCGTCTTCCCGGCTATCGACTACAACCGTTCCGGTACCCGTAAAGAAGAGCTGCTCACCACTCAGGAAGAGCTGCAGAAGATGTGGATCCTGCGTAAAATCATTCACCCGATGGGTGAGATCGACGCGATGGAATTCCTCATCAATAAACTGGCGATGACTAAAACTAACGATGACTTCTTCGACATGATGAAGCGCTCGTAAGCTAAGAACGCCAGAGAACGCCACGCTATTGCGTGGCGTTTTGTTTTCCGGGTTTGTATGATCCAGGAAGGGAAAACAAAATGGGTCTTAACGTATGATATGCGCAGGATGATGGCAGGCAGAGACGGCTTTAACAGTCTAAAATTTCTACAATAAATTTGTAATGTTCTGCTTTGCCCCTTCTGGAGTTGAGGCATCATCGTTATACTTCCCGGATTAACTATGCTGAGAGCACATGCGTTGTGAATTTACTCACTGCTATTACTGAATTAATCAGTATTTTCTTATTCACCACCCTGTTTATATTTATCGCTCGCAAGGCGGCAAAAAGAGTTGGGCTGGTGGATAAACCTAACTATCGCAAACGGCATCAGGGTTTGATTCCGTTAGTCGGTGGTATTTCAGTTTTCGCAGGTATTTGTTTTACGTTTGCTATCGCCGATTATTACATTCCCCACGCTCGGTTATACCTGGGATGTGCCGGGGTGCTCGTGCTGGTCGGTGCGCTGGACGACCGCTTTGATATCAGCGTAAAAATTCGCGCGGTTATTCAAGCCGCTATCGCCGTCATTATGATGATGGTGGGTAATCTTCATCTTAGTAGCCTCGGTTTTATATTCGGCTCATGGGAGCTGGTGCTCGGCCCTTTTGGCTTCTTCCTCACGCTATTCGCCGTCTGGGCGGCGATCAATGCCTTCAATATGGTTGATGGTATCGATGGGCTGCTTGGCGGTCTGTCGTCAGTCTCTTTCGCGGCAACGGGCATTATCCTGTGGTTTGATGGCCAGTACAGCCTGGCGATGTGGTGTTTTGCGATGATCGCCGCCATTTTGCCCTATATTTTACTTAACCTCGGTGCGCTTGGTCGTCGCTATAAGGTCTTTATGGGTGATGCCGGCAGCACCATGATTGGCTTCACTATCATCTGGATCCTGCTGGAGACCACGCAGGGAAAAACGCATCCTATCAGCCCGGTCACGGCGCTGTGGATTATCGCTATTCCGTTGATGGATATGGTGGCGATTATGTACCGTCGCCTGCGCAAAGGGATGAGCCCATTCTCCCCGGACCGTCAGCATATTCATCATTTAATCATGCGCGCCGGGTTTACTTCCCGTCAGGCGTTTGTGCTGATCACCCTGGCCGCCGCGCTGCTGGCCCTGGTTGGCGTGGTGGCGGAATACACCCGCATTGTTCCTGAATGGGTGATGTTAATACTCTTTTTGTTAGCCTTCTTTCTTTATGGCTACTGCATTAAACGCGCCTGGAAAGTGGCGCGCATGGTTAAGCGCATTAGACGCAGAATACGGCGACACAGCGGCAATAATCCAAATTAACCAAGTCAATCTGGGGACGTGATGACTCAACCATTACCGGGAGCACAAACAGTGAACGTTGAGAACGAGCTGGATATTCGCGGGCTGTTTCGCGCCTTATGGGCCGGAAAAAGCTGGATAGCAGGTATCGCAGTGCTCTTTGCACTGATTGTTCTGGTTTATACCTTTTTTGCTCGTCAGGAGTGGAGCGCGACGGCGATTACCGACCGACCGACGGTGAACATGCTGGGGGGATACTATTCACAACAGCAGTTCTTACGCAATCTCGATATCAAGGCCAATCTCGTCTCTGTCGATCAGCCTTCGGTCATGGACGAAGCATATAAAGAGTTCATCATGCAGCAGGCGTCGTGGGATACCCGCCGCGACTTCTGGTTGCAAACGGACTACTACAAGCAGCGCCAGTCGGGTAACGCTCGCGCCGATGCCGCGCTGTTGGATGACCTGATTAACGATATCCAGTTCATGCCCGGCGATGCGCTAAAAAGCATCAACGATAGCGTGAAGCTGACGGCAGAAACCGCGCCTGATGCCAACAATCTGCTGCGCCAGTATGTGGCTTTCGCCAGCCAGCGTGCGGCAGGGCATCTGAATGATGAGCTCAAAGGCGCCTGGGCCGCGCGTACCGTACAGATGAAAGCGCAGGTGAAGCGCCAGGAAGAGGTGGCGCGAGAGATTTTCAATCGCCGCATGCACAGCGTGGAACAGGCGCTGAAAGTCGCGCAGCAGCACAACATCTCCCGCAGCGAAACCGATATTCCACCAGACCAGCTGCCGGATTCCGAGCTGTTTTTACTGGGGCGTCCAATGCTGCAGGCCCGGCTGGAAAATCTGCAGGCGGTGGGGCCGCAGTACGATCTTGATTATGACCAAAGCCGCGCCATGTTAACGACGTTGAACGTGGGGCCGACCCTGGACCCGCGTTTTCAGACTTACAGGTATTTGCGAACGCCTGAAGAACCGGTAAAACGCGATAGCCCGCGCCGCGTGTTTCTGATGGTGATGTGGGGGATTGTGGGCGCGCTCATCGGCGCAGGCGTTGCGTTATCGCGTCGCCGTGTCCAGTGAATGCGGCCTGTGGTGAAGGACATTCAGCCTTTATCACCTAATCGAAGAGAATCGATGTGAAAGTACTAACGGTATTTGGCACGAGACCAGAAGCTATCAAGATGGCGCCTCTGGTTCATGCGCTGGCAAAGGATCCTCATTTTGAGGCGAAAGTTTGCGTGACCGCGCAGCATCGGGAGATGCTCGATCAGGTGTTGAAACTTTTTTCTATTGTTCCGGAATACGACCTTAACATTATGCAGCCGGGTCAGGGATTGACGGAGATTACCTGTCGCATCCTTGAAGGTTTAAAGCCGGTGCTGGAGTCGTTTAAACCAGACGTGGTGCTGGTGCATGGCGATACCACCACGACGATGGCGGCAAGTCTGGCCGCTTTCTATCAGCGGATCCCGGTAGGACACGTGGAAGCCGGGCTGCGCACGGGCGATCTGAGCTCGCCGTGGCCGGAGGAGGGGAACCGTACGTTGACCGGGCATCTGGCGACGTACCACTTTGCGCCGACGGAAACCTCAAGGCAGAACCTGCTGCGGGAAAACATCGCCGACAATCGGATCACGGTAACCGGTAATACGGTTATTGACGCGCTATTCTGGGTGCGCGACCGGGTGTTGAGCGATGAAGCCCTGCACAACGAGCTGACTCAGCGTTATCCCTTCCTCGCCAACGGCAAGAAGATGATTCTGGTCACCGGACACCGTCGGGAAAGCTTTGGCCGCGGTTTCGAGCAAATCTGCCATGCGCTGGCGGAGATCGCCGCGAACAATCCGGACGTACAGATCGTCTATCCGGTGCATTTGAATCCGAACGTCAGCGAACCGGTGAAGCGCATTCTCGGCCACGTTGAGAACGTCATACTTATTGAGCCGCAGGATTATTTGCCGTTTGTCTGGCTGATGAACCGCGCGTGGTTGATCCTGACCGATTCCGGCGGTATCCAGGAAGAGGCGCCCTCGCTCGGGAAACCGGTGCTGGTGATGCGTGAAATGACCGAGCGCCCGGAGGCGGTCAGCGCGGGCACCGTGTGCCTGGTGGGTACCGATAGCCAGCGCATCGTCAATGAGGTCACGCGCCTGCTGCAAGATGAGTCCGCGTATCAGGCCATGAGCCGGGCGCATAACCCGTATGGCGATGGACATGCGTGTCATCGTATTTTGTCTGCACTTAAAAATAATCAGGTAACGCTATGAATTTTTCTACCATTTCAGTGATTGGCCTTGGATATATTGGCCTGCCAACCGCTGCCGCGTTCGCCTCCCGGCAAAAGCGGGTGGTCGGCGTTGATATCAATCAACACGCCGTGGAGACCATTAACCGTGGTGAAATTCATATCGTGGAGCCGGATCTGGCGAGCGTCGTCAAAACGGCGGTCGAGCAGGGCTACCTGAGCGCCACTACCGCGCCGGTAGAAGCCGACGCTTACCTGATTGCGGTGCCGACGCCGTTTAAAGACCTGCATGAACCGGATATGGTTTTCGTCGAGTCGGCGGCGAAATCTATCGCACCGACGCTGAAGAAAGGGTCGTTGGTTATCCTTGAGTCCACCTCGCCGGTGGGTTCAACCGAGCAGATGGCGGGCTGGCTGGCGGAAATGCGCCCCGATCTGAGCTTCCCGCAGCAGGTTGGCGAAGCGGCGGACGTCAATATCGCCTACTGTCCGGAGCGCGTGTTGCCGGGACAGGTGATGGTTGAGCTGATTAAAAACGATCGCGTGATTGGCGGCATGTCGCCGGTTTGCTCAGCCCGCGCCAGCGAGCTGTATAAAATTTTCCTCGAAGGCGAATGCGTGGTGACCAACTCGCGCACCGCCGAAATGTGCAAGCTGACTGAAAACAGTTTCCGCGACGTTAATATCGCTTTTGCCAACGAACTTTCGCTAATTTGCGCCGATCAGGGGATCAACGTCTGGGAACTGATTCGTCTGGCGAATCGTCATCCGCGCGTCAATATCCTCCAGCCGGGACCGGGCGTTGGCGGCCACTGCATCGCGGTCGACCCGTGGTTTATCGTGGCGCAAAACCCGCAGCAGGCGCGGCTTATCCGGACCGCGCGTGAAGTTAACGACCACAAACCAGAATGGGTGATCGATCAGGTCAAAGCGCGGGTCGCCGACTGCCTCGCCGCCAGCAACAAACGCGCCAGCGAGCTAAAAATCGCCTGTTTTGGCCTCGCGTTTAAGCCGAATATTGATGACCTGCGCGAAAGCCCGGCCATGGCCATTGCCGCGCAGATCGCCCGCTGGCACGGCGGCGAAACCCTGGTCGTTGAGCCAAATATTCATCAGCTGCCGAAAAAGCTCGACGGACTGTGCGCTCTGGCGTCGCTGGACGAGGCGCTGGCGAGCGCCGATGTGCTGGTGATGCTGGTCGATCATAAAGAATTTAAAGCGGTTGGCGGGGAGAGCGTTAGTCAGCAGTTTATCGTCGATACCAAAGGGGTGTGGCGGTGAGAGGGCGTCTGGTAAAAGATGAAAGTGTTCGCAGCTTCGCGCGCTTTCATCGTGACCAAAACTTAACAGATCTATTTTATGTTCGCCCGCGCCAGTATTGAGCCCCTTGAGTGGGAAAACCGCTTCTTCGGCGTCAATAGCGCCATTCTCCGCTTTGGCGACGATGCGCCGCCGCTGACGGTGCAAGCGCTGGCGGGATGGTCGCGGGTGCAGGCGAAAGTCGCGGCGGATGATGCCGCGCGCCTGGATGCGCTGCAGGCATTAGGCTTCCGGCTGGTGGAGGGCGAGGTCGATCTTGCGCTTTCGCCCGCGGCTTCTGATGATATCGGCGCCGAGCCGGCGACTGAGGTGGATATCCCCCGGCTGCGCGAACTGGCGGCGCTGGCCTTTGCGCAGAGCCGTTTTCGCGCCCCCTGGTACGCCGACGATGCCAGCGGTCGTTTCTATGCCCAGTGGATTGAAAATGCGGTGCGCGGAACCTTCGATCACCAGTGTCTGGTGCTTCGCGCCCCTGACGGCGATATCCGCGCGTTTGTCTCCCTGCGCCAGCTCAGCGAGCGCGAGGCGAGGATTGGCCTGCTGGCCGGACGCGGCGCCGGAGCGGAATTAATGCAGGCGGCGCAGCGCTGGGCCGTGCTGCGCGAGCTGACGACACTGCGGGTGGCGACCCAGATGGGCAACACCGCCGCGCTTAAACGTTACATTCTTAGCGGTGCCAATGTCGAAAGCACCGCGTACTGGTTATACAGGTGACATGATGATTCCATTTAACGCGCCGCCGGTGGTGGGTACCGAGCTTGATTATATGCAGTCCGCGATGGGGAGCGGCAAGCTGTGCGGCGATGGCGGTTTTACCCGCCGCTGCCAGCAGTGGATGGAGCAGCGTTTCGGCACCGCGAAAGCGCTGCTGACGCCATCCTGCACCGCTTCGCTGGAAATGGCCGCGCTGCTGCTGGATATTCAGCCGGGCGATGAAGTGATTATGCCGAGCTATACCTTCGTCTCCACCGCCAACGCCTTTGTGCTGCGCGGCGCGAAAATCGTCTTCGTTGATATTCGTCGCGATACCATGAATATCGATGAAACGCTGATTGAAGCGGCCATCACCGAGAAAACCCGCGCGATTGTACCGGTCCACTACGCCGGCGTGGCCTGCGAGATGGACACCATTATGGCTATCGCCAGCAAGCATAATCTGTTTGTGGTGGAGGATGCTGCTCAGGGCGTGATGTCGACCTATAAAGGCCGGGCGCTCGGCACTATCGGCCATATTGGCTGCTTCAGCTTCCATGAAACCAAAAACTACACCGCGGGCGGTGAAGGCGGCGCAACGCTGATTAACGATCGCACGCTGATAGAGCGCGCGGAGATCATTCGTGAAAAAGGCACCAACCGCAGCCAATTTTTCCGTGGCCTGGTGGATAAATATACCTGGCGCGATATCGGCTCCAGCTACCTGATGTCCGATTTACAGGCGGCCTATCTGTGGGCGCAGCTGGAAGCGGCGGAGCGGATTAACCAGCAGCGTCTGGCGCTGTGGCAGAACTACTACGACGCCCTGCTGCCGCTGGCGCGCGCCGGGCGTATCGATCTGCCCATCGTGCCTGCCGACTGCGGGCAAAATGCGCATATGTTCTATATCAAGCTGCGCGATATTGACGATCGCAGCAAGCTGATCGCCTGGCTGAAAGAGGCGGAAATTCTGGCGGTATTCCACTATATCCCGCTGCACAGCTGCCCGGCCGGGGAGAACTTCGGCGAGTTCCACGGGACGGATCGCTACACGACCCAGGAGAGCGAACGCCTGCTGCGCCTGCCGTTATTCTACAATTTGTCGAACGTTAACCAGCGCACGGTGATTAACTCGCTGCTGAGCTATTTCTCCTGATATGTCGCTGGCAAAAGCGTCTCTGTGGACCGCGGCGTCCACGCTGGTCAAAATCGGCGCCGGTCTGCTGGTGGTAAAACTGCTGGCCGTGTCGTTCGGCCCGGCTGGCGTGGGGCAGGCGGGTAACTTCCGCCAACTGGTGACCGTGCTTGGCGTGCTGGCGGGGGCCGGGATATTCAACGGCGTCACGAAGCTGGTGGCGCAGCATCATGACGATCGCCGGCAGTTGAACAACGTCGTTGGCACCGCTTCAGCGATGGTACTCGGTTTCTCCACCCTGCTGGCGCTGATCTTCCTGCTGGCGGCCGCGCCAATAAGCCAGGGGCTATTCGGTCATCAACATTACCAGAATCTGGTACGGCTGGTGGCGCTGGTGCAGATGGGGATTGCCTGGGCGAATTTCCTGTTAGCGCTGATGAAAGGCTTTCGCGATGCGGCGGGTAATGCGCTGTCGCTTATCGCCGGGAGCCTGATTGGCGTGGCGGCGTACTATGCCTGCTACCGTTTTGGCGGTTATCAGGGCGCATTGCTGGGGCTGGCGCTGGTGCCGGCGCTGGTGGTGGTGCCGGCTGCTATCGTACTGTGGCGTCGCGGCAATATTCCGCTAAGCGCGCTGCGCCCGCGCTGGGACAACGGCCTGGCGGGGCAGCTGTCGAAATTTACCCTGATGGCGCTGATTACCTCGGTGACGCTGCCGGTCGCCTACGTGATGATGCGTAACCTGCTGGCGGCCCACTATGGCTGGGACGCGGTGGGGATCTGGCAAGGGGTGAGCAGCATCTCCGACGCCTATTTGCAGTTTATTACCGCGTCATTTAGCGTTTATCTTTTACCAACGCTGTCCCGTCTGACGGCGAAAGCGGATATCACCCGCGAGATTGGCAAATCGTTAAAATTTGTCCTCCCGGCGGTGGCGGCAGCGAGCTTAACGGTGTGGCTGCTGCGTGATTTCGCTATCTGGCTACTTTTTTCCGACCGCTTTACGGCGATGCGCGATCTGTTTGCCTGGCAGCTGGTGGGCGATGTGTTAAAGGTCGGGGCTTATGTTTATGGCTATCTGGTGATCGCCAAAGCCTCGCTGCGTTTTTATATTCTGACGGAAATCAGCCAGTTCACGCTGTTGACCGCATTCTCGCACTGGCTTATCCCGGCGCACGGCGCAATCGGCGCGGCGCAGGCGTATATGGCTACCTATATTGTTTATTTCGCCCTCTGCAGCGGCGTGTTTTTACTTTGGCGTAAACGGGCATGACAGCACTGATACATATACTGGGATCGGATATCCCGCACCACAACCAGACCGTGCTGCGGTTCTTTAATGATGAGCTGGCCGTGGATGACGAACAGGCTCGCCTGTTTATGGTTGTCGGTGATGCGACAGAAATTTGCGCCGCTTATCCCGCACTCTCCATTCGCTGCTATCCGGGGAAAAAGTCGCTGGCAAAGGCGGTTATCGCGCTGGCAAAGGCGAACCGGCAGCAGCGCTTTTTCTTTCACGGCCAGTTTAATACCGGCCTGTGGCTGGCGTTGCTCAGCGGCGGGATCCGCCCGGCGCAGTTTAACTGGCATATCTGGGGAGCGGATCTGTACGAGAACTCCGCCAGCCTGAAGTTTCGCCTGTTTTATCCCCTGCGGCGCCTGGCGCAGGGCCGGGTAGGTCGCGTGTTTGCGACCCGGGGCGATCTGAGCTGGTTCGCCGCCCGCCATTCTGGCGTAGCGGGAGAGCTGCTCTACTTTCCAACCCGCATGGATCCGGCGCTGAATTCGCTCGCCGATAGCGCGCCGCGCGGCGACACGCTGACTATCCTGGTGGGTAATTCCGGCGACCGTAGCAACGAGCATATTGCGGCGCTGCGTGCGATTCGCCAGCAGTTTGGCGATACGGTTAACGTTGTCGTGCCGATGGGTTATCCGGCAAATAATGGCGACTACATCAACGAAGTCCGCGCGGCCGGCGCGGCGCTGTTCAGCCCGCAGCATTTCCAGGTATTGAGCGACAAGCTGGCGTTTGATGACTACCTTGCCCTGCTGCGCCGCTGCGATCTTGGCTACTTCCTGTTTGCCCGCCAGCAGGGTATCGGCACGCTGTGCCTGCTGATTCAGGCGGGGATCCCCTGCGTGCTGAACCGGGAGAATCCCTTCTGGCAGGATATGTCGGAGCAGCATATTCCGGTACTCTTTACCAGCGATACGCTGGACGTGAGCGTTGTGCGTGAAGCGCAGCGCCAGCTGGCTGGCGTGGATAAAAATCAAATCGCCTTCTTCCGGCCGAATTACCTGACGGGCTGGCGACGAGCGTTGCGAATTGCTGCGGGGGTGGACGCATGACATTAATGCAATTTAGCGGGCTGCTGCTGGTCTGGCTGCTGTCGACGCTATTTATCGCCACCGCCACGTACTTTGAATTTCGTCGCGTACGCTTCAACTTCAACGTCTTTTTCTCGCTGCTGTATCTGCTGACGTTTTTCTTTGGCTTCCCGCTGACCAGTATTCTGGTGTTCCGCTTTGACGTCGCGGTCGCCCCGCCGGAAATTCTGCTGCAAACCCTGCTGGTTTCCGTCTGCTTTTATGCGGTTTATTACGTGACTTATAAAACGCGGCTACGGTCGGCGACGCACGGTCATCCGCATCGTCCGCTGTTTACGATGAATCGCGTGGAGACCCACCTCACCTGGGGCATTTTGCTGGGGCTGGCGCTGCTTTGCGTCGGCATCTTCTTTGCGCATAACGGCTTCCTGTTATTCAAGCTCAACTCCTACAGCCAGATCTTCTCCAGCGAAGTCTCCGGCGTGGCGCTAAAGCGCTTCTTCTACTTTTTCATCCCGGCAATGCTGGTGGTCTATTTTCTGCGTCAGGATTATAAAGCGTGGATATTCTTCCTTGTCAGCACCGTCGCCTTTGGCCTGCTGACCTACGCCATCGTTGGCGGCACCCGGGCGAATATCATTATCGCGTTTGCCATCTTCCTGTTTATCGGCATCATTCGCGGCTGGATTAGCCTGTGGATGCTGGCGGCGGCGGGCGTGCTGGGCATCGTCGGTATGTTCTGGCTGGCCCTGAAGCGCTATGGCATGAACGTCAGCGGCGATGAGGCGTTTTATACTTTCCTCTATCTGACCCGCGACACCTTCTCGCCGTGGGAGAATCTGGCCCTGCTGCTGCAAAATTACGACAAGATTGAGTTCCAGGGGCTGGCGCCAATCATCCGGGATTTTTACGTCTTTATCCCCAGCTGGTTGTGGCACGGTCGTCCGACAATGGTGCTCAATACCGCGAACTATTTCACCTGGGAAGTATTGAATAATCATTCTGGTCTGGCGATTTCGCCGACCCTGATTGGCTCGCTGGTGGTGATGGGCGGCGTCTGGTTCGTCCCGCTGGGCGCGGTGGCGGTTGGGCTGATTATTAAATGGTTTGACTGGCTGTACGAGCTTGGCAACCGGGAAACGAACCGCTATAAAGCGGCGATTCTGCACAGTTTCTGTTTTGGCGCTATCTTCAACATGATCGTGCTGGCGCGTGAAGGGCTGGATTCATTTGGCTCTCGCGTGGTTTTTTTCCTCGTTATCTTTGGGATCTGCCTGCTGGCGGCAAAACTGCTGTACTGGTTCCTGGATAGCGTGGGGCTGATTCACCGGCGGGCCAAACCGCTGACGCAACCTCAAGTCTGATAAGGGTGTACATGACTGAGACCACATCCGCGCCGTTGTACCTGCTGAGAGGGCTACAACTCATTGGTTGGCGCGATATGCAACACGCTCTGGATTATCTGTACGCCGATGGTGAGATCCGCACGGGAACGCTGGTGGCGATTAATGCAGAGAAGATGCTGGCGGTAGAAGACAGCCCCGAGGTCCGGGCGCTGATTGAAGCGGCAGAATTCAAATACGCTGATGGCATCAGCGTAGTACGTTCATTACGTAAAAAATACCCTCAGGCTCAGGTCTCGCGCGTCGCCGGAGCCGATTTATGGGAAGCCCTGATGGCGCGCGCAGGCGCTCAGGGAACGCCGGTATTTTTGATCGGCGGCAAGCCTGAGGTGCTGGCGCAGACGGAGCAGCAGCTTCGCCAGCGCTGGAACGTGAATATCGTTGGAAGCCAGGATGGTTATTTTGCCGCTGACCAGCGTCAGGCGCTATTTGAGCGTATCCGCGATAGCGGGGCGAAGATCGTCACGGTGGCAATGGGCTCGCCGCGTCAGGAGATCCTGATGCGCGACTGTCGGGACGTTTATCCGCAGGCGCTGTATATGGGCGTGGGCGGCACCTACGATGTCTTTACCGGCCACGTCCAGCGGGCGCCGAAGTTCTGGCAGGACCTGGGTCTGGAGTGGTTCTATCGCCTGGTTTCGCAGCCGAGCCGCATAAAAAGGCAGGCGCGCCTGCTGCGCTATTTACGCTGGCATTACACCGATAAGCTGTGACATTCCACTGCAAGCGGGTGGGTTTACCTGGGTATTCTGTGTAATGTCTTCACTCGCCTGATACTTTATTTGCCATTTCCCTCAAATTCATTAACCATTCGCATGCTTAAAACGCGACGGTCAGTTTACCGTCGCGCAGGCAGGGCTATTTATTCAATAAAAATAACCGGCATAGACACATCCCGGTTGGGATGCGCTTAAACCCGGAGCAGGGCAAACACAAGAGGCTATATGACTGAGAAAAAAGCGGAACTTCAGCGGGGACTGGAGGCGCGGCACATTGAGCTAATCGCTCTTGGTGGGACAATTGGCGTCGGGTTATTTATGGGCGCGGCCAGTACGCTGAAGTGGGCCGGACCTTCGGTTCTGCTGGCGTATATTATCGCCGGGCTCTTTGTCTTCTTCATCATGCGTTCGATGGGCGAAATGCTGTTCCTCGAACCGGTAACCGGATCGTTCGCCGTTTACGCACACCGCTATATGAGCCCATTTTTCGGCTATCTCACCGCCTGGTCCTACTGGTTTATGTGGATGGCGGTCGGGATATCGGAGATTACGGCTATCGGGGTTTATGTGCAGTTCTGGTTCCCGGATATGGCGCAGTGGATACCGGCGCTGATTGCCGTCGGGCTGGTGGCGCTGGCGAACCTCGCGGCGGTACGGCTGTACGGCGAAATTGAATTCTGGTTTGCCATGATTAAGGTCACCACCATTATTGTGATGATCGTGGTGGGGCTGGGCGTTATTTTCTTTGGCTTTGGCAACGGCGGGCACGCCATTGGCTTTGGCAATCTGACCGAGCACGGTGGCTTCTTCGCCGGCGGCTGGAAGGGCTTCCTGACGGCGCTGTGCATCGTGGTCGCGTCTTATCAGGGCGTCGAGCTTATCGGGATTACCGCCGGTGAAGCGAAGAACCCGCAGGTTACGCTGCGTAGCGCGGTTGGCAAGGTACTGTGGCGAATCCTGATTTTCTATGTAGGGGCGATTTTTGTGATCGTCACTATTTTCCCGTGGGATCAAATTGGCTCCAACGGCAGTCCGTTCGTACTGACCTTTGCCAAAATCGGCATCACCGCGGCGGCGGGCATTATCAACTTTGTGGTGCTCACGGCGGCGCTTTCCGGCTGTAACAGCGGTATGTACAGCTGCGGCCGCATGCTCTACGCGCTGGCAAAAAACCGTCAGCTGCCCGCGGCCATCGCCAAAGTCTCGCGCAACGGCGTGCCGTCAGCGGGCGTGGCGCTGTCGATCCTGATTCTGCTGGTCGGCTCGTGCCTGAACTACATTATCCCTAATCCACAGCGAGTTTTCGTCTACGTTTACAGCGCCAGCGTGCTGCCGGGGATGGTGCCGTGGTTTGTGATTCTGATTAGCCAGCTGCGTTTTCGTCTCGTGCATAAAGAAGCGATGGCCAGCCATCCGTTTCGCTCGCTGCTGTTCCCGTGGGCGAACTATTTGACCATGGCGTTCCTGATTTGCGTGCTGATAGGGATGGGATTTAACGACGATACGCGTATGTCGCTCTTTGTCGGAATGATTTTCCTCGCCGCCGTGACGCTTATTTATAAGGTATTTGGCCTTGGCCGACGCGGAAATGTTGATAATGTGGCGCAATAAGCAACAAAACGCACAAAGCATGAGCAAACAATAATTTTCTTTAAAAAGGCACTAGACAGCGGGGTAGGAAGTCCGTATTATCCGACCCCGCAACGGCGCTAAGCGCCCGTAGCTCAGCTGGATAGAGCGCTGCCCTCCGGAGGCAGAGGTCTCAGGTTCGAATCCTGTCGGGCGCACCATTTACCCGGTGCTGGAGCTGCGGTGGTTTCAATACCGCGTAAAAGATTTGCAGTGGTGGCTATAGCTCAGTTGGTAGAGCCCTGGATTGTGATTCCAGTTGTCGTGGGTTCGAATCCCATTAGCCACCCCATTATTTAGAAAGTTGTGATATTGCGAAGGTGGCGGAATTGGTAGACGCGCTAGCTTCAGGTGTTAGTGTTCTTACGGACGTGGGGGTTCAAGTCCCCCCCCTCGCACCACGACTTTATAAAGAATTGAACTAAAAATTCAAAAAAGCAGTACATCGGCGAGTAGCGCAGCTTGGTAGCGCAACTGGTTTGGGACCAGTGGGTCGGAGGTTCGAATCCTCTCTCGCCGACCAATTTTGAACCCCGCTTCGGCGGGGTTTTTTGTTTTCCGCTTTTGCAAAAACGTTCCTATCTCCCTGATATCGCAAAAAATATCTCGCTAATCAGCATGCGATTTATTGTCCAGAATAGTCCCAATTCCTTGTGCGGATAGATGCATTTTCTACCGATCCTGTGCGATAATAAACGGGTAGATGCTCATTCCATCTCTTATGTTCGCCTTAGTGCCTCATAAACTCAGGAATGATGCAGAGCCGTTTTACGGTGCTTATCGTCCACTGACAGATGTCGCATTTTATATGCTAAATCATTCATGATGTGTCGAGACGGCCAGCACGGGAATCCCCCGGAGCTTACAAAGGTAAGTGACTGGGGTGAGCGTGTGCAGCCAACGAAGAGACAGCGTGAAGGATGAAGCATATAGCCTCATCAAACACCATGGACACTACGTTGAGTGAAGCACCCAATTTGTTGTCAAACAGACCTGTTTTAACGCCTGCCCTGGTTTCAGAGCAGGCGTTTTTTTCTTTTCAGGGATAGAGAAACGCTCAGGCGGGAAGAGAAGAGATTCTCGCCCCCGATGGAGGCGAGAAGGGCATTACTGCTGCGGGTTGTTTTGCAGGGTTAACAGCAGGCCGTCGCGACGCATCGTCGCCGCTTCTTCCGGCTGATGCAGGCGGTCAAGTGTATCGGCCAGCCACGCGTAGTCAAACGCATCCGGGCGCTGCTTGAGCGCTGCGCGGAACGCGATGCTGGCTTCCTGCCACTCGCCGTGACGCATGAGCGATTGTCCCAGCGTACTCCACAGCAGCGGACGGTCGCCGACCGTTTTGATCTGCTGGCGCAGCACCTTTTCCAGCTGTTCCGGATTATTCGTTTTCAGCCGCGGGATCGGCATCACCAGACGATCGTCGTAGTGCTTTTTCAGACCTTCGATAATAATCTGCTGCGCGGTATCATGGTCGTCGCTTTCGATAAGGCGATTAGCCATTGCCACCTGTAGCGCCACCTGGCTGCGGGTTTTTCGGTTCTGGCTTTTCCACCAGTCGCGCAGACCTTCGCTGCCGCCATCGGCCAGCGTTTTATCCATCAGGCCAATCCACGCCAGCTGTTCCAGTTCGGCACGGTGCTCCTCATCGCTGACGTTGGCTTTCGCCATTGATGGAAGAATATCCAGCAGCGAATTCCAGGCGCCGGTACGAATGTAGGCCTGCTCGGCGAGGCGCAGGACCTCCGGATGACGCGGCGTGATCTCCAGCAGCTTGTCGATGCCGTGGCGGGCGGCGTGGTTTTCATTACGCGCCAGCTGCAGGCGTACGCGGGTGATTTCGACAGGTATCAGGTCGTCGCCGGCGAGCTCTGTCGCGCGCTCCAGATGCTGGTTGGCGCGGGCTTCATCGCCACGCTGCTGGGCGGCTTCTGCCGCCAGCAGGTAGTTCACAACGGGCTGCTCAGCGTGATCGGCATTTTTCGCCATCAGCTTCTCAACCTGCTGATAATCGCCCTCCGCCAGCTTCAGCAGCGCCTGCTCGGTTTGCTTACGCGCGCGGCGACGCTTGCGGCCCACGAACCAGCCGCGGGTATGCGCGCCGGTGCGGAAAATGCGCCGCAGCAGCCACTCAATGGCAAACAGCACCACCATGGTGAGGATCATGATGATCGCTAACCCGGTGACGCTGGTTTCAATGTTGTAATTATCGGTCTGGATCAGGACGTAGCCCTGATGACCCGCGATCATCGGACCGACCACGATCCCGGCAAGCAGCAGCGCGAAGAGTAAGAGAATTTTCAACATGCGTTACTCTCCTTGTGGCGCAGGCGTTGGCGCGTGGGCAGCAGGTGCCGGCGCGGGAGCCGGGGCGCTGGCCTGGGTTTCAGCCGGCTGCGCCATCAGATTACGTACCCGCGTTTGCATCAGTTTCTCAAGCAGCGCCTGGCTCTGCAGGCTCTCCGGTACGTTCATGGTGATGCTTTGCTGGCTGAGCTTATCCACGTCCTCAAGGAAGGCTTTGGTGGTGGCATCTTCAGTGTCGTAGTAAGCACGAACCCACGTCGAGACGTTATCCAGAGCCTGTTTGTAGGTTTCTTCCTGATGACGCGGAACCGCCTGCGCCGCGACCAGCAGACGGGAGCGGATGTTTTCGCGCAGATAAACGTCCTGGTTTGGCGCCAGCAGCGGCACGGCGGTCTCATCGCGGCGGCGAACGGTAATAAAGCTGTCCATAAAGTTCTGCCAGCTTTTTTGCAGGTTTACCCGCCACTCGCTAATGGAGCTGGATAGCTCATCGCTATCGGAATCCATCGGGGTGTCATCGTCGTTGTTGTCCGCCAGGCGTAAATTATCGATCTGGTTGGCGAGCTGGTTCACTTTCAGAATGATGCCGTCGTAGTCGACCTGACTCACGGCGGAAAGCGAAGCAATATCGTCGGTAATGGCGCGACGGGCGGAAATCAGGCTCGGATCGTTCATATCGGCGAGGCTGGCATCAGCGCTTTTCAGCAGCGCGGCGGCGGTCGTCACGTCCTGATCGCTCCACAGCTTACGTCCGGCCAGTTTTACGAGGAAATCAGCCTGCGCGAGCAGCCAGGTTTTTGCATCGCTGCCGGAAATGACCGCGACCTTCTCCTGCACTTCTTCCAGCTTCTTCGCCAGAGAATCCTGCTGACGCTGCGCTTCCGTCAGCTGGTCGGCCTGCTGCTTGATGATGCCTTCAAGCTCGCTTTTTTGGCTCTCCTGCGCTTTTTGCAGCGCGGCGATCTGGCTGGATAGCCCGGCGCTGGCTTCGCTCTGGCGGGTTGCCTGAGTCTTCGTCAGACCATAAAGGCCTACGCCAGCGGCGAGGGCGATAGCGATAGCTATAGCGCTCAGGGCGAGGCTGGTTTTACTGCCGCCGTTTTTCTTTTCGACATTCTTCTCTGGCTGTGGCGTCGTTTCCACGGCCTCCCTGGTCTCTTCAACCACGGCGGATTGATTCTGTTGTTCCGTCATTATGGCTTCCAATGTTGAGAGTTATTGTAATGCGCGTAGCAGCGCATCGTTGTCGGCGCTATCGGCAACCTGGATATCCTGCCAGCCCAATTCCCTGGCCTGCTCGGCCAGACGTTCACTGACAACGAAAATGCGACAGCTCAGGAGCCAACGTTCGCGATACCACTGTGGTATTAGCGTCCAGAGCTGCTGCAGCATCTCGCCGCTGGTGATGACCAGCGTCGAAACCCCGCGAGACTGCCAGCGCATTGCTTCTTCTGCGCCATCGTAGTGCCTTGCACTACGTTGATAACATTCACAAAAAGTGACATCAGCACCGCGTTCGCGAAGCGTGTCACCGAGTAATTCCCGCCCGCCGTTGCCGCGCAGGATGAGCGCTTTTTTCCCCGCAATGTTTTGTAATTCAGGTAATTGTAGCAAGACTTCGCTGATTTCCCGATCTAACGGGTAGCGAACTTGTCGATTACTGACCTTATGCAGGGCCAGCGCGGTGGTGCGGCCAATGGCAAAATAGTCGGGCGCCGTGGGCCAGCGCAGCCCCTGCTGCTGGAGGCGAGCGTGGGCAAACTCGACGGCATGCTGAGATAGCGCGAAGAGCAAATCGCCTGCGGCGAGGCTTGCCAGCTGGCCGCCCAGCTCAGGGAGCTGACGGCCCGGGGTAAACTCAATGAGCGGAAAGCTCCAGGCCACGCGTCCCAGCGCGCGCAGGCGGCTGACTAACTCTTCGCCTTGCGGCAGCGGACGGGTAACCAGAATGCTCATTGAGGCGCTTCTCCTGCGTAGACGACGGCGAGAATGTCGCGAGCGCCGTTATCCAGAAGTTCTTCGGCAAGGGCGACGCCCAGCGTTTCGGCATCTTCCGGGCGACCGCGCCGCTCGCCGCGTACCGTGTGTGAGCCATCCGGCGCGCCAACCAGCGCGCGCAGCCATAGCTCACCGTCGATCAGTTCGGCATAGCTGCCGATAGGCACCTGACAGCCGCCTTCAAGCCGGGTGTTCATCGCCCGTTCAGCGCGGACGCGGATGGCCGTTTCCGTATGATTCAGCGGGGCCAGCAGCGTTTTGGTCCATTCGTCGTCAAGGCGACACTCAATGCCGACCGCGCCCTGGCCGACGGCGGGCAGAGATTGCTCCGGGGACAGCGGTTGACGAATACGCGCCTCAAGGTTCAGGCGCTTAAGCCCTGCGGCGGCCAGAATAATGGCGTCGTACTCGCCGCTATCAAGCTTGCCCAGACGCGTGCCAACGTTGCCGCGCAGGGAGCGGATCGTGAGATCCGGCCGCGCGGCGGCCAGCTGACACTGACGGCGTAAACTTGAGGTGCCAACGATGCTGCCGTGGGGGAGTTCATCAATGGAAGCGTAGTGATTCGAGACAAAGGCATCGCGCGGATCTTCGCGTTCACAGATGGTCACCAGCCCCAGCCCTTCGGGAAACTCCACCGGCACGTCCTTCATAGAATGGACGGCAATGTCGGCGCGACCTTCCAGCATGGCCAGCTCTAACTCTTTCACAAAGAGGCCCTTACCGCCCACTTTTGCAAGGGGCGTATCAAGGATCACGTCGCCGCGGGTGACCATAGGCACCAGCTCAACGGAAAGCCCCGGATGATAGGACTCCAGGCGCTCTTTCACATAATGTGCCTGCCATAGCGCAAGCGGGCTTTGCCGTGTGGCAATTCTCAAAACTTTGTCTAACATGCTTGTTACCGTCATAGTCGACCACTGACCATCCTAACATTGTTGTCTTAGGGATGTTAGTTTTGTGGGGTTAAGGGTCGCGGCCATTTTTTTAGCCTTTCATGCGTTTGCGGGTTGCCGCAAACGTAGTGAAGAATTTACACGTAGTAAAGGGTGCTACACTTGTATGTAGCTCATCTTTCTTTACGGTCAATCAGCAAGGTGTTAGATTGATCACGTTTTAAACCATTTGTCAGTCAGCAGTTCATCACAACCACACCGACGACGAATGGTGACGGTTTTTGTTGAAATACTGAAACTCTCCGTACTATTGTACGTCGGGTTTTTGAACATCAGGCGATATGTCTTGTACCTCTATATTGAGACACTGAAACAGAGACTGGATGCCATCAACCAATTGCGCGTGGATCGCGCCCTTGCTGCCATGGGACCCGCTTTCCAGCAGGTTTACAGTCTACTGCCGACATTACTACATTATCATCATCCGCTGATGCCGGGTTACCTTGACGGTAACGTTCCCCGTGGCATTTGCCTCTACACGCCTGATGAAACCCAACGTCACTATCTTGATGAACTCGAGCTCAACCGTGGAATGCTGGCCAAAGAGCCGCCGAAAGGCGAGCTGCCGATCACCGGCCTTTACTCTATGGGCAGTACTTCTTCCGTCGGCCAAAGCTGCTCTTCCGACCTGGATATCTGGGTTTGCCACCAATCATGGCTGGATAGCGAAGAGCGCCAGCTGCTGCAGCGCAAATGTAGCCTGCTCGAGAGCTGGGCCGCGTCGCTGGGCGTTGAGGTCAGCTTCTTCCTGATCGACGAAAACCGCTTCCGCCATAACGAAAGCGGCAGCCTGGGCGGTGAAGACTGCGGCTCAACCCAACACATCCTGCTGCTGGATGAGTTTTACCGTACCGCGGTGCGCCTTGCCGGGAAACGTATTCTGTGGAATATGGTGCCGTGCGATGAAGAAGAGCATTACGACGATTACGTGATGAGCCTCTACGCGCAGGGCGTGCTGACGCCGAACGAATGGCTGGATCTCGGCGGCCTGAGCTCCCTCTCGGCAGAAGAGTACTTCGGCGCCAGCCTGTGGCAGCTGTATAAAAGCATCGACTCGCCCTATAAGGCGGTGCTGAAGACGCTGCTGCTGGAAGCGTACTCCTGGGAGTATCCCAACAACCGTCTGCTGGCGAAAGATATCAAGCAGCGCCTGCATGATGGTGAAATCGTCTCGTTTGGCCTTGACCCTTACTGCATGATGCTGGAGCGCGTCACGCTCTATCTGCAGGCCATCGAAGATGAAACGCGCCTCGATCTGGTGCGTCGATGTTTCTATTTAAAAGTGTGCGAGAAGCTGAGCCGCGAGCGCGCCTGCGTCGGCTGGCGCCGTGAAGTCGTCAGCCACCTGGTGAAAGAGTGGGGCTGGGATGAAAAGCGTCTGATGATGCTCGATAACCGGGCCAACTGGAAGATTGACGAAGTCCGTAAAGCGCACAACGAACTGCTTGATGCGATGATGCAGAGCTATCGCAACCTGATTCGCTTTGCGCGCCGTAATAACCTGAGCGTTTCCGCCAGCCCGCAGGATATTGGCGTGCTGACGCGTAAGCTGTACGCCGCCTTTGAAGCGCTGCCGGGGAAAGTGACCCTGGTAAACCCGCAAATTTCGCCGGATCTGTCTGAGCCGAATCTGACTTTCATCCACGTGCCGCCGGGCCGTGCCAACCGTACCGGCTGGTATGTCTATAACCGCGCGCCGGACATGGAATCGATCATCAGCCATCAGCCGCTGGAATATAACCGTTATCTTAATAAGCTGGTGGCCTGGGCCTGGTTTAACGGCCTGCTGACGTCACGCACACGCCTGTTTATTAAGGGCAACGGGATTGTCGACCTGGCGAAACTGCAGGAGATGGTGGCCGATGTGGCGCATCACTTCCCGCTGCGCCTGCCGTCTCCGACGCCGAAAGCGCTGTATAGCCCCTGCGAAATTCGCCACCTGGCGATTATCGTCAACCTCGAATATGACCCGACGGCGGCCTTCCGCAATCAGGTGGTGCATTTCGACTTCCGCAAGCTGGATGTTTTCAGCTTCGGCGAAGAGCAAAAGTGCCTGATTGGCAGCATCGATCTGCTGTATCGCAACTCGTGGAACGAGGTGCGCACGCTGCACTTTAACGGCGAGCAGGCGATGATCGAAGCGCTGAAAACCATTCTTGGCAAGATGCACCAGGACGCCGCGCCGCCGGATAGCGTGGAAGTTTTCTGCTATAGCCAGCATCTGCGCGGCCTGATCCGCACTCGCGTGCAGCAACTGGTGTCTGAATGCGTTGAGCTGCGTCTTTCCAGCACCCGCCAGGATACCGGCCGTTTTAAAGCGCTACGCGTTTCCGGGCAGACCTGGGGACTCTTCTTCGAGCGTCTTAACGTCTCGGTACAGAAACTGGAAAACGCCATCGAATTCTACGGCGCGATTTCGCATAACAAACTGCACGGCCTGTCGGTGCAGGTGGAAACCAACCACGTCAGGCTGCCGCAGGTGGTGGATGGTTTTGCCAGCGAAGGGATTATTCAGTTCTTCTTTGAAGATGCGGATAACGATAACGGATTTAACATCTATATCCTTGATGAGAGCAACCGCGCCGAGGTGTATCACCACTGCGAAGGTAGCAAAGAAGAGCTGGTACGCGACGTCAGCCGCTTCTACTCTTCGTCGCATGACCGCTTTACCTACGGCTCCAGCTTTATCAACTTTAACCTGCCGCAGTTTTATCAAATCGTCGATGTCGACGGCCGCGAACAGGTGATCCCGTTCCGCAGCCAGGTGATTGCCGCGGCGACCCTTGCTGCAGGTGAGGATTCCGCGACATCATCGATGTTGCAGCACTACTCATGACCCGCCGCGTAGACCTGTCATTCGGCGCAGGTAAATTTCCCGGGGGCGCTTCGCTTGCCTGGGCTTCGGGGTGATATGGGTTTTGTCGCCCGGATACGGCGTTAGCCGCAATCCGGGGAACTCGAATCACGCGCGTTTAGCGAAAACTCACCGCTTCACCGGCCTGCGCGGTCGCCGCCTGTTCCAGCAGATCCCAGAAGGTTTCGCCGCTGCGGTCGCATACCCACTCGTCGCCTTTCAAGTCGAAATGGTAGCCGCCTTGTTTTGTCGCCAGCCATACCTGGTGCAGCGGCTCCTGGCGGTTGATAATAATTTTGCTGCCGTTTTCAAAGCTGATAGTCAGCACGCCGCCGTTGATTTCGCAGTCGATATCGCTGTCGCCATCCCAGTCGTCGAGACGCTCTTCGATGGTCATCCACAGGGTATCGGCCAGGCGATGGAATTCACTGTCGTTCATGGTTCTTTCCCGCTTTTTTGATCGTGGCGGCAGTATAGCGCAATCTACGATGACTTCGGCAGATGGCGAAGGCGGATCAGCAGTAGAGACGTCACGATCGCCATCGCCAGCAGCCCGTAACGCGCGCTCAGCATCCGGCTCTGTTGATAATGCTGAAGAAGGCCAGAGAGATCGCCGGGCGCCAGGTTTTGTGTCTGGATAAGCTGATGGAAAGTCCGATCACTCGTCCAGGGGATAAACGTGAGATGACTGATGGCCTGTCGGGCGGCCAGGCCCATTGCCGGGTCGTGCTGTACCTGATATTTCATCAGGAAGGTCAACACCGTGAGCATGACGGTACTGATTAACGCCATTCCTAATGCCTGCCCGATATCGCGCGAGGCGGCCTGAACGCCGCCGGACTGTTCGGCGTGCCGATTCCCTGCGCCAGTGGTGACCAGTATCGGGGCATTGGCCGCGATGGTGCCCATCCCCGCGCCGATTAAACAAAGCCCTGACGCCATCAGTACAGGGGTAAACCCCGTTACGTGCAGCGCCGCGGCGGCGACCAGAGCGCCGGCGATTCCCGCCGTCAGCCCCATCTGGCACTGGCGGCGAGGGTTTCGCTGCTGAATAAACAGCGGCAGGCCCAGCGAACAGGCGGCGAGACATATCGCAAAAGGGAGTATCAGCAGCCCTGTTTCCATCGCCGATACGCTTTTAACAATCTGCGCAAAACTCACCACGGTAAAAATAGCCGAACTGTAGGCAAAAAATATCCAACCGGTGAGATAGAGCCCGTGGCGCACCAGGCGGGTTTTCAGGAAAACCGCGGGGAGCAGAGCGTGGCCGGTAGTGGCTTCAAAATGACGTTCCCAGCGCAGCATCATCATCAGCACCATCAGGCCGCAGAGAATAACGAAAGGGGCGGGGCTCAGGCCGAGAACGCTCACTGCCGGGTCGAAGGGCATAACCAGCCCCCAGACCGGGATGCGCAGAATACCGAAAATCGTCAGGAACAGCCCCAGGGTGCCTAACAGAAAGCCCGGGGTATCGAAGGCGATAGCGGCGCGTTTGTTTTCTGATGCCGGGATGATGACGGAGCAGAGCAGGATAAGCAGCGCCAGCAGGCCAAGCGAGGCAAACGCGATGCGCCAGCCGACGTGGTCCAGCAAATATCCGCATACAATTGGACCACAGGCGAATGAAATGCCGCTGGAGGCGCCCAGAGCGCCAAAGGCGGCAACCCGTCGTCGCTGCTGATACAGGGCAGAGATCAGGCCAAAAACGGCGGGGATCATCAGGCTACCGCCTATCCCGGCGGTCAGACGCGCGCCCCAGGTGAAGAGCGCGATCGATGGCGAAAAAAAGGCGCAGGCTTCGGCGAGGATAAAAATCAGGCAGCCGATGCGAAACAGCATTCGCCAACCCCAGATACACCCCAGCATTCCGCCTGCCACCATAAACGTGCCCGCAATCAACGGATACATGGTATTCGCTGTACTGACCTGCCCAAGCGTGGCGTGCAGATCGTTCATTAGCGCCTGCGTGGCGATACTTAACGTCACGTTATCGGCGGAAGCCAGAAACTGTGCGCAGCATAAGACAACCAAAGGTAACCAGTTTGTCGGTGTAGGGGTGGTGGTCACAGCGTGTTCCTTTTTGATAGAAACGACAAAACGCGCCCTTCCTCGCGGGAGGGGCGCGTTATTGTTAGTTATCTTTCGATCTTAACTCAGATTTTCGACTTCTTCGCACGCGGCTCTTCTCCTGCTGCGTCATCAGAACCCCTGGCGCGGACGGGAAGATTGCGCGTCCCGAATAAAAACAGCAGCGTCATGACCGCGGTGGCGACCATACCCGCTCGCGTGGCTTTCAGGCGGGCGGTTTTATAGACCTGGTTGAGTTCCGTTACATCCTTCTGATTCACGCCCTGGTCCAGCATCAGCGTTGAGAAACCCGTATCGCTGAGATAAGGAATAACGGAAAGATTTGCCACCTTCTGCTGTGTATCCTGGCTTAGCGAAGCGTCGTGGCTGGCCATATCCTGTACCGTCATGGTGACCGCCGTCAGCATCACCATACCGCAAACCGCTACGCCGATTGCCTGGCCGACGTTACGCGAAGTCGCCTGCACGCCGCCGGACTGCTGCGCATCGCGCGCCGGCAGAGCGCTGGTAACAATATAGCTGGAATAGGCGGAAACGATGCCCATACTGACGCCAATCAGACACATCCCTATCGGCACGATCATGCTGAAATCGGACGGGCCAAAGCCGAAGATGCACAACACGGAGCCCAGCGTGCCGATGAGCAGCGCGCTCTGGCACATCCGTTTCGGATTCGCGTTTTTCCAGACGATCGGCAGCCCCAGCGAAAAGACCACGACGCCCAGCGCAAACGGCAGAATGAGCAAGCCGGTTTCAATACCGTTCAGCCCGGCAACCACCTGTACAAAGCTCACGGTCACAAAAATACCGGAACCGTAGGCGAGGAAGATAAACGCCGTCAGATAGAGACCGTTACGCACCTGCGGCGTTGCGAGGAACGACAGCGGGATCAGCGCGCTGCCGGTGGTGGCTTCGCGATGGCGCTCCCACTTCAGCATAATCGCCAGCACGATCAGGCCAAACAGGACGAGGAACGGCGCCGGGCTAAGACCCATGACGGTGAACGGCGCGTTAAACGGCGTAAACAGACCCCAGCTCGAGACTTTCAGGAAGCCGAGGATCACGCTGAACAGGCCGATAACCGTCAGGACGACGCCCGGCAGATCGAACACCACTTTGCGTTCAGGTTTTGCCGGCGTAGGGACGAGGAAAGAGCCGCTGAAGATCACGATGCACAGGCCGGCGATAGCGGCAAACGCGGCGCGCCAGCCGAGGTGGTCAACCAGCAGGCCGCAAATCAGCGGGCCGGCGGCGAAGGAGACGCCGCTAGCTGCGCCGATAGCGCCAAAGGCGATCGCCTGCTGGCGGCCTTTATAGTTACTGGCGATAAGCCCCAGCACCGAAGGGATCATAAAGCTTCCGCCAATACCGGAAAGCAGACGGGCGCCGTAGGTGAAGACCAGCATGTTCGGTGAGAAATAAGCGGTCAGCTCGGCAAGAAACAGCAGCGCGCAGCCGATGCGGAAGGTTTTCTTCCAGCCGACGATAAGTCCGGCCATCCCGGCGGCGACCATCAGAGAGCCCGCGGCCAGCGAATACATCGCGTTGGCGATGCTGATGAGATCCATTGACGCGTGCAGGTCTTTGACCAGCGCGCCGGTAGCGATGCTCAGCGTGGCATTATCGCCGGATGTCGAAAGCTGAGCGAGGCACAGCACCAGCAGCGGCAACCATTTCATCGCCGTATCGGCGGCCGCGTTGCGCGACATGCCGGGAGAGTTAATTACTGAATTTGTCGTCATGATCGTGTTCTGTGGTTAATTTCAGGCAATCTACACATCATCCTTCAAGCTGCCTCTGTGCTGGCTGCCTGCGTTCACCCCGGTCGCTTACTGTAATAAGTGACCGAGGATTCTCTCAGGTGCCGCCTTGATGCAATGTGAATGATTTTGTGCAATAGCTATCCGCCCGACGTCGCCGCCGGGTGGATAATGTTCGCAACAGGATTACTGGATTTGCTGTTTCTTACCGCCCAGCACGGTGCCCCAGACCTTCACATCTTTAAGCTGAACCGGCTCGATGGCCTGCGGATCCTCTTCCAGCACGGTGAAGTCGGCATATTTACCGCATTCGATGCTGCCGATCAGATGGTCCATTTTCATGGTCCATGCCGCGCCGAGGGTCATCGCGTGCAGCGCTTGATCGACGGAGATTTTTTCCGCTTCGCCCAGTACGCGCCCGGATGCCGTCAGGCGGTTCACCGCGCACCAGCCGGTGAACAGTGGGTTGATGGGGGTGATGCCGCAATCGCTGTGGAAGGCGAAAGGAATACCGTGGCGCACCGCGCTGCCGCAGGCGTCCATACGCATTGCGCGCTCCGGGCCCATGGTTTGGCTGTAGTGCTGATCGCCCCAGTAATAGATGTGGTTGCTGAAAAAGTTCACGCCCATACCCATCTCTTTGATGCGTTTGAACTGATCTTCACGCAGCATCTGCGCGTGCTGCATCACCGCGCGGTGGTTCACTGCCGGAATACGATTCAGGGTTTTCTCGACGGCTTTAATGAACGCTTCCGAGGCCTCGTCGCCGTTACAGTGGCAGTGAACCTGGTAGCCGCGGGACATGATGTCGTAGACCTGCTGCTCCACCTCTTCCGGCGTAGCGTTCCACGCGCCGTTGTGGCCATCCAGATAATAGAAGGGCTCCAGCATCCGTCCTGACCCACCCTGGATAGAGCCGTCGAGGAAGATTTTCATCGGGCCGAAGTGCATTTTTTCGTGCCCGTGACGCATGACGTCCGGGGCGAAATCCAGCGCTTCCTGGAAGGGTTTTTTGACGAAAGGAGGACCGTAGGCCACCAGCAGACGAATCGGGAAGTCCTCTTCACGGGTCATGCGGATGTAGTTGGTCATCAGCTCGGGATTGCTGAAATCGGTCAGACCCATATCGGCTGCGCTGGTGCAGCCTGCGCGAAACGCTTCCTGGCCGAAATTGGCGATGGCGATTTCGGTGGTGAGTTCGTCCCAGAAACCATATTTATTCAGGATTGGCCCCATGGCGGCGAACTCCACCAGCTCGCCGTGCAGCGTACCGTCCTGATTTTTCACCACGCCTTCAATCTGGCAGTCGTCAAATATTCCGCAGTCGTGCAGCGCGGCGGTATTGGCGCCCATCAGGTGGATGCTCATATGGATAACCGCGACCGGACGGGTGGTTGAGACGCGGTCCAGATGTTCGCGACCCAGCTTTTCGCTGCCGAAATAAATGGGATCAACGCCCCATGCGATCAGCGGCGCGTGCGGATCGGTCATCTCACGTTCCACCGCCTGCAGCGCGCTGACGACGTCGTCAAAAGAGCGGCAGCCTTTCCAGACTTTACCGGTATGGTCCGGGCGATCGTAGTAACCCACATAGGGGAATTGCCACATACCGCCGCCGGTGACGTGCGAGTGGGCTTCAATCAGGCCGGGCATTAACACTTTATCGGCAAAGGTCTCGTCCAGCTGGTATTCGCCAAAGCCGGTGAGTTCTTCAAGCGTGCCGGTGCCTAAAATACGGTCGCCGCGCACCGCGACATGGGTGGTCTCCGGGCGGTTCGGGCACATCGTAATGATTTTTTTAGCGGCAAAAATCGTGATTTCTGATGCTGACATAGTAGGCTCAATCATTCAGGGTTCAGAGAGCAATGAAAGGTGTCGCTTTCATCATGAGTATTAATGCGCCTATGCTAATTGTCATATTGGATGTATAACAGGACCAAAAACCCACGATATTAAGGTGCCAATTTGTCGGTTGCTCTGCCTTTTGATTTAACGGGAATAAAGCTGGATGCTGGCAGAAAGCGTAGCGAGCAGCTTTATCGCGCCCTGAGAGAGAAGATGGTGAATACGCCCGGTCTTCACGGGGCTAAACTACCCGCGACGCGTGAGCTGGCGCGGCTGCTGGGGGTTTCTCGCAATACGGTGGTCTCGGTCTACGAGCGTTTATATGCCGATGATTTAATTGAAACCCGACAGGGCGACGGCACCTATATACGTTATCGCGGGCAGGAGGTTGACGAAGGCCCCGACGTCCCTGAAATTCCTGCCTTACGCGTCGACTCGCGCCTGCCGCTGACGGCGCGGTTTAATCGCCATTTTGTGCACGATGGCCCGCCGAAGGCTTTTCGCATCGGCATGCCCGCGATTGACCATTTCCCGTTTGATACCTGGTCGCGCCTGCAAAACCGCTTCTGGCGGCGGCGACCCATTGCGCAAATGGGTTACGGCGTTCCGGCGGGCGATTTACAGCTGCGCGAGCTTATCGCCAGCTATCTGCATACCTCGCGCGGCCTGAAGTGCGATCCGGCTCAGGTGATTATTACCCTTGGCGCACAGCAGGCGATAATGCTCTGTTCCGCGCTGCTGCTGCGCGTCGGGCAGGACGTCATTATGGAAAACCCCTGCCACTGGGCGGCGGCGGGCGTATTCTCCTGCCTTGGTTTGAATATTAAAGCGATTAACGTTGATGATGAGGGGCTTCAGACGGCGCAGTTGACGGATTATCCCGACGCCCGGATGGTCTACGTGAGCCCGTCATGCCAGTACCCGACGGGCGCGACGCTCTCGCTATCGCGGCGGATGACGCTGCTGGAGTGGGCCAGAAAGCATCAGGCGTGGATTATGGAGGATGATTACGACGGCGAGTATCGCTATAACGGCACGCCGCTGATGCCGCTCGCCGCGCTGGATAACCGCCATCGGGTGATTTATATCGGTTCGTTTTCCAAAGTGATGTATCCCGCGCTACGCCTGGGCTACATGGTGGTTCCGCAACAGCTGGTGGAACCGCTGAACCTGCTGCGTACGCTATCCACCCGCCAGCCGCCAATGAACGACCAGCAGGTGATGGCGAGCTTTATTTCGGAGGGGCATTTCCAGCCCCATATCCGGCGAATGCGCAGAATCAGTAAAAGCCGTCGCGATCTGCTGCTGGCCGAGTGGAATCAGCATCTGAGCCATATTGGCGTGATGCCGGAAGTGGCCTCGGGGCTACATGCGGCGATTACGCTGGATGATGCTGAAACAGAAACCCGTCTCGTTAGCCAGGCCCAGGCGGCAGGCGTGGAAATTACGCCGCTGAGCGCATTGTGGATCCCCGGTACGCCTGAAAGCCGCCATCATTACGGCGTGGTGCTGGGATTTGCCGGCGTGATGGAAGCGGATATTGTGCAGTCGATACAGGTGCTAAAAAAATGCTGGCAGTGACCCTGCTAAAATGAATACTCAGCGTATATCTACCAACGCGTTTGCGCTGTAACCCTGGTGGAAATCCGCTTTTCAGATGTCATAAAGCTGCCCTAAACGCTTGCTTTTACGTCTTCTCCTGCGATGATAGAAAACAGAAAGAATGAATTACGGGCTACTATCCATGAAAAACGTTTTCCCAGCGCTTGCCGTTTTATTTGCGGTCCTCAGCCTCACCGGCTGTGGTCTGAAAGGGCCGCTCTATTTCCCGCCAGCGGATAAAACGGCGCCTCCGCCGACTAAACCGGTTGATAGCGGTATCCAGAGCTCTACGCCGGATCGTAACGATCGCGGTGATAGCGGTGGTCCGACCCAGGTGAATTACTGACAGTTCCGCGCTGCTGGAGTAGATGATGCAGTTCTCTAAAATGCATGGCCTTGGCAATGACTTTATGGTTGTTGACGCGGTAACTCAGAATGTTTTTTTCTCACCGGAACTGATTCGTCGTCTGGCGGATCGGCATCTTGGTGTGGGCTTCGATCAGCTGCTGGTGGTTGAGCCGCCCTACGATCCGGAGCTCGACTTCCACTATCGCATCTTCAATGCCGACGGTAGCGAGGTGGCGCAATGCGGCAACGGCGCGCGCTGTTTCGCCCGCTTTGTGCGCCTGAAAGGCCTGACCAATAAACGTGACATCCGCGTCAGTACCTCGAACGGCCGTATGGTATTAAGCGTAACGGAAGACGATCTGGTGCGCGTGAATATGGGTGAGCCAAACTTCGAACCGTCGCAGGTGCCGTTCCGCGCCAACAAAGCGGAAAAGACCTATATCATGCGCGCCGCTGAACAGACAGTATTGTGCGGCGTGGTGTCCATGGGCAACCCGCACTGCGTTATCCAGGTCGATGATGTGGAAACCGCGACGGTGGAAACGCTCGGCCCGGTGATGGAAAACCACGAGCGCTTCCCGGAGCGGGCGAACATCGGCTTTATGCAGGTGGTCAGCCGCTCCCATATTCGCCTGCGCGTGTATGAACGCGGCGCGGGTGAAACGCAGGCCTGCGGCAGCGGCGCCTGCGCGGCGGCGGCAGTCGGTATCCAGCAGGGGTTACTGGGCGAGGAGGTCCGCGTGGAATTACCCGGCGGGCGTCTTGATATCGCCTGGAAAGGTCCGGGCCAACCGCTGTATATGACTGGCCCGGCGGCACATGTCTATGACGGATTTATTCATTTATGAAACAAGTCGGGGAAGAACAGCAGGAACTCGCCAGCGAGCTGAACGATCGCGCAGTGGTGGACTATCTGTTGCAACATCCTGAATTCTTTATTCGTAATGCGGCGCTGGTGGAGCATATGTCGGTGCCGCATCCGGTACGTGGTTCGGTCTCGCTGGTGGAATGGCACATGGCGCGGGCGCGGAACCATATCAACGTGCTGGAAGAGAATATGACGCTGCTGATGGCCCAGGCGACGGCTAACGAAAGCCTGTTTCAGCGCCTGTTTGATCTCCAGACGCGGCTGGCGGCGGCCGATAGCCTTGATGAAATGCTGAACCGCTTTCATCGCTGGGCGCGCGAGCTGGGGCTGGCGGGCGCGACGGTGCGCCTGTTTCCCGACAGCTGGCGGCTCGGCGCGCCCTCCAAATTCACTCATCTGGCGATAAGCCGTCAGGCGTTTGAGCCGATTCGCATTCAGCGTCTTGGGCAACAGCGCCATTATCTTGGCCCATTAAACGGCCCGGAACTGCTGGTGGTGCTGCCGGAAGCAAAAGCCGTGGGTTCGGTGGCGATGTCGCTGCTGGGGGGAGATGAAGCGCCCGGCGTGATGCTGTTCAGCAGTCGCGACCCTCAGCACTATCAGCAAGGTCAGGGAACGCAGCTTTTGCAGGAAATTGCGTCGATGCTCCCGGGGTTGCTGGAGCGCTGGATCGAGCGCGCATGACCGACTCTCCGCTGTTTACGCCCGTAGAACGCTTTTTACGCTATCTCGGCGTGGAGCGTCAGCTGAGCCCGATAACGCTGCTGAACTACCGCCGCCAGCTTGAGACGCTTATCGCGCTGGCGGATAGCGACGGGCTGAAAAGCTGGCAGCAGTGCGATGCTGCCCAGGTCCGTAGCCTGGCGGTGCGCAGCCGTCGCCAGGGGCTGGGGCCAGCCAGCCTGGCTTTACGTCTCTCCGCCTTACGCAGCTTCTTTGACTGGCTGGTGAGCCAGGGCGAACTGGCCGCGAATCCGGCGAAGGGGATTTCGGCGCCGAAAACACCGCGCCATTTACCAAAAAATATCGACGTCGACGACGTTAACCGACTGCTGGATATCGATCTTAACGATCCGCTGGCGGTACGCGACAGGGCGATGCTGGAAGTGATGTACGGCGCGGGACTGCGTCTCTCGGAGCTGGTGAATCTCGACATTAAGCACCTCGATCTGGAATCCGGCGAGGTGTGGGTGATGGGCAAAGGCAGCAAAGAGCGCCGCCTGCCGATTGGCCGCAACGCGGTGGTGTGGATTGAGCACTGGCTCGACCTGCGCGGCCTGTTCGGCGCTGATGAAGACGCCCTGTTCTTATCAAAGCTGGGTAAGCGAATTTCCGCGCGTAACGTGCAAAAGCGCTTTGCCGAATGGGGCATTAAGCAGGGCCTCAACAGCCACGTGCATCCGCATAAGCTGCGCCACTCTTTCGCGACCCATATGCTGGAGTCGAGCGGCGATCTGCGCGGGGTGCAGGAGCTGCTGGGTCATGCGAATCTGTCCACCACTCAAATTTATACCCATCTTGATTTTCAACACCTTGCGTCGGTGTACGATGCGGCGCATCCGCGCGCCAAACGGGGGAAATAATGCGTTTTTACCGACCTCTGGGCCAGATTTCAGCACTGACATTTGACCTGGACGATACCCTTTATGACAACCGTCCGGTGATTGACCGAACGCTGCATGAGTCGCTGAGCTTTGTGCGCAGCTACCACCCGTCGCTGAGTCAATTTGACGCCAGCGAACTCAACCGGCTGCGCCAGACGCTGCTGGCGTCAGAGCCGGAAATTTACCACGATGTCACCGAGTGGCGCCGCCGCGCGCTGGAGCTGGGGATGATCAACGCCGGGCTTTCTGCGGCGCTGGCGAAAACGGGGGCCGAGGAAGCGATGGCGAACTTCGCCCACTGGCGCAGCCTGATCGATGTCCCGCAGGAAACGCACGATACGCTGGCGCAGCTGGCGGAAAAGTGGCCGCTGGTGGCCATTACCAACGGTAATGCCCAGCCGGAGCTTTTTGGCCTGAGCGACTACTTCCGCTTCGTGCTGCGCGCCGGTCCGGACGGGCGCTCTAAGCCTTTTGCCGATATGTATCATCTAGCAGCCGAGCGGCTGGCGCTGCCGCTGGGGCAGATTCTGCACGTCGGGGACGATCTGACGACCGACGTGGCGGGCTCCATTCGTTGCGGCATGCAGGCCTGTTGGATCAAACCGCAGGGCGCAGACCTGATGCGCACCGCCGACAGCCGCCTGTTACCGCACATCGAAATTTCACGGTTGGCATCTCTGACCTCGCTGATATAATCGTCAGTAGTTCTGTATAAATTAACAGTAGCCCGGTGGACTGAACGTTGCCGGGCGTCTCATTTCCGGCGGTGCCAATGGACGTTTCTTATCTGCTCGACAGCCTTAATGACAAACAGCGTGAAGCCGTTGCGGCATCACGTACGAATATGCTGGTTCTGGCAGGCGCGGGCAGCGGTAAGACGCGCGTGCTGGTACACCGCATCGCCTGGCTGCTGAGCGTTGAGCACTGTTCCCCTTACTCCATTATGGCGGTGACCTTTACCAATAAAGCGGCGGCGGAAATGCGCCATCGTATTGGCCAACTGATGGGTACCACCCAGGGCGGTATGTGGGTCGGCACTTTCCACGGACTGGCGCACCGGCTGCTGCGCGCTCATCACCTTGACGCCAACCTGCCGCAGGACTTCCAGATCCTCGACAGCGAAGACCAGCTGCGCCTGCTCAAGCGTCTGATTAAGGCGATGAATCTCGATGAGAAGCAGTGGCCGCCGCGTCAGGCGATGTGGTACATCAACGGCCAGAAAGATGAAGGGCTGCGCCCGCACCATATACAGAGCTACGGTAACCCGGTTGAGCAGACCTGGCAGAAGGTTTATCAGGCCTACCAGGAGGCCTGCGATCGGGCGGGGCTGGTGGATTTCGCCGAACTGCTGCTGCGCGCCCACGAGCTGTGGCTCAACAAGCCGCACATTCTTCAGCACTACCGCGAGCGCTTTACCAATATCCTGGTGGACGAATTTCAGGATACTAACAACATTCAGTACGCGTGGATCCGCCTGCTGGCGGGCGATACCGGCAAGGTGATGATCGTCGGCGATGACGATCAGTCCATTTACGGCTGGCGCGGCGCGCAGGTGGAGAACATCCAGCGCTTCCTCAACGATTTCCCCGGCGCGGAAACTATCCGTCTCGAGCAAAACTATCGCTCGACCAGCAATATCCTCAGCGCGGCCAACGCCCTGATTGAAAACAACAGCGGGCGCCTGGGGAAAAAGCTGTGGACCGACGGCGCCGACGGCGAGCCGATTTCGCTCTACTGCGCGTTTAACGATCTTGATGAGGCGCGCTTTGTCGTCAACCGCATCAAAACCTGGCAGGAAAACGGCGGGGCGCTGGAGCAGTGCGCGATTCTGTATCGCAGCAACGCCCAGTCGCGCGTGCTGGAAGAGGCGCTGCTGCAGGCCAGCATGCCGTATCGTATTTATGGCGGCATGCGCTTCTTCGAACGCCAGGAGATCAAAGATGCGCTCTCCTATCTGCGCCTGATCGCCAATCGTAATGACGACGCGGCCTTTGAGCGCGTGGTGAATACCCCGACGCGCGGTATCGGCGATCGCACGCTGGACGTGGTGCGCCAGACCTCGCGCGACCGTCAGCTGACGCTGTGGCAGGCCTGTCGCGAGCTGTTAAAAAATAAAGTGCTTGCCGGACGCGCCGCCAGCGCCCTGCAGCGTTTTATGGAGCTCATTGACGCCCTGGCGCAGGAAACCGCCGATATGCCGCTGCACGTGCAGACCGATCGGGTGATTAAAGACTCCGGCCTGCGCATGATGTACGAGCAGGAGAAAGGCGAGAAAGGCCAGACGCGCATTGAAAACTTAGAGGAGCTGGTGACGGCAACGCGCCAGTTCAGCTACAACGAAGAAGATGAAGATTTGATGCCGCTGCAGGCGTTCCTCTCGCATGCGGCGCTGGAAGCGGGAGAAGGGCAGGCGGATACCTGGCAGGATGCGGTACAGCTGATGACCCTGCACTCGGCGAAAGGGCTGGAGTTCCCGCAGGTCTTTATCGTCGGCGTGGAAGAGGGGATGTTCCCGAGCCAGATGGCGCTTGATGAGGGCGGCCGCCTGGAAGAAGAACGCCGTCTGGCCTACGTCGGCGTCACCCGTGCGATGCAGAAGCTCACGCTGACCTATGCGGAAACCCGTCGCCTGTATGGCAAAGAGGTTTATCACCGTCCGTCGCGTTTTATCGGCGAGCTGCCGGAGTCGTGCGTGGAAGAGGTGCGGCTGCGCGCCACGGTGAGCCGTCCGGTCAGCCATCAGCGGATGGGGACGCCGATGGCGGAAAACGACACCGGCTATAAGCTGGGCCAGCGCGTGCGCCATGCCAAGTTTGGCGAAGGCACGATCGTGAACCTCGAAGGCAGCGGCGAACACAGCCGCCTGCAGGTTGCGTTTCAGGGGCAGGGGATTAAATGGCTGGTCGCGGCGTATGCCCGGCTTGAAACAGTGTAACAGTAAGAAAAGTATCATTATTTTGTAATATTCTGCTACCTTTATACGTTAAGGAGCTTGATTTGCTCTTTAGCGTTCCGTTGCGTGTTGACGCCGTTTTTGCGCTGGCGTAACATGCGCGCACGATTACGCTAAGAGGACATTCGCCTTGGACACACCCAGTAGATGCTGGCTCAATTTCCTGCCCATCAGGAACAACTCCTAAGGCTATCCTCTTATGCTGATAGCCTTAGCGGTTGTCGGCGACCCGTTCTATTCCCGTCGCTCTGAGTCAGGCTTAATGGTCTGAAACCCAAATTGTTTCTGTGTGCCCACCGAACTGTCCGATAATTTTTTGCATTGGGAGTCCCGGTCATGCTGAGCGCATTTCAACTGGAAAACAATCGTTTAACGCGTCTGGAAGCCGACGAGATCAAGCACCTCGCCAGTTCGGTGTGGGTCGATCTGGTCGAGCCTGACGACGATGAACGAAGCCGCGTGCAAACGGAATTGGGCCAGAACCTGGCGACGCGCCCGGAGCTGGAAGACATCGAAGCGTCAGCGCGTTTCTTTGAGGATGAAGACGGCCTGCATATCCACTCATTTTTCTTTTTTGAAGATGCTGAGGATCACGCCGGTAACTCTACCGTCGCGTTTACTATCCGCGAAGGGCGTCTGTTCACCCTGCGCGAACGGGAGCTGCCCGCTTTCCGCCTGTATCGCATGCGCGCCCGCAGCCAGTCGATGGTGGACGGCAACGCTTACGAGCTGCTGCTGGACCTGTTCGAAACCAAAATCGAGCAGCTGGCGGATGAAATTGAAAACATCTATAGCGACCTGGAAAAGCTCAGCCGGGTGATCATGGAAGGTCGTCAGGGCGATGATTACGATGAGGCGCTCTCGACGCTGGCGGAGCAGGAAGATATCGGATGGAAAGTCCGCCTGTGTCTGATGGATACCCAGCGCGCGCTGAACTTCCTCGTGCGCAAAGCCCGCCTTCCGGCCGGTCAGCTGGAGCAGGCGCGGGAGATCCTGCGCGACATCGAATCCCTGCTGCCGCACAACGAGTCGCTGTTCCAGAAGGTTAACTTCCTGATGCAGGCGGCGATGGGTTTTATCAACATTGAGCAGAACCGCATCATCAAGATCTTCTCGGTGGTCTCCGTGGTGTTCCTGCCGCCGACGCTGGTGGCTTCCAGCTATGGGATGAACTTTGAGTTTATGCCCGAGCTGCACTGGAGCTTTGGCTATCCCGGCGCGATTGTCTTTATGATGCTCGCCGGCCTGGCGCCGTATCTGTACTTTAAGCGTAAAAACTGGCTGTAAAAAAAGGAGCTTCGGCTCCTTTTTTGCGTACCAGCTTGGCTTTATGCCCTACGCGTACGGCGTATTGTGTAAACCGCATCCATCACGAAAATCGCCAGCGCCACCCAGATAAAGGCGAAGGTTACCATTTTATCCGCGCCCGGCACTTCGCCGTAGAAGGTTACCGCCAGCAGGAACATCAGCGTCGGGCCGATATACTGGAAAAATCCCAGCGTGGAGAGGCGCAGACGCGTCGCCGCTCCGGTAAAGCACAGCAGCGGGATGGTGGTGACCACGCCCGCCGCCATCAGCAGCAGGTTCAGCGACCACGGATTCTGCCCCATGTGGCTGGTCGGGCTATCGGCAATACCAAACAGATAAATCGCAGCAACCGGCAGCAGCCAGAGCGTCTCAAACAGCATCCCGGTTTGCGCATCCACGGCGATCTTTTTACGCAGCAGGCCGTAAAAAGCGAAGCTGAACGCCAGGCCCAGCGCGATAATCGGCAGCGAGCCGAAGGTCCAGAGCTGTACCAGCACGCCGCAGGCGGCCAGCAGCACCGCCAGCCACTGCATCCGGCGAAAGCGCTCCCCGAGGAAGATCATCCCCAGCAGAATATTCACCAGCGGATTGATAAAATAGCCCAGGCTGGCTTCCAGCATATGATGGTTATTCACCGCCCAGATAAACAGCAGCCAGTTGCCGCCCACCAGCACCGCAGAGAGCGCCAGCAGGAACACCTTTTTCGGCGTTTTCAGCAGCCTTTTGACCTGCGGCCACTGACGGCTGATGCTGATCAGCGCGACCATGAAGAAGAAGGACCAGATCACGCGGTGAGTCAGAATTTCATCGGCGGGAACATAGTAGATAAGCTTGAAGTACGCCGGCGCGATACCCCAGATAAAATAGGCGGCCAGGGCCAGAAGAATCCCCACCTGCGTTTGTTTAGCGTCCATCGGTACAAATCCATTGCCAAAGAGAGAGATGTTACTCGATTTAGGCCGATCAACCCACCATATACGTCGCCGTGGCGCTGGCGATATACACCTGCTCTTCGTTATGCAGCTCGACGCGGGCCACCGCCACTTTATTACCGGCTCGCAGCAGGCTGCTGGTGGCGGTAAAGCGTTCCCCGCGGCCCGGACGCAGGTAGTCGACGCGCAGATCGATAGTGCCCATCCGCGACAGGCGCTGGCGCAGCTCTTCTTCATTGATGGTGTCGTGGCGAGTCAGGGTGCTGCCGACGCATACCAGCCCCGCCGCGACGTCCAGCGCTGAGGCAATCACTCCGCCATGTAAAATACTCTGCGCCCAGTTGCCGACCATCATTGGTTGGTTGTTGAAACTCAGCTGGGCGAACTCTTTTTCATAGCGCTCCAGCTCCAGCCCTAAGGCGCGATTAAAGGGCATGTGGTAGACGAAGATTTCTCCCACCAGCTTCAGGGCGGCGGCGGCGGTCAGTTCAGACATAACAACATTTCCATAGGTTAATGAAATGTTGATTTTATGCTTCTAAAATATTGATTTCTACTTTAAGAACGGATAACAGGTCAGAAGACGTATAAATAGGTAGAATGCTGCCTGGGTTAAACAGAAATAATAAATATCCATCCAGGAGAACAGCAATGCGTATCTCTTTGGCCTGCCTGCTGGCGCTTGTTGCGCTTCCGGCCGGCGTTCTGGCGCAGGACGCGCCGGTGAATAAACAGGTCCACGACACTCCGGCCGTTCGCGGGAGTATTATCGCCAACCTGTTACAGGACCATGATAATCCCTTCCTGCTCTATCCCTACGAGAGCAACTATCTGCTCTATACATGGACCAGCGATCTCAATAAAGAAGCGATTCGCAGCTACGACTGGGCTGAAAACGCGCGTAAAGACGAAGTGAAGTTCCAGCTTAGCCTGGCGTTTCCATTATGGCGCGGGATTTTGGGCGAGAATTCGCTGCTGGGCGCTTCTTATACGCAAAAATCCTGGTGGCAGCTCTCCAACAGCAAAGAGTCCGCGCCGTTTCGCGAAACCAACTACGAGCCACAGCTGTTCCTCGGGTTTGCGACCGATTACTCATTTGCCGGCTGGACGCTGCGCGACGTTGAAATGGGTTATAACCACGACTCTAACGGCCGTTCCGATCCCACTTCCCGCAGCTGGAATCGCCTCTATACCCGACTGATGGCGCAAAATGGCAACTGGCTGGTCGAGGTGAAGCCCTGGTACGTGATTGGCAGCACCGACGATAACCCGGATATCACCAAATATATGGGTTATTACCGGCTGAAAGTGGGCTACCAGCTGGGCGACGCTATTCTCAGCGCTCAGGGGCAATATAACTGGAATACCGGCTACGGCGGCGCCGAGCTTGGGGTGAGCTATCCGATCACCAAACACGTGCGCGTCTATACTCAGGTCTATAGCGGTTATGGCGAGTCGCTTATCGATTATAACTTTAATCAAACCCGCGTCGGCGTCGGGCTGATGCTCAACGATCTGTTTTAATCGTTGCACTCTGGCTCTCAGGCGCTGAAAATAGCGCCTGTTTTCTTTTCAGGCATATGGGGTCAACGTGGCGCAGGCGGAAGTATTGAATCAGGAATCGCTGGCTAAGCAGGTTTTACAAGAGACCTTCGGCTACCAGCAGTTTCGCCCGGGCCAGGAAACCATTATCGATACGGCACTGGCCGGGCGCGATTGCCTGGTGGTGATGCCAACCGGCGGCGGCAAGTCGCTGTGTTATCAGGTTCCGGCGCTGGTACTGGGCGGTCTCACCGTCGTGGTGTCGCCGCTTATTTCCTTGATGAAGGACCAGGTCGATCAGCTGCTGGCTAACGGCGTGGCGGCGGCGTGCCTGAACTCAACCCAGAGCCGGGAGCAGCAGCAGGAGGTGATGGCCGGCTGCCGCAGCGGGCAGATTCGCCTGCTGTATATCGCCCCGGAGCGCCTGATGCTGGATAACTTCCTTGAGCATCTTACGCACTGGAATCTGTCGATGGTGGCGGTGGACGAGGCGCACTGTATTTCCCAGTGGGGGCACGATTTCCGTCCGGAATACGCCGCGTTAGGGCAGCTGCGCCAGCGGATACCGCAAATCCCGTTTATGGCGCTGACCGCTACCGCCGATGACACGACGCGTCGCGACATTGTTCGCCTGCTGGATCTAAACGACCCGCTCATTCAGGTCAGCAGCTTCGACCGACCCAACATCCGCTATATGCTGATGGAGAAGTTTAAGCCGCTGGATCAGCTGATGCGCTACGTGCAGGATCAGCGCGGTAAGTCGGGCATTATCTACTGCAATAGCCGCTCAAAAGTGGAAGACACCGCCGCTCGCCTGCAAAGCCGCGGCATCAGCGCCGCGGCCTATCACGCCGGGCTGGAAAACCATATCCGCGCCGACGTGCAGGAGAAATTCCAGCGCGACGACCTGCAAATCGTGGTGGCGACGGTAGCCTTCGGTATGGGTATCAACAAACCGAACGTCCGTTTTGTGGTGCATTTCGATATCCCCCGCAATATTGAATCCTATTACCAGGAGACCGGGCGCGCCGGGCGCGATGGGCTGCCTGCCGAGGCGATGCTGTTTTACGATCCGGCGGATATGGCGTGGCTCCGACGCTGCCTTGAGGAGAAACCCGCCGGGCCGCTGCAGGACATTGAACGCCATAAGCTCAACGCGATGGGGGCCTTTGCCGAAGCGCAAACCTGCCGCCGTCTGGTGCTGCTCAACTACTTTGGCGAGGGGCGCCAGGAGCCCTGCGGCAACTGCGATATCTGCCTCGATCCGCCGAAACAGTACGACGGTTTAATGGACGCGCGTAAGGCGCTGTCGACGATTTACCGCGTCAATCAGCGCTTTGGTATGGGCTACGTGGTGGAAGTGCTGCGCGGCGCCAATAACCAGCGTATTCGCGATATGGGGCACGACAAGCTGCCGGTCTACGGCATTGGGCGCGAACAGAGCCACGAGCATTGGGTCAGCGTGATCCGTCAACTTATTCATTTAGGCTTGGTTACGCAGAATATAGCCCAGCACTCTGCGCTACAGCTTACCGAGGCCGCGCGTCCGGTCCTGCGCGGCGACGTGACGCTACAGCTTGCCGTGCCGCGTATTGTGGCGCTGAAGCCGAAAGCGATGCAGAAATCCTTTGGCGGTAATTACGATCGCAAGCTGTTCGCCAAGCTGCGCAAACTGCGTAAGGCGATTGCCGACGAAGAGAATATCCCGCCCTACGTGGTGTTTAACGATGCGACGCTAATTGAAATGGCTGAGCAAACGCCGCTGACGGCCGGGGAGATGCTCAGCGTCAACGGCGTTGGCACGCGTAAGCTCGAGCGTTTTGGTAAAGAGTTTATGGCCCTGATTCGCGCGCACGTGGATGGCGATGATGAGTAGTCAGCCAGACGAAAAAGTGTAAATATAGTTTTCGTCCTGACTATTTTCCTGCGAGTTAATTATGTTGACGCTTTTTTTCACCGTGGCGCTGGTGCATATCATTGCGCTGATGAGTCCTGGCCCGGACTTCTTCTTTGTTTCACAAACCGCCGTTAGCCGCTCCCGCAAAGAGGCGATGATGGGCGTGCTGGGGATCACCTGCGGAGTGATGGTATGGGCGGGCGTAGCGCTGCTCGGCCTGAACCTGATTATCGAGAAGATGGCCTGGCTGCATACCATTATTATGGTCGGCGGCGGTCTGTATCTGTGCTGGATGGGTTTCCAGATGCTGCGCGGCGCGCTGAAAAAAAGCGAAGCGGCAGCGGCGGTAGAGCCTCAGGTCGAACTGGCGCGCAGCGGCCGGAGCTTCCTGAAAGGGCTGCTGACCAATCTGGCTAACCCAAAAGCGATTATCTATTTTGGCTCCGTGTTCTCGCTGTTTGTCGGCGACAGCGTCAGTTCCGGCGCGCGCTGGGGGATTTTCCTGCTGATTGTTCTGGAGACGCTGGCCTGGTTTACGGTGGTCGCCAGCCTGTTCGCCCTACCGGGCATGCGCCGCGGCTATCAGCGGATGGCGAAGTGGATCGACGGCATTGCCGGTACTCTGTTTGCCGGGTTTGGTATTCACCTGATTATTTCGCGCTAAGCGTTCTGCGGCCCGCCCAAGGGTTATGGGCGGGCCGGATATTAATGACGCAGCTGCTGCAAATCGTCGGACGTCAGACCGGTCATTTCCATAACCGCAGTAGCATCAATGCCCCGCTCGAGCATGGCCTTTGCGACGTTAAGAAGCGCAGCGCGTTTGCCCTCTTTTATGCCTTCCTTAATGCCCTTCTGCATACCTTCCTCAAGCCACTTTTCTGCCAGAGTCATCAGTACACCTCCATGTTGCGGCACCCGCTGTGCCAGCTCATATAATAGCGGCCGAACATCCTGCTCTTCTCCCGCCTGGGCCATATATTTTATCAGTACGGTAATTTGTTGTCTGCTCATCTGTTCCAGCAACAGCAGGCTGGTGAGCTTGTCGACGAGCTCGGCCATATCGCGCTGCCATATATGCTTTTGTACCAGCGTCAGGGCCGCCATACTCCGGTGCTCCATGATTTCGTCATCGGGAATAACGGTGATGTCCACCAGCGGAAAGGCGGTGGAGTAAATCTGGCGCGCAGTATCCGGATCGGCAAAGTTCTCCAGCCAGTCCAGCGACCAGGGATAGGGGCTTCGCCGTCCCTGATAAAAAAGAATCGGGATCACCAGAGGTAGCGTTTTATGCCCTTCTTCTATGTGCCGCTGCATAGCAGCGATGGCATAGCGCATTAAACGAAACGCCATTAATTTATCTGGCGAACTTTGATGTTCAATCAGAACGTGAACATAGCCGCAACCACTGGTCGTTTCCAGAGAATAGAGGATATCGCTGTAGAAGGGGCGCAGATCATCTTCAATAAAGCTTCCTGACTCAAGGCGTAGGGTATCCAGTTTGCAAATTTGCATGAGTGAGGGGGGCAGATGGATCTCGATAAAATCCCGTGCGGTTTCCACACGGGAGAGAAAAGTTCTGAATACCGCATCGTGAGGGGTTGCCGCTTCCGCCATCGTTTTCGTCCATGAAGAAGAGAATCTGGCGGCATTCTGGCACTGGCGCTGCGAGTTCAACAGCGGGCAAAAAAATTATCTTTGTTCTTTGCCCGCCTGCTCGGCTGAGGATGTCGCTATACCCGCAAAGCTAACGATAATTTGCGAGCGTGCTTCCATCCATCAGGCGTGGCGCGCGGAGGCCAGCAGGGCGCCGACCAGCATAAACAGCGATCCAAAAACCTTGTTTAGCGCCTTCATCTGTTTGGGCCCTTTGAACCACGCGGCGATGCGCTGCGCCAGCGTGGCGTAGCCAATCATCACGATAATATCGACCACGATGGTGGTGACGCCGAGCACGAGGTACTGCATCACCTGGGGCTGGTGCGGTACGATAAACTGCGGGAAGAGCGCGGCGAGGAACACGATGCTTTTTGGGTTGGTCAGGTTGACGAACACCGCGCGCTTAAAGAGTTTGCCGCGGCTCTGCGCTTGCGCAAGGGTATTCAGATCGAGAGAACCCGCGGCTCGCCACTGCTGAATGCCGAGCCAGATAAGATAAGCGGCGCCCGCCCATTTCAGGATTTCAAAGGCCAACAGCGAACGGGAAAAAAGCGTACCCAGGCCAACGCCCACCAGCACGATATGAATGCCGAGCCCGGTCTGTAGCCCGGCAATAGAAGCCGCCGCGCCGCGATAACCGTGGTTGATTGAGGTGGTCATGGTATTTATCGCCCCGGATCCCGGCGACAGGCTGAGAATAAGAGATGTCAGCAGATAGGCAAACCACCACTCGAACGTCATGAGAAACTCCCTGATTGTCTGTTTTTATGCCACAATACGCTATTGTGTAAGCATTGTGTGATGCACGATAAAAAAACGATTTTCAGCGGTTATCAGGGGTGTAAGCCCGATGTTTTTGCAGCAAAAGGACTGGGAAACACGAGAAAACGCGTTTGCGGCCTTTACCATGGGGCCACTGACCGATTTCTGGCGTCAGCGGGAAGAGGCTGAATTTACGGGCGTGGATAACGTTCCGGTGCGCTTTGTTCGCTTCTGCGCCAAAAGTCATGACCGGGTCGTGGTTATTTGTCCGGGTCGCATTGAAAGCTACGTTAAGTACGCCGAACTGGCTTACGATCTTTTCCGCAGCGGTTTTGACGTGATGATTATCGATCATCGCGGCCAGGGGCGCTCCGGACGCATGCTTTCAGATACCCACCGCGGGCACGTCGTTAATTTCAGCGATTACGTCGACGATCTCGCCGCGTTCTGGCAGCAGCAGGTGGCGCCCGGACGCTGGCGGAAACGGTTTATACTGGCCCACTCCATGGGCGGCGCCATTGCGACGCTATTTTTGCAGCGCTACCACCAGCATTGCGACGCGATGGCGCTCTGTGCGCCGATGTTCGGCATCGTTATGCGCCTGCCTGACTGGATGGTGCGCCATATTCTCGATTGGGCTGAGGGCCATCAGCGCATTCGTGAAGAGTATGCCCTCGGTACCGGCCGCTGGCGGGCGCTGCCCTTTGCGGTTAACGTACTGACGCACAGCCGTCAACGCTATCGCCGCAACCTGCGCTTTTACGCCGATGAGCCGCAGCTGCGGGTCGGCGGGCCGACGTTCCACTGGGTGCGCGAGGGGATCCTCGCCGGCGAAGAGGTGCTGGCCGGTGCGGAGAAAGACGTCACGCCAACATTATTGCTCCAGGCGGAAGAAGAGCGGGTGGTCGATAACCGTATGCACGATCGCTACTGTGAACTTCGCGCCGCTGGCGGTCATCCCTGTGAAGGGGATAAGCCGTTTGTCATAGAAGGGGCATACCATGAGATCCTTTTTGAAAAGGACGCAATGCGCTCGGTCGCGCTAAACGCTATCGTCGATTTTTTTGGTCGACACACTTAATCCGGCGAAACGCTCGTCGCCCTGCTTAGAGGTTAAAATTTTTATGTACCAGGTTGTTGCGTCTGATTTAGATGGCACGCTGCTTTCTCCCGATCACTGCTTAACTCCCTACGCCAAAGAGACGCTGAAGCTGCTTACCGCACGCGGTATCAACTTCGTGTTCGCGACCGGCCGCCACTACATCGATGTTGGGCAAATTCGCGATAATCTCGGCATTAAATCCTATATGATCACCTCGAACGGCGCTCGCGTACACGATAGCGAAGGGAAGCAGATCTTCGCCCACAACCTTGACCGCGATATCGCCGCCGACCTGTTCGAAATGATGCGTAACGATCCGGCGATTGTGACCAACGTCTATCGTGAAGATGAGTGGTATATGAATCGCCATCGTCCGGAAGAGATGCGCTTCTTCAAAGAGGCGGTGTTTAACTACAAGCTGTACGAGCCGGGCGAGCTGGATCCTGAAGGGATCAGCAAAGTCTTTTTCACCTGCGATAAGCATGAGCATCTGCTGCCGCTGGAGCAGGCGATCAACGCCCGCTGGGGCGATCGGGTGAACGTGAGCTTCTCTACCGTTACCTGCCTCGAAGTAATGGCGGGCGGCGTGTCGAAAGGGCATGCGCTGGAGGCCGTGGCGAAAATGCTCGGCTATAGCCTGAAAGAGTGTATCGCCTTCGGCGACGGTATGAACGATGCGGAAATGCTGTCAATGGCGTGCAAGGGCTGCATTATGGCCAACGCGCACCAGCGGCTGAAAGACCTGCATCCTGAGCTGGAAGTGATCGGCAGCAACGTCGATGACGCCGTTCCCCACTACCTGCGTAAACTCTATCTTGACTAAAAAAGATTGACGATTGTTTAATTAATGAGCAGTCGTCAACCTATCACTCCGCTACAATGCGTGTTCTTTACTCTATGAGACATTCATTGTGGCGCTACTGATTATCACCACCATTCTGTGGGCCTTTTCCTTTAGCCTGTATGGCGAATACCTGGCAGGCCACGTCGACAGCTATTTTGCGGTGCTGGCGCGCGTTGGCCTGGCGGCGCTGGTGTTTTTGCCCTTCCTGCGCACCCGCGGGCAGAGCCTGTCAACCATCGGCCTGTATATGCTGGTGGGGGCGATGCAGCTCGGTATTATGTATATGCTGAGTTTCCAGGCCTATCTGTACCTGACGGTATCGGAGCTTCTGCTGTTTACCGTCCTGACGCCGCTCTATATCACGCTGATTTACGATATGATGAGCCGCCGTCGCCTGCGCTGGGGCTACGCCTGCAGCGCGCTGCTGGCGGTAATCGGCGCGGGCATCATCCGTTATGACCAGGTGACCAACCATTTCTGGACCGGTTTGATCCTGGTTCAACTCTCCAACATCAGCTTCGCGATTGGCATGGTGGGATACAAGCGCCTGATGGAAACGCGTCCGATGCCGCAGCATAACGCCTTCGCCTGGTTCTACATCGGGGCGTTTCTGGTGGCGGCGGTTGCCTGGTCGATGCTGGGTAACGCGCAGAAAATGCCGGAAACTTCGCTACAGTGGGGCATCCTGGCCTTTCTTGGCGTGGCGGCATCCGGGATTGGTTACTTTATGTGGAACTACGGCGCCACCCAGGTGGATGCCGGTACGCTCGGCATCATGAACAATATGCACGTGCCTGCCGGGCTGCTGGTGAACCTGGCCATCTGGCAGACGCAGCCCCGCTGGCCGAGCTTTATTATTGGCGCTCTGGTGATCCTGGCCTCGCTATGGGTCCATCGACGCTGGGTCGCTCCGCACTCCGCACAAACGGTAAATGATCGCAAGCGTGGTTCCGCGCTGAGCGAATAAACGCCTCGGTAACCGGCTGGCGCTGCTCGCCGTCGCGCACCGCGGCGTACAGTCGGCTCCACAGTCCCTCGCCCAGGGTTTTGGTCACCACCAGGCCCTGGCGCTCAAAGCTTTCCACGACCCAGTGCGGCAGGGCGGCGATGCCCATTCGCGCCGCCACCATCTGAATTAACAGCAGCGTATTGTCGACGCTCTTCAGCTGCGGGCTAATCCCGGCAGGCTGCAGGAAGTGACGCCAGATATCCAGACGTGCGCGCTGGACCGGATAAATCAGCAGCATTTCAGTCGCTAAATCCTCGGGCGCGATGCGCGCCTTTGTCGCCAGCGGATGATCCGGCGCCATCACCAGGCGCACTTCGAAATCAAACATTGGCGAATAGTGTAGTCCGCTGCGCGGCAGGATATCGGAGGTCATCACCAGATCCAGCTCGCCCTGCTGCAGGCCCGGCTGCGGGTCGAAGATCACCCCGGACTGAAAGTCCACCTCTACATGCGGCCAGCGGGCGCGGAAACTCTCCAGTGCCGGAGTGAGCCACTGAATACAGCTATGGCATTCGATGGCGATACGCAGCCGGGTTTGCTGCGGCTCATTGCAATCCTGCAGGGCGCGGCTGATTTGCGGCAGGACCTGATTGGCCAGCTGCAGCAGGATCTCTCCCTGCGGCGTAAAGCGCAGCGGCTGACTTTTACGTACAAACAGACGGAAGCCGAGGCGCTGTTCCAGATCGCTGAACTGGTGGGACAAGGCGGATTGGGTCTGGTGCAGGGCCGCCGCCGCGCCTGCCAGAGAGCCGCTATTCCGCAACGCCTGGAGCGTTTTCAGGTGTTTAATTTCGATCATGAAAGTCCTTCACTTCGGCATGAATAATTTGCGCTTGAGGAATATACAGTAACTGCCAATTATGGATGTGTAAACATCTGGACGTCTAAATCCTTTATCTTTCGAATTTATGGCAGCGTTGGCTGCACTTCCTCACCCCAGTCACTTACTTCAGTAAGCTCCTGGGGATGAGCAAGTTTGCCGCCTTCCCTAAATCCGAAATCTTTCGGATTGCAATTATGAGGCTCAAAAAATGACAATTATTAACCACACCCTCGGTTTCCCTCGCGTTGGCCTGCGCCGCGAGCTGAAGAAAGCGCAAGAAAGCTACTGGGCGGGCAATACCAGCCGCGAAGAACTGCTGGCCGTTGGCCGCGAACTGCGCGCTCGCCACTGGGAACAGCAGAAGCAGGCGGGCATTGACCTGCTACCGGTGGGCGATTTCGCCTGGTACGACCATGTTCTGACCACCAGCCTGTGGCTTGGCAACGTGCCGGCTCGTCATCAGAACAAAGACGGCTCCGTTGATATCGATACCCTTTTTCGCATAGGCCGCGGCCGCGCGCCGACCGGCGAACCGGCCGCGGCGGCGGAAATGACCAAATGGTTTAACACTAACTACCACTACATAGTGCCGGAATTTGTGAAGGGCCAGCAGTTCAAACTGAGCTGGAACCAGCTGTTGGATGAGGTGGACGAAGCGCTGGCGCTGGGCCACAAAGTGAAGCCCGTCCTGCTTGGGCCAGTCACCTATCTGTGGCTCGGTAAGGTGAAAGGCGAGCCGTTCGACCGCCTGAACCTGCTGCACGATATTCTGCCTGTTTACCAGCAGGTGCTGACTGAACTGGCAAAACGCGGCGTTGAGTGGGTGCAGATTGATGAACCGGCGCTGGTGCTCGAGCTGCCGCAGGCGTGGCTGGATGCCTTCAAACCGGTTTACGCGGCCCTTAGCGGTCAGCTTAAGCTGCTGCTGACTACCTACTTTGAAGGCATTACCGATAACCTCGACACCATTACCGCACTGCCGGTACAGGGCCTGCATGTGGATCTGGTCCACGGCCAGGACGATGTCGCCGAACTGCATAAGCGCCTGCCTGCCGACTGGCTGCTCTCCGCGGGGCTGATCAACGGCCGCAACGTCTGGCGCGCCGATCTGAGCGAGAAATACGCGCAGGTTAAAGATATCGTCGGCAAACGTGAACTGTGGGTAGCCTCTTCCTGCTCCCTGCTGCACAGCCCGATCGATCTGAACGTGGAAACGCGGCTCGATGCCGAAGTGAAGAGCTGGTTTGCCTTCGCCCTGCAAAAATGCCGGGAGCTGGCGCTGCTGCGCGATGCGCTGAACAGCGGCGACACCGCGGCGATTGCTGACTGGAGCGCGCCGATCCAGGCACGTCGCCAGTCAACCCGCGTGCACAACGCTGCGGTAGAGAAGCGTCTGGCGGCCATTACCGCTCAGGACAGCCAGCGCCAAAGCGTCTACGAAGTTCGCGCCGAAGCGCAGCGCGCCCGCTTTAAGCTGCCGGCCTGGCCAACCACCACCATCGGCTCCTTCCCCCAGACCACCGAGATCCGCGGCCTGCGTCTGGACTTCAAAAAGGGAAATCTCGACGCTAACCGTTACCGCACCGGCATCGCCGAACACATTAAGCAGGCGATCGTTGAGCAGGAGCGACTGGGGCTGGACGTGCTGGTACACGGTGAAGCCGAGCGTAACGATATGGTGGAATACTTCGGCGAACACCTGGACGGCTTTATTTTCACGCAGAACGGCTGGGTACAGAGCTACGGCTCCCGCTGCGTCAAACCGCCGGTGGTCATCGGCGATATCAGCCGCCCGGAGGCGATCACCGTCGAGTGGGCAAAATATGCTCAGTCCCTGACCTACAAACCGGTAAAAGGCATGCTGACCGGCCCGGTGACCATTCTTTGCTGGTCCTTCCCGCGTGAGGACGTCAGCCGTGAAACGATTGCGAAACAGATAGCCCTCGCGCTGCGCGATGAAGTGGCGGATCTGGAAGCCGCCGGTATCGGTATCATCCAGATCGACGAACCGGCCCTGCGGGAAGGCCTGCCGCTGAAGCGTAGCGACTGGGATGCGTATCTGGCATGGGGGGTGGAAGCTTTCCGTATCAATGCCGCGGTGGCGAAAGACGACACGCAGATCCACACCCATATGTGCTATTGCGAGTTCAACGACATCATGGATTCCATCGCCGCGCTGGATGCGGACGTGATTACCATCGAAACCTCGCGTTCTGATATGGAGCTGCTGGAGTCGTTCGAAGCGTTCGACTACCCGAATGAAATCGGGCCGGGCGTGTACGACATTCACTCCCCGAACGTGCCGAGCGTGGAGTGGATTGAAGCGCTGCTGGAAAAAGCCGCGCAGCGTATCCCGGCAGAGCGCCTGTGGGTGAACCCGGACTGCGGCCTGAAAACCCGCGGCTGGACGGAAACGCGCGCCGCGCTGGCCAACATGGTCAAGGCCGCGCAAAACCTGCGCCAGGCGTAATATAAATCACACTTGTGGGAGGCCCCGGCCTCCTTTTTTGGTTTCTTCTCTTCGCTGGCAAAACCGAATGTGAAGAACTGTTCGGCGTGAAGCGGCAGCGTCTGGATAACGTCCACCCGCTCCCGGCTGTTGCTCAGGACGGATGTCTTTGACTACAGTTAAGCGTTCCCTGAACCGAAGCTGTGATAACTCTCCTGAGGTGAAAGATGATTGAACACCACGATCAAAAAGGGTATTTGCGTTTTGCCATTAATCTGGGTAATCCGGTGCTTACGACACTGCTGCCGGATGGGTCTCCGGGGGGGATTACCGTCGAGCTGGCAAAGAAACTGGCTGCAGAGAGCCAGCGCGAAGCGCGGTTTGTGACCTGGCCGACGGCCGGGCAGGTAGTGGACGCGGCGCTGCAGGATCAATGGGATATCGCCTTTCTGGCTATCGACCCGGCGCGGGAAGATAAGCTTCGCTTTACGCCATCCTACGTCACTATCGAAAGCTCGCTGATGGTGAAAAAAGAGAGCCAGATTCAATCGGTTCAGGAGATGGACCGCGCAGGCGTGGTAATTAACGTGGGCAAAGGCGCGGCCTACGAGCTGTATCTGATTCGCACGCTGCAGCATGCGACGATGCGCCAGTACGCCACCTCACAGGAGGCTATTCAGGCATTTATCAACGGCGAAGGCGATTGGGTGGCCGGTATTCGCCAGCCTCTGGAGAAAGCTGCGCAGGAGAATCCGCAGTTTCGCGTTCTGACCGACAGCTTTAGCCAGATACACCAGGCGATATGCGTACCGCGCAATGCGACGCAGCACTATGAATTTATTTGCCGCCGCCTCTCTTCCTGGATAGCGGACGGTACTATTGCCGGGATGGTGAGCCGCCATATCGGCAATAGCTGATCGTTAACCGCGCTTACCGCCATACTGCGCAAACCAGGCCAGCATCCGCTGCCAGCCGTCTTTTGCCGACTCTTCATGATAGCTGGCGCGATAGTCGGCATTAAATGCGTGGTCGGCGTGCGGGTAAACCACGATTTCCGCCGTGGCGTTGGCCGCCCGCAGCGCCTGACGCATCGTTTCCACCGTGTCCTGCGGGATGCTGTCATCTTTCGCGCCATAAAGCCCTAACACCGGCGCGTTAAGATCGACGGCAATATCGACCGGATGCTTCGGCGAATTCAGCGTTTTCTCGCCGACCAGCTTGCCGTACCAGGCGACGGCGGCTTTTAACTGCGGATTATGTGCAGCGTACAGCCAGGTAATACGCCCGCCCCAGCAGAAGCCGGTAATCAGCAAGCGATGGGCATCGCCGCCGTGGCGGTAGGCCCAACTGGCCACGTGATCGAGGTCGGCCAGCACCTGAGAATCCGGCACCTTTTTGACCAGTCCCTGGAACAGAGAAGGGATGTCGCTGTAATCATTAGGATCGCCCTGGCGGAAGTAGAGCTCCGGTGCGATAGCCAGATACCCCTCCTTTGCCAGACGGCGGCAGATATCGCGGATATGTTCATGCACGCCGAAAATTTCCTGGACCACGATAACGACCGGCAGCGGACCGTCGACGCCGCGCGGGCGAGCATGGAACGCCGGCATGTTGTCTCCCTGTGAAGGGATGGATGTCTCCCCGGAGATGATGTTCTCATCTGATGTGTGAACGGCAGTTGAGGCGTGCGGCGTGGCTGCAGGTGCAAAGCCGGTTTGCTTAATTGTCGTCATGGTATTCTCCGTACCCTCAATTTATTAGCGCATCAATAACTATAGCTGCTCTGGACAGGACGTTAATCAAACACAGTGCCCGAAACAGGCTATCTTTTGTTCAGGCTTCTGCGATTTAGCTTGTTAATGTGATGTATATCACTCTTTTATGGAAAGTTATTGCAATGAATTTCATTCATGGTGATTGTGGTCACAAAATTGAGCCGACAGCTTCTGTAAAGTACCGTTTTGCTTCTGCTGATAATTCGACCCACAGAGGAGTTTTTTATGTCCAAGTCTGATGTTTTTCATCTCGGCCTCACCAAAAACGATTTACAAGGGGCTACGCTGGCTATCGTCCCTGGCGATCCGGAGCGTGTGGAAAAGATCGCCGCGCTGATGGATAAGCCGGTTAAGCTGGCATCTCACCGTGAATTCACCACCTGGCGCGCTGAGCTGGATGGTAAAGCAGTGATTGTCTGCTCTACCGGTATCGGCGGCCCATCGACCTCTATCGCCGTGGAAGAGCTGGCCCAGCTGGGCATCCGTACCTTCCTGCGCATCGGCACCACCGGCGCCATTCAGCCGCATATTAATGTCGGCGACGTTCTGGTGACGACCGCGTCCGTCCGTCTGGACGGCGCAAGCCTGCACTTTGCGCCAATGGAGTTCCCGGCGGTGGCTGACTTTGAATGTACTACCGCGCTGGTTGAAGCGGCGAAGTCTATCGGCGCGACCACCCATATCGGTGTCACCGCCTCTTCCGACACCTTCTATCCGGGCCAGGAACGTTACGATACCTTCTCCGGCCGCGTTGTTAGCCGCTTTAAAGGCTCGATGGAAGAGTGGCAGGCGATGGGCGTGATGAACTATGAAATGGAATCCGCCACGCTGCTGACGATGTGCGCCAGCCAGGGCCTGCGCGCCGGGATGGTTGCCGGAGTTATCGTCAACCGTACCCAGCAGGAAATTCCGAACGCGGAAACCATGAAGCAAACCGAAAGCCACGCGGTGAAAATTGTCGTGGAAGCGGCGCGCCGCCTGCTGTAGTTACCCTTTCTTCTGCCAGGGGTCGGACTCTCCGGCCCTTCTTTTTTGCGTAGCGCCTCGCAGGAAAACCCTTTCAAACTGGACGTTTGTACAGCACAATTCTATTTTGTGCCGTAAGTCGTTGCCGCAGGGGGCGTTGTGGATATCTCAATTATTATTAGTGCCGTTGTGGCGCTGGCCGTCGGGCTGATTGTCGGCTGGCTGGCGACCAAAGCGCACGCCGATCAAATTCGCGCCGATCTTATCGATGAGCGGCGCGAGCTGGATATTGAGCTGAGCGCGGCCCGCCAACGTCTGGTGCAGGAGTCACACTGGCGAGAAGAGTGTGAACTGCTCAATAACGAACTGCGCAGCCTGCGCGATATCAACGCCTCGCTGGAAGCCGATCTTCGCGAAGTGACCACCCGACTTGAATCCACTCAGCTACATGCGGAAGACAAAATTCGCCAGATGGTGAACAGCGAGCAGCGTCTTAGCGAACAGTTTGAGAATCTGGCAAATCGCATTTTTGAGCACAGCAACCGGCGGGTGGATGAGCAGAATCGCCAGAGCCTGCACGGCCTGCTGACGCCGCTTCGCGAACAGCTGGATGGCTTTCGTCGGCAGGTGCAGGATAGCTTTGGTCAGGAAGCGCGGGAGCGCCATACTCTGGCCCATGAAATCCGCAATCTTCAGCAGCTGAATGCGCAAATGGCCCAGGAGGCGCTAAACCTGACGCGCGCGCTCAAAGGCGATAACAAAACCCAGGGCAACTGGGGCGAGGTGGTGTTGACCCGCGTGCTGGAAGCGTCCGGACTGCGGGAAGGATATGAATATCAGACCCAGGTCAGCATCGAAACGGACAACCGCGCGCGGATGCAGCCCGATGTGATTGTCCGTTTACCGCAGGGGAAAGACGTGGTGATCGATGCCAAGATGACCCTGGTGGCCTATGAGCGCTATTTCAACGCCGAAGATGATTACACCCGTGAAGCGGCGCTGCAGGAGCATATCGCTTCGGTACGCAACCATATGCGCCTGCTGGGGCGTAAAGACTACCAGCAGCTGCCGGGGCTGCGTTCGCTCGACTACGTTCTGATGTTTATCCCGGTGGAGCCCGCCTTCCTGCTGGCTATCGATCGTCAGCCAGAACTCATTAGCGAAGCGCTGAAGAACAACATCATGCTGGTGAGCCCAACCACGCTGCTGGTGGCGCTGCGGACTATCGCCAATCTCTGGCGCTATGAGCATCAGAGCCGTAACGCGCAGAAAATTGCCGAAAGAGCGGGGCGGCTGTATGACAAGATGCGCCTGTTTGTCGATGATATGTCCGCCATCGGACAGGGCCTGGATAAAGCTCAGGATAACTACCGCCAGGCGATGAAAAAGCTCGCCTCCGGACGAGGTAACCTGCTGGTACAGGCGGAATCATTCCGTGAGCTGGGCGTGGAGGTTAAGCGTGAGATTAATCCTGAGTTAGTTGAACAGGCGACGGCCCAGGATGAAGAATACCGCCTTGCGCAGGGGGGTAACCCGCCGGAAGATAACGATATTTCATCCGATCCTACGGCTACTGCCATGTTTGGGGGCGGCTCCCGGCCACGTTGAAGCGTATGGGAAGTGCGCTAAACCTGTTACACTCAACGAACATTTTCTTGATAAGCAAGCAGGCATTGAGATGGTTGAGGATTCACAAGAAACGACGCATTTTGGCTTTCAGACTGTCGCCAAAGAGCAGAAAGCTGACATGGTGGCGCATGTATTTCATTCTGTGGCCGCAAAATATGACGTAATGAACGACCTGATGTCGTTCGGTATTCATCGTTTGTGGAAGCGTTTCACCATCGACTGCAGCGGCGTCCGCCGCGGGCAAACCGTATTGGATCTGGCTGGTGGTACCGGCGATCTGACGGCGAAATTCTCTCGCCTGGTGGGTGAAACCGGCCGCGTGATGCTGGCGGACATCAACGACTCTATGCTGAAAATGGGCCGCGAAAAGCTGCGTAACATTGGTATTGTCGGCAACGTGGAATACGTCCAGGCAAACGCTGAAGCGCTGCCTTTTGCAGACAACACCTTTGATTGCATTACGATTTCTTTCGGTCTGCGTAACGTGACCGACAAAGAAAAAGCGCTGCGCTCAATGTATCGCGTATTAAAGCCGGGCGGCCGCCTGCTGGTGCTGGAATTCTCAAAACCGATTATTGAGCCGCTCAGTAAAGCCTACGATGCCTATTCCTTCCATATCCTGCCGCGCGTGGGTGAGCTGGTTGCTAAAGATGCCGAAAGCTATCGTTATCTTGCTGAATCTATTCGAATGCATCCCGATCAGGACACGCTGAAAGGCATGATGCAGGACGCAGGGTTTGAAAGCGTCGACTACTACAACCTGACGGCAGGTATCGTTGCGCTACACCGCGGATATAAGTTCTGACAGGAGGGACGCTATGCCTTTCAAACCACTGGTCACCGCCGGTCTTGAGACGGTCCTTAACACCTTCCTCTGGCGCGATCGGGCGCTGAAACCCGCGCGCCAGCGCCTGCTGGGGAAAGTGCTGCGCATCGAGCTGCAAGAGCTTTCCGATCCTGTGGTGCTGGTTTTTAGCGAACGTCAGCTGGACGTGCTGGGCGCGTGGGAAGGTGAGGCTGATTGCACCGTACGTACCCGCCTTAGCGTGCTTCCGCAATTGCGCAATCGCCAGCAGCTTACCGCGCTGATTCGCAGCGGCGATCTTGAAGTGCAGGGCGACCTGCAGGTGGTGCAAAATACCGTCACGCTGTGCGATCTGGCAGAGTTCGATCCGGCTGAACTGCTTGCCCCGTATACCGGTGATGTGGTTGCGGAAGGCTTTAGTAAAGTATTCCGCGGCGGCGCTCACTTTCTTCTGCATGGCGCTCAACGCCAGCAGCGCTATGTCGCGGAAGCGATTACCGAAGAGTGGCGCCTGGCGCCGGGGCCGCTGGAGCTGGCCTGGTTTGCAGAGGAAACCGCTGCGGTAGAACGAACCCTGGCCGCGCTGGAAAAACGGCTGGACACGCTGGAGGGCAAATGACGCCAGGAGAATTACGGCGCCTGTATTTTATCGTCCACACCTTTTTGAGCTACGGGCTTGATGAGCTCATTCCCAAAATGCGTATCACGCTGCCGCTGCGAATCTGGCGGCGGATGCTGTTCTGGATGCCCAACCGCCATAAAGATCGTCCTCTTGGCGAGCGACTGCGCCTCGCATTACAAGAACTGGGGCCGGTGTGGATCAAGTTTGGTCAGATGCTCTCGACCCGTCGCGACCTGTTTCCGCCGCACATTGCCGATCAGCTGGCCATGCTGCAGGATCGCGTCGCGCCCTTTGACGGTCTGCAGGCCAAAAAGCAGATTGAGCAAGCCATGGGCGGCCTGCCGGTAGAAGCCTGGTTTGATGACTTCTCTGTTGAACCGCTCGCTTCCGCTTCTATTGCCCAGGTGCATACCGCGCGTCTGAAAGAGAACGGTAAAGAGGTGGTCATTAAGGTGATCCGCCCGGATATCGTGCCGGTTATCAAAGCGGATATGAAGCTTATCTACCGTCTTGCCCGCTGGGTGCCGCGTCTGTTACCGGACGGCCGTCGCCTTCGCCCGCAGGAAGTGGTTCGCGAATATGAAAAAACGCTGCTGGATGAGCTCAACCTGCTGCGTGAATCGGCTAACGCTATCCAGCTTCGCCGCAACTTCGACGAGAGCCCAATGCTTTATGTCCCGGAAGTTTATTCGGACTACTGTAGCGAAGGCATGATGGTGATGGAGCGGATTTACGGGATCCCGGTGTCCGACGTCGCCGCGCTGGAAGCGCAAGGGACTAACATGAAGCTGCTGGCCGAGCGTGGCGTGCAGGTCTTCTTTACGCAGGTTTTCCGCGACAGCTTCTTCCATGCCGACATGCATCCGGGCAATATTTTTGTCAGCCGTCATCATCCGGAAGATCCGCAGTACATTGGTATTGACTGCGGTATTGTCGGTTCGCTGAACAAAGAAGATAAGCGCTATCTGGCGGAGAACTTCATTGCCTTCTTCAACCGCGATTATCGCAAAGTTGCGGAGCTGCACGTTGATTCCGGCTGGGTTCCCGCGGATACCAACGTCGAAGAGTTCGAGTTTGCTATTCGTACCGTCTGCGAGCCTATCTTTGAAAAACCGCTGGCGGAAATCTCGTTTGGCCACGTGTTGTTGAACCTGTTTAATACGGCGCGACGTTTCAATATGGAAGTGCAGCCGCAGCTGGTTCTGCTGCAGAAGACATTACTTTACGTAGAAGGTGTAGGTCGCCAGCTCTATCCTCAGTTAGACTTGTGGAAAACGGCGAAACCGTTCCTTGAATCGTGGATCAAAGATCAGGTGGGCATTCCGGCTCTGGTGCGGGCGTTTAAAGAAAAAGCGCCGTTCTGGATCGAAAGAATGCCGGAAATACCTGAGCTGGTTTACCAGAGCCTGCAGCAAAGCAAGCAGCTGCAGAATAGCGTCGATACCATCGTGCGCGACATCCAGGTGCGGCACGTGCGCCAGGGTCAGTCCCGCTATTTGTTCGGTATAGGCGCGGTTTTATTACTGAGTGGTACGCTGCTATTCATTCATCGTCCCGAGTGGGGCATGATGCCAGGCTGGCTGATGGCCGCTGGGGTCGTAACCTGGCTTATCGGCTGGCGAAAGACGAACTGACGGCGGCCGCCTTTATCACTGCGCATAATGTGTATAATGCGTCCTAATAATTCATCATCTGTCATAGGGGAATGTGTATGGGTGGTATCAGTATTTGGCAGTTACTCATTGTTGTCGTCATCGTGGTTCTGCTTTTTGGGACAAAAAAGCTGAGCTCGCTCGGTTCAGATTTAGGGGCGTCGATCAAAGGCTTTAAAAAGGCCATGAGCGACGAAGAGAAACCGGAAAAATCCTCCGCGCCGGATGCAGATTTCGCGGCGAAGACCCTTGCTGATAAGCCGGATGATGCAAAGAAAGACGAGACTAAACGCCACGACAAAGAGCAGGTGTAATTCGTGTTCGATATCGGTTTTAGTGAGCTGCTGCTGGTATTCGTGATTGGCCTCATCGTTCTGGGGCCACAGCGACTACCGGTAGCGGTAAAGACGGTGGTGAGCTGGATCCGCACGCTGCGGTCGCTTGCGGCTACCGTACAAAATGAAATTACCCAGGAATTAAAACTGCAGGAGTTTCAGGAAAGCCTTAAAAAGGTGGAAAAGGCCAGCCTGGACAACCTGACGCCCGAGCTAAAAGCTTCAATGGATGAACTGCGTGAAGCGGCTGAATCTATGAAGCGATCCTACTCCGCCCACGATCCTGAAAAAGCCAGCGATGAAGCCAATACCATTCACAACCCGGTCGTAAAAGGGAGTGAAGAGCAGCGCAAGGACGTGACGCCAGCGACGGCTGAACATCAGGCCAGTGCGCCAGAGCATGCGCCTGACTCCGTGTCTGAAGAACTCCCCGCTTCGCAGAGTGAAATCCCGGCAGCGAAAGTGAAAGCTGCCGTGTCGGCTTCCGATTCCTCCTCCCCTGTACCGAGTGATAAACAGTAAAAATGGGCGTAGACGATACTCAACCGCTAATTACGCATCTGATTGAGCTGCGCAAGCGCTTGATCAACAGCATTCTTGCGATTCTGGTGATTTTCCTGGCGTTAGTCTATTTCGCCAACGATATCTATCAGCTGGTTTCCGCGCCGCTGATTCGGCAGATGCCGGTCGGTGCGACCATGATCGCCACGGATGTGGCCTCGCCTTTCTTCACGCCGATCAAGCTGACCTTTATGGTATCGATAATTTTGTCGGTCCCGGTCATTTTGTATCAGGTCTGGGCCTTTGTGGCGCCAGCGCTGTATAAGCATGAACGTCGGCTGGTTATGCCGCTGCTGGTCTCCAGTACGCTGCTGTTCTATATCGGCATGGCCTTTGCCTACTTCGTCGTTTTCCCGCTGGCGTTTGGTTTTCTGACCCACGCGGCGCCGGAAGGCGTACAGGTCTCTACCGATATTCGCAGCTACCTCGACTTTGTGATGGCGCTGTTTATCGCCTTTGGCGTCTCATTCGAGGTTCCGGTGGCCATCGTGCTGCTGTGCTGGATGGGCGTCACCACGCCGGACGACCTGCGTAAGAAACGCCCCTACGTACTGGTTGGCGCATTCGTTGTCGGGATGCTGCTGACCCCGCCGGACGTGTTCTCGCAAACCCTGCTGGCGATTCCGATGTACTGTCTGTTTGAGGTCGGGGTCTTCTTCGCGCGGTTCTACACCGGTAAACGCCTGACGCGTGATGAGGATGCCGCTGCCGAAGAGGCGCAGGGCAAAGAAGAATAACGTTCAACCGCCCGCCAGGGCGGTTGCCGTATGGGAGCGATGATGTTTGATATCGGCGTAAATCTGACCAGTTCGCAGTTTTCCCGCGATCGCGACGAGGTGGTTTCCCGGGCCCGGGCGGCGGGCGTCAGCGGGATGCTATTGACGGGAACCAACCTGCATGAAAGCGCGCAGGCGCAGCAGCTGGCGCGCCGTTATTCCGGGTGCTGGTCAACGGCCGGCGTTCATCCCCACGACAGTCGCAGCTGGACGGACTCGGCGGCGGCAGCGGTCTATGCGCTGGCTCGCGAGCCGGAAGTCGTTGCGGTGGGTGAGTGCGGGCTGGATTTCAACCGCAATTTTTCGACGCCTCAGGAGCAAGAAGCGGCGTTTAGCGCTCAGCTGGCGCTGGCCGCGGAGCTGTCGATGCCGGTATTTCTGCACTGCCGCGATGCGCACGAGCGCTTCCTGGCCCTGCTGGTGCCCTGGCTTGATAAGCTCCCGGGGGCCGTTGTGCATTGTTTTACCGGTAGCCGCGAAGAGATGCGCGAATGCGTGGAGCACGGTTTATTTATTGGTATCACCGGCTGGGTATGCGATGAGCGTCGGGGGCTGGAGCTGCGAGAGCTGCTGGTCGATATTCCGGCAGAGCGCCTGCTGATTGAGACCGATGCGCCGTACCTGTTGCCGCGAGATATGCTGCCAAAACCCGCTTCTCGCCGCAATGAGCCCGCCTACCTGCCGCATATTCTGACCCGCATCGCGCAATGGCGTGGGGAGGAGGCGCAATGGCTGGAAGACGTGACTGATGCTAACGTCAGAAGACTTTTTGGCGTGGGTTTTTAAGCGCCGTCAGATTTTATAAAAGTCAGTATTTTTAACGCTCTGGAGCACCTGCTTGTTAAGCAGATTCAGCAGCAGCATCGAGCGGGCTTCGCCGTCCGGTTCGGTAAAAATAGCCTGCAGACCCTCAAAAGCGCCATCGGTAATCAGCACGCTGTCGCCTTCGTGCGGCGTTTCAGGATCGGTGATACCTTCCGGTTTGTAGATGGAAAGCTGATGAATGACGGCAGATGGCACGATAGCGGGCAGCGCGCCGAAACGCACAAAACTGTTCACACCGCGCGTGGCGCTGATGGTAGTGGTATGAATCACTTCCGGGTCGAACTCGATAAACAGATAATTTGGGAACAGGGGCTCGCTGACCGTCGTGCGTTTACCGCGGACGATTTTTTCCAGCTCGATCGTTGGCATCAGGCAATTGACGGCCTGCCGTTCAAGGTGTTCCTGGGCTCGTTCAAGCTGCCCACGTTTGCAATAAAGTAAGTACCAGGCTTGCATAATGACTCTTTCCAATGCTACTAGCTGCAAGCATAACAAAAGCCCGGTACGATCGCGAAATCATTGCGGGTGAAAACTAAATTTCAGCGTTCTTTCACGCTAATTTAACAAAAATACAGCATAGCTCCGGCGAACGCCGTATAATCACCCGCCTGTATAGAGGTCAATAACAACTCCATGAAATACCACGATCTACGCGAATTTCTGACATTACTGGAGCAGCAGGGGGAATTGAAACGGATCTCCCTGCCGGTCGATCCTCACCTGGAAATCACCGAAATTGCCGACCGCACTTTGCGAGCTGGCGGTCCGGCGCTGCTATTCGAAAATCCCAAGGGCTACGCCATGCCGGTGCTGTGTAATCTTTTCGGCACGCCGCGGCGAGTCGCGCTGGGGATGGGGCAGGAGGATGTCAGTTCTCTGCGGGAAGTGGGTAAGCTTCTGGCATTCCTGAAAGAGCCGGAACCCCCAAAAGGTTTCCGCGATCTGTTTGATAAGCTGCCGCAGTTCAAACAGGTGCTGAATATGCCGACTAAGCGTCTGCGCGGAGCGCCGTGCCAGCAAAAAATCATTCAGGGTGATGAAGTTGATTTGACCCGTATCCCGATCATGACCTGCTGGCCGGAAGATGCCGCGCCGCTGATCACCTGGGGTCTGACGGTGACCCGCGGCCCGCATAAAGAGCGGCAGAATCTGGGCATTTATCGCCAGCAGCTGATTGGCAAGAACAAGCTGATTATGCGCTGGCTATCGCATCGCGGCGGCGCGCTGGACTTCCAGGAGTGGTGCGCGGCGCGTCCTGGCGAGCGTTTCCCGGTCTCCGTCGCGCTGGGCGCCGATCCGGCAACCATTCTCGGGGCGGTGACTCCGGTTCCGGATACTCTTTCCGAATATGCTTTTGCCGGGCTACTGCGCGGCACCAAAACCGAAGTCGTGAAGTGCATCTCTAACGATCTTGAGGTGCCCGCCAGCGCGGAGATCGTGCTGGAAGGGTATATTGAAGCCGGAGAAATGGCGCCGGAAGGCCCCTATGGCGACCATACTGGCTACTACAATGAAGTGGATAACTTCCCGGTCTTTACCGTTACCCACATTACTCAGCGTGAAGATGCCATCTATCACTCGACCTATACCGGGCGTCCGCCGGATGAGCCGGCGGTACTGGGCGTTGCGCTGAACGAAGTGTTCGTCCCCATTCTGCAAAAGCAGTTTCCTGAAATCGTGGATTTCTATTTGCCGCCTGAAGGCTGTTCCTATCGCCTGGCGGTCGTCACGATGAAGAAGCAGTACGCCGGTCACGCGAAACGCGTCATGATGGGCGTCTGGTCGTTCCTCCGCCAGTTCATGTATACCAAGTTCGTTATTGTCTGCGATGACGATGTCAACGCGCGCGACTGGAATGATGTGATTTGGGCGATTACTACCCGTATGGACCCGGCGCGTGATACGGTACTGGTAGAAAATACGCCAATTGATTATCTGGATTTTGCCTCACCGGTTTCCGGTTTGGGTTCAAAAATGGGGCTGGATGCCACAAATAAATGGCCTGGAGAGACCCAGCGCGAGTGGGGTCGTCCGATCAAGAAAGATCCTGAGGTGACGGCGCGCGTCGACGCCATCTGGGATGAACTGGCTATCTTCAAATAACAGTAAGCGGGGCTACGCCGCTGTTTTGCACAATAGACCCGACAGAGGGGACGCATGACAACCTTAAGCTGTAAAGTGACCTCAGTGGAGGCGATTACCGATACTGTGTATCGCGTTCGATTAGTGCCGGAAGCGGCGTTTTCCTTCCGTGCCGGTCAGTATTTGATGGTCGTGATGGACGAACGCGATAAGCGCCCATTCTCGATGGCCTCCACGCCGTCGGAACAGGAGTTTATCGAGCTGCATATCGGTGCATCTGAACTGAACCTGTATGCGATGGCGGTGATGGATCGAATCCTGAAAGAGCGTCAAATCGAGGTCGATATGCCGCATGGCGAAGCCTGGCTGCGCGATGATGAAGAACGTCCTCTGATTTTAATCGCCGGGGGAACGGGCTTCTCTTACGTGCGTTCGATTCTGCTCACCGCGCTGGCGCGCAATCCGAATCGCGATATCGCCATCTACTGGGGCGGGCGCGAAGCGAAACATCTCTATGACCTGGCCGAGCTCGAAGCGTTAAGCCTGCAGCATCCGGGCCTGCGCGTCGAACCCGTTGTTGAGCAGCCTGACGCCGAGTGGCGTGGCCGTACCGGAACCGTACTCACGGCGGTTCTGCAGGATTACGGTACGCTGGGCGAGCATGATATCTATATCGCTGGCCGCTTCGAGATGGCGAAAATTGCCCGCGACCTGTTCTGCAACGAGCGCGGCGCGCGCGAAGATCGCCTGTTTGGCGATGCCTTTGCGTTTATCTGATAGCCGCTCTGCCGGCATCCGGGCTTTTGGCCCGGATGCTGTTGTTACCGGGCATCGCTGAAGTAAACGTACAGCGGTCGCTCGTTTTCCAGCAAACAGAGCATTTTCCCTACCGGGTTCCCTTCTTTTTCCAGCGTGGCGGCTAGCTGCGTCGCGATATGCTGGCTGCCTATCTTCTCATCATAGCGTTCGGTAGTGATATCGGTGACGGTCAGATCCTTGAACCGCTCGCTTTGCGGATCCTGCGCCATTTTACCGATCCCCCATGAGAGGCAGGCCTGAGCGTTATCCTGTTCGCTGGCGAGCGCTGCGGCAGGGAACGTCGTTAGCAAAAAAATGATGGGGATTATTTTCATGACTCTTCATTATCCTTAATGAGCGTGACGTATCCGGTGATAATAACCGAATAGCGGAAATAAAAAACCCGCCCCTGACAGGCGGGAAGAACGGCAACTAAACCCTCTCTCTTCGCCATTGTCACCATAACTGCGTTGGCTGCATTCATTCACCCGAATCACTTACTATATGTAAGCTCATCGGGATTCATTCACTTGCCGCCTTGTTCTGGCACCAATGGCTTTGAGATGACTCTTTGATTAAACCCGCTCGAATACCGTCGCGATACCCTGACCTAAACCAATACACATCGTCGCCAGGCCGAACTGCGCGTCTTTGCGCTCCATCTGATTGATCAATGTGGTGCTAATGCGCGCGCCGGAACAGCCGAGCGGATGACCCAGGGCGATCGCGCCGCCGTTGAGGTTGATCTTCTCGTCGATCTGTTCCATCAGTCCCAGATCTTTAATGCACGGCAGGATCTGCGCGGCAAAAGCTTCGTTCATTTCGAACACATCAATATCGCTGGTGGAGAGCCCGGCTTTTTTCAGCGCCAGTTTTGACGCGGGAACCGGACCATAGCCCATTATTGACGGGTCGCAGCCAACGACAGCCATCGAACGCACGCGAGCGCGGGGCTTCAGGCCCAGCTCGCGGGCGCGGCTTTCGCTCATTAACAGCATGGCTGCGGCGCCATCGGAGAGGGCGGATGAGGTTCCCGCCGTCACGGTTCCGGTTACCGGATCGAAAGCGGGTCTAAGCGCGGCCAGCGCTTCAACCGTTGTCTCCGGGCGAATCACTTCGTCGTAGCTGTAAGACTTCAGCACGCCGTCGGCGTCGTGACCGCCGGTTGGGACAATTTCCGCTTTGAATGCGCCGGATTGCGTCGCAGCCCAGGCGCGGGCGTGGGAGCGAGCCGCAAACTGGTCCTGCATCTCGCGGCTGATGCCGTGCAGGCGCGCCAGCATTTCTGCCGTCAGCCCCATCATTCCGGCGGCTTTGGCGACGTTACGGCTCAGGCCCGGATGGAAATCTACGCCGTGGCTCATCGGGACGTGGCCCATATGCTCTACGCCGCCAATCAGGCATACGGTGGCGTCGCCGGTCATGATCATGCGTGCCGCGTCGTGAAGCGCCTGCATGGAAGAACCGCACAGCCGATTGACCGTGGTGGCGGGTACCGAATGCGGGATTTCCGCCAGCAGCGCCGCGTTGCGGGCAATATTGAAGCCCTGTTCCAGAGTCTGCTGAACGCAGCCCCAGTAAATATCGTCAATCGTGCTGGCTTCAAGGGATGGGTTGCGTGAAAGCAGGCTACGCATCAGGTGCGCGGAGAGATCTTCTGCGCGCACGTGGCGAAAGGCGCCGCCCTTTGAACGGCCCATCGGGGTACGAACTGCATCGACAATGACAACCTGTTCCATTGTGACTCCTTAAGCCTTTTTCAGGTCGCCTGGCGCACGGGCAGGCTCAACCGGTGGATAGTACGGTTCGTTATGACGCGCTTTGCTGCGCAATCCTTCCGGCACGTCGTATAGCGGGCCGAGATGCTGATACTGCTGGGCCATATCGAGATATTTTGCGCTACCGAGCGTATCCAGCCAGCGGAACGCGCCGCCGTGGAACGGAGGGAAGCCCAGGCCATAAACCAGCGCCATATCGGCTTCTGCCGGGGTGGCGATAATGTCCTCTTCGAGACAGCGCACCACTTCGTTGACCATGGGGATCATCATGCGGGCGATAATCTCTTCATCGCTGAAATCACGCTTCGGCTGGCTGACTTCCGCCAGCAGGCTATCGACTGCGGTATCCTCTTCCTTCTTCGGCTTACCTTTACTGTCTTCTTTGTAGCGCCAGAAGCCGAGGCCATTTTTCTGGCCGAAACGGTTAGCGTCGAACAGCGCATCGATCGCATCGCGATAATCTTTCTGCATCCGCTGCGGGAAGCCCGCCGCCATGACCGCCTGCGCGTGATGCGCGGTATCAATGCCAACGACGTCCAGCAGATAGGCCGGGCCCATCGGCCAGCCAAACTGCTTCTCCATTACTTTATCGACTTTGCGGAAGTCCGCGCCGTCGCGCAGCAGCTGGCTGAAACCGGCGAAGTAGGGGAACAGCACGCGGTTAACAAAGAAACCGGGGCAGTCGTTGACCACAATCGGCGTTTTGCCCATTTTGCCGGCCCAGGCGACCACTTTCGCAATGGTTTCGTCCGAGCTTTTCTCGCCGCGAACGATCTCGACCAGCGGCATCCGGTGCACCGGGTTAAAGAAGTGCATACCGCAGAAGTTTTCCGGGCGCTTCAGTACGCTGGCCAACTCGCTGATGGGAATGGTGGAGGTATTCGAAGCCAGCACGGTATCCGGGCGGACTTTGTCTTCCGTTTCCGCCAGCACCGCTTTTTTCACTTTCGGATTCTCAACAACGGCTTCGACCACGACGTCCACGCGTTCAAAGCCGGCGTAATCCAGGGTTGGCTGAATAGTAGAAATGACGCCAGCCATCTTAAGACCGTCGATTTTGCCGCGCTCAAGCTGTTTATTCAGCAGCTTGGCCGCTTCGGTCATGCCCAGCGTCAGCGATTTGTCGTTGATATCTTTCATGACGACCGGCACGCCTTTCCAGGCTGACTGGTATGCAATGCCGCCGCCCATAATTCCCGCGCCCAGCACGGCCGCGTGTTTTGGCGTGTCGATATCTTTCGTCAGCTTCTTCGCTTTTGCTTTGACGTACTGATCGTTAAGGAAGATACCTACCAGCGCACGCGCCTCGTTGGTATGCGCCAGCGGGACGAAACTTTTATTTTCCAGATCCAGCGCTTCTTCGCGACCAAAGCGGGCGGCGGCTTCGATGGTTTTAACGGCGGTAATCGGGGCCGGGTAGTGCTTCCCGGCGGTTTGCGCCACCATGCCTTTGGCGATGGTAAAACTCATCGCGGCTTCAATTTTACTCAGATGCAGCGGCTCCAGCTTCGGCTGGCGCTTCGCCTTCCAGTCCAGGTCGCCTTTAATAGCCTGACGCAGAATCGCGACCGCGCCATCGATCAGTTTTTCATGCTTAACCACGCCATCGACGAGGCCGATTTTTAAGGCCTGTTCGGCGCCAACGTCTTTACCGGCGGCAATGATTTCCAGCGCGCTGTCCGCGCCAAGCATCCGCGGCATCCGCACCGAGCCGCCAAAGCCCGGCATGATGCCCAGCTTCGTTTCCGGCAGACCAATGCGCAGATCCGGCGTCGCCAGGCGATAATCGGTCGCCAGCACGCATTCGCAGCCGCCGCCCAACGCATAGCCGTTGACGGCGGAGATGGTCGGAACCGGCAAATCTTCCAGGCGATTAAATACGCTATTAGCGAAATGCAGCCACTGGCTGAGCTGTTCTTCGGGAACCAGGAACAGAGAAAGAAATTCGGTGATATCCGCGCCGACAATAAAAGCGGCTTTCTCGGAGCGTAGCAGCAGCCCTTGCAGATCTTTTTGTTTTTCGAGTACGTCCAGCGCTTCACCGAGGCTGGCTACGGTTGCGGTATCGAGCTTGTTGACCGAGCCGGGGGCATCAAATACCAGTTCGGCAATGCCGTCTTCCCGCCAGTCGAGGTACAGGGTGTCGCCTTTGTAGAGCATGTCAGTCTCCTGAATCCAGCAATATGATCTGGTCGTACCAGATGAGACGGAGTGTGGATTTTATGTTAAGAAATTGCAAATAAGACTTTAAATAAATGCTGGTCGGATCACACCCAGTAGAGATCACCCCGTTTGAGGTCATTGTGCTAAGATGCGAAGCATCACGATCTCATAAAATCAAAGGATAAATGATGGAATCCCTTGCCGGTCTCTATAAAAATCATATCGTTACCTTACAAGAACGCACCCGCGATGTTCTGGCCCGCTTTAAGCTGGATGCCCTGCTGATCCACTCCGGTGAACTGGTCAACGTCTTCCTTGACGATCATCCGTATCCGTTCAAGGTCAATCCCCAGTTCAAAGCCTGGGTGCCGGTTACGCAGGTCCCTAACTGCTGGCTGCTGGTGGACGGCGTCAATAAACCCAAACTGTGGTTCTATCTGCCGGTCGACTACTGGCATAACGTGGAACCGCTGCCGACCTCATTCTGGACCGAAGAGGTGGATGTGATTGCCCTGCCGAAAGCGGATGGTATCGGTAGCCAGCTGCCTGCCGCGCGCGGCAATATTGCCTATATCGGGCCGGTGCCAGAACGTGCGTTGGGGTTAGATATCGCGGCGGATAAAATCAACCCGAAAGGGGCGATCGATTATCTGCACTACTATCGTTCTTATAAAACTGACTATGAGCTGGCCTGCATGCGCGAAGCGCAGAAGTCAGCGGTTAACGGTCATCAGGCCGCTCATGAAGCGTTCCTCTCCGGGATGAGCGAGTTTGATATCAACCAGGCCTATCTGACCGCGACCGGCCATCGCGACACCGATGTACCGTACAGCAACATTGTGGCGCTGAACGAACATGCCTCCGTGCTGCATTATACGAAGCTGGATCATCGCGCGCCGGCGGAATTGCGCAGCTTCCTGCTGGATGCGGGCGCGGAATATAACGGCTATGCGGCGGATCTGACGCGTACCTGGGCGGCGCATGGCGATAGTGACTATGCTCAACTGATTAAAGACGTTAATGAGGAACAGCTGGCGCTGATTAGCACCATGAAGGCGGGCGTGAGCTACGTGGATTATCATGTCCAGTTCCATCAGCGTATTGCCAAACTGCTGCGCAAACATCAGATAGTCAAAGATATGAGCGAAGAAGCGATGGTGGAAAACGACCTGACCGGACCGTTTATGCCACACGGCATTGGTCATCCTTTAGGTCTCCAGGTTCATGATGTCGCGGGTTTTATGCAGGATGATTCGGGTACCCATCTGGCCGCGCCGGCAAAATATCCTTACCTGCGCTGCACGCGCGTACTGCAGCCGCGGATGGTATTGACGATTGAACCGGGCATCTACTTTATTGAATCGCTGCTGGCGCCGTGGCGCGAAGGGCAGTTCAGCAAACACTTCAACTGGCAGAAAATTGAAGCGCTGAAACCGTTTGGCGGTATTCGTATTGAAGACAACGTCGTGATCCACGAAAACAGTATTGAAAACATGACGCGCGATCTGAAACTGGCGTAATGGAAAGCTGGTTGATACCGGCCGCGCCGGCCACCTTTGTGGAAGAGATCAAAAAGAGCCGCTTTATCACGCTGTTGGCGCACACCGACGGCGTAACGGCGGCAAAGGCGTTTGTCGAGTCAGTCAGGGCGGATCACCCGGATGCCCGTCACCACTGCGTGGCGTGGGTCGCCGGGCCTCCGAATGACTCGCAGCAGCTGGGGTTTTCCGACGATGGCGAACCGGCGGGGACGGCGGGTAAACCGATGCTGGCGCAGCTGATGGGTAGCGGCGTCGGCGAGATAACCGCTGTCGTCGTGCGCTACTACGGTGGTATTCTGCTGGGCACCGGCGGCCTGGTCAAAGCGTACGGCGGCGGTGTGCACCAGGCGCTTGCGCTGCTGACAACACAGCGCAAGACGCCGCTGACCGCGTATACTTTGCAGTGTGAATACGGGCAGTTGGCCGGGATTGAAACGCTGTTGGCTCAGTTCTCAGGGAAAATTGTCGAAAGCGAATATCAAGCGTCTGTTCAGCTGCGCGTGGCGCTTCCTCAGGCTGAAGTGGCGCTATTTTCAGCAAAACTGGCTGATTTTAGTCGCGGTTCGTTGCAATTACTGAAGATTGACGAATAATCCCCACCTGATTTTTTTGCATATCAAAGGAAGCGCCAGAGATGCATTTTCGCGCGATAACCCGAATCGTTGGACTGCTGGTCATTTTGTTTTCGGGGACAATGATCCTCCCGGGATTAATAGCCCTGATATATCGCGATGGTGCGGGGCGGGCGTTTACCCAGACCTTTTTTGTTGCCCTGGCGATCGGTTCGCTGCTGTGGTGGCCCAACCGTCATGAGAAGGGTGAACTGAAATCCCGCGAAGGGTTTCTCATCGTCGTGCTGTTCTGGACGGTGCTCGGAAGCGTCGGTTCGCTGCCCTTTATCTTCTCTGAACAGCCCAACCTGAGCATTACGGATGCCTTCTTTGAATCCTTCTCGGGTCTGACAACGACCGGGGCAACCACGCTGGTTGGGTTAGATTCGTTACCCCACGCCATTCTTTTCTATCGTCAGATGCTGCAATGGTTTGGCGGGATGGGGATCATCGTGCTGGCGGTAGCGATACTGCCGATACTGGGCGTCGGGGGGATGCAGCTGTATCGGGCGGAAATGCCCGGGCCGCTGAAAGATAACAAGATGCGGCCGCGCATTGCTGAGACGGCGAAAACGCTGTGGCTTATCTATGTCTTACTGACGGTGGCCTGTGCGCTGGCGCTGTGGTTTGCCGGCATGCCGGCGTTCGACGCCATCGGGCACAGCTTCTCGACGATTGCGATTGGCGGATTCTCCACCCATGACGCCAGCGTGGGCTACTTTAATAGCCCAACGATTAACTCCATTATTGCGATTTTCTTGCTGATATCGGGCTGTAACTACGGCCTGCACTTTTCATTACTCAGCGGGCGTAGCCTGAAAGTGTACTGGCGCGATCCCGAATTCCGCATGTTCATCGGCGTGCAGCTCACGCTGGTGGTGGTATGTACCCTGGTGCTGTGGCTGCATGACGTCTACAGTTCGGCGCTCATGACGGTGAATCAGGCGTTCTTTCAGGTTGTATCGATGGCGACAACGGCGGGCTTCACGACCGACAGCATTGCGCGCTGGCCGCTATTTTTACCGGTCCTCCTCCTCTGTTCGGCTTTTATCGGCGGCTGTGCCGGGTCGACTGGCGGTGGTTTGAAGGTTATCCGTATTCTTCTGCTTTTCAAGCAGGGTAACCGTGAGCTTAAACGGCTGGTACATCCTAACGCGGTATACAGTATTAAACTGGGGAACCGCGCGCTGCCGGAACGTATCCTGGAAGCCGTCTGGGGATTCTTCTCCGCCTATGCGCTGGTGTTTATCATTAGTATGCTGGCGATTATCGCCACCGGCGTGGATGATTTCTCGGCCTTTGCTTCGGTCGTTGCGACGCTGAATAACCTTGGCCCTGGGCTGGGCGTTGTGGCGGATAACTTTGCGACGATGAACCCTGTCGCAAAATGGATCTTGATTGCTAATATGCTGTTTGGTCGTCTGGAAGTGTTCACCTTGCTGGTGCTATTTACTCCGACTTTCTGGCGCGAATAACAGGAGTGCCTGTGAAAACTTTGATTCTCTTTTCTACCCGCGACGGACAGACGCGTGAAATCGCCTCCTATCTGGCATCTGAATTAAAAGAGCAGGGGATTGATGCGGACACGATCGATCTCAACCGCACCAATGAAGTGGAGTGGCCCTTATACGATCGTGTCGTCATCGGCGCATCAATCCGCTATGGTCATTTTCATCCCGCCTTAGAACGGTTTGTAAAAACGCATCTTCAGTCGCTGCAGGCGCTACCGGGCGCCTTTTTCTCGGTCAACCTCGTCGCGCGTAAGCCAGAAAAACGAACGCCGCAGACCAACAGCTACACCCGCAAGTTTCTGCTTAACTCGCCGTGGCAGCCGCAGCACTGCGCGGTGTTTGCCGGCGCGCTCCGCTATCCACGCTATCGTTGGTACGATCGGTTTATGATTCGCCTTATTATGAAGATGACCGGCGGCGAAACGGATGTCACTAAAGAAGTGGTGTATACCGACTGGCAGCAGGTGGGCAGATTTGCGCGGGAAATTGCGCAAATGACCAGCAAATAGCGCGTTAAATCACCCTGGTGATGGAAAGTTGAGCGAACGAAAAGTTTTTTGAAATTTCCCCTTGTCACTTCGGAATTACTCCCTATAATGCGCTCCCACTGACACGGAACAACGGCTTACAGCCCGCCGGGTCAGCGGGATTCAGCGATG